>DYWT01000279.1 GCA_020742515.1 Sporosarcina psychrophila
AGGACGGTCAATAAAACAGTGGATTCTGTTATAGCTGAGTTGCCGACTGTTCCTGTTGTTACACCGGTTGTTGAGGAAGTTGGAAATACGGTTACGGAGACGGTTTCTGCGATTCAACCAAATCAGGTAAAACCAGTTGCGGATGAAACAGAAAAAAGTCCGGCTAGTATTCCAAAAGATGCAGTTACAGATACTGTAGAGACGGTAAGTAAAGGACTGCGAAATGATAGCAGGACAATGAATGTGGAGAGTGACAAATCCTTCCGCGGACAAAAAAACGCAATACAAGTAATCCCGGAGGAAGAAGCTGATTTGGTTAAACGGGAGGAACCTGTAGTGGATGAACAGACAGGCCTTGATGATAGAACGAGTACACTTCCTGATGAAGTAGAAACTTTCAGGGCTCTACCTATTTCAAAAGATACTTCAAAATCCTTTTCTATGAAAATAGTAGCGCCTGAACTAACAAATTATACGGTTGGTGACTATGTTAACATCCAAAAAGAAAAGAATCAAAAGCCTTCTCTACCAACCGAACCTCAACAAAAATGGAAAGATCTTTCGGTAGCTACCATAACCTCATCCATGTCCTCAATAGCATCTTCACCACTACAAATAAGTGGACACAATGATTTGAATTTTGGGGTAGTAGTCGATGTATTTTCATTACTTATTTCAAATGACGGGCAATGGATACCGTCAGATGACCATGCGATGATTCAGTGGACACATGCTCCTCCAGGGCAACCGCCGCAACAAACTCCTTTTTAAAATGTGAAGCAAACATTATAAAAAAGGAGAGGAATAATAATGAAAAACAAATGGATGAAGTATGCTGGGATCACTTTAGGGGTGTGCTTAACACTGAGCTTCTCCCCTTCGTTTGCGAATGCCGATGAAATTGGAGAAAATAACTTGTTTAATTTGGATATTAACCTACTGAATGACAAGGAAGATAAAGCAACAATTGTGGATATTCAAGCAGATAATGTTCCGATTTTAGGAGACCTGAAAGCACAGATTCCAGCAAAAAGTCCGATCTCTGCAAATACTAGCGAAGAAGGAGAGGGTAATCAACAAAATTCAGCCCTTGCGACAGTCGAATTGACCAATCCAGATGGGTTAATCGAAGACTTGGATATCTCCGTTTTGGAGCAAAGTAGTATGCAAGATGAGAACTCTGCGGAAGACAAAAGTTCACTCGCATCAGTCAACTTAACAACACCGATCACAAACGAAATGGAGGTGGATATTCTTCTATCAGACGAACAATCTAGTGAAGAAACCTCATCGTATGATGGTGGATTAGTCGAGTTGAATGCAGAAGATTTGCCAGTGCTCGGAGAAGTACATGCAGGTGTTTTGGATGGTCACTATAAAAACGATGAGGAAAATACATCCTTGTCATCCGGTTTGATCCAAGCCGACTTGGATGATGGGTTATTGGATGAAACTTCAGTTGATGTCCTTGCTGTGGGTAAATCGATGAATGAAGAAAATAGTCAACAATCAACCGCTTTAGCATCAGTCAAAGCCGATGACGATTCACTTGGTGGTCTAATCGACGATCTGGATGTCTCCGTACTGGAGCAAAGCAGTATGCAAGATGAGAACTCTGCCGAAAGCAAAAACTCTCTAGCAACAGTCAACTTAACAACATCAATCACAAACGAAGTAGAGGTGGATGTTCTTCTATCAGACGAACAATCTAGTGAAGAAACCTCCACGTATGATGGTGGATTAGTAGAGTTGAATGCAGAAGATTTGCTAGTACTCGGAGAAGTGCATGCAGGGGTATTGGATGGTCACTATAAAAACGATGAAGCAAGTACATCCTTTTCTTCTGGTTTGATTCAAGTCGACTTGGATGAGGGGTTATTGGATGAAACTTCAGTTGATGTCCTTGCGCTAGACGTGAACACCGATGGAAAAGTAACATCTACTAAACAAAGCGGTGTTTCATTAATCGTTGGGAACGATGAAATTGGAAACCTCAATGTCGGTATCCTGGCAAATGAAACGATTCAGCCCGTTGCTGCTGTGGAGCAGCCCGGTTCATCCGAAGAAGATACTGAATTCTCTCCTCCTATGGATGATGCAACTGACTTGACGCCAAATGAAGGCGGAGACGTCGCAGCTCCAAATGAAGAGACAGTCGCACCACCAACGTCTGAAAGTGGGACCGACTTAACACCAAGCACGGATGGAACTGGTATGTCCCCCAATGTAAATATAGAGGTGCAAACGCCCGGCAATACTGAAGGAATTACACCTATTGAAAATGCAAGTGATTCAATGCCGGGTGGCAATGCAGAAGGCGTAAGCGATGACATCATCGGAGTAACACGCAGTGAAAACAGTGCCAGTTCAGCATTAGAGGAGGAAATTGATGGGATAGGGTGGGCCACAACTGGTTCATATGCAATGTCAGAAGATGTTGCACTGGAAACAAGTAGCATGAATCAAAATCCTCAATCAGGTAATGGAATGGGAAAAGTATTGCCGAAAACAGGAGGATTTTTCGATAGTATAATCCTAACTTTACTAGCCTTGCTTCTTCTTGCAACTGGTCTCGGTATCCGTCGAATTGCTCATTAATCCAAGTGATTTCAAGAGCAAAGGAGCGGATGCGTAGATGAAAAAAACAATAAAATGGCTAGGAAACCTTATGATTATAGCGAGCATTTTTTTGCTGGTGTGGTTGATTGCGGGAAATATGAATAGCAAACAGCAGCAAAACCATCTTTTAGATGCTTTCGATTCGGTCAAGGCGGAAGCCGATTTTGATAGGACTATAACAACTGATGAACAGGGGCATTCCATTGGGGCAAAACAAGAATCCCAGGGAATTGAAGGGATATTGTCCATTCCTGACATCGATTTAGAATCTCCAGTATTGTATGGAGCCGAACCTGTTAGCCTGAGTAAAGCGTTGGGCGCCGTAGCGGATATGGATGAGCCAGGTGAGTTAGATGGCAGTTATGCGATCGCGGGTCACCAAGCCCATGTGTTTGGAGCGTTCTTTAATCGTCTTCATGAAGTTGATGTTGGTACTCGCTTCATTTATGAAACAGTAGAAGAATCCATGGAATTCGAAGTTTTTGATGTGAAAGTGGTCAAGCCGAACGAAGTGGATGTCCTTGACCGAAAAAAAGGTGTCGCGTTACTTTCGCTAATCACGTGTTATCCTGCGAACTCTAACAAATATAGACTTGTAGTCCAAGCGAAGAGAGTGGAGGCAGCAACACCTTAACAAACTTTAGAAACCAGCACCCCCCCTTAATGTCGATTTTTGGCACTAAGGGGGTTTTCTTTGAATTGTGTCAGAATTGATGTGGTGACTGTCACCCACATGTGAACAGTTTGTGAAAGCCTTTGCAAGTCGTTTGACAACGCTAATCTATAAGCTATTATAGGAAGAGTAATAGATGATAATTGTTCTCACTCTGGATTCTTCCCATGTGGAGGGAGGAGGTATTGTGTTTTGAAACATCGATTAGTCATACCATTTTCATTCCTCATTATTTTCAGTGTTATTTTTGGTTCTCATACACCTGAAGCGCACGCAGCCGAACTCTCGGATGGTACATATGTCGTTGATTACGAAATGTTGCAAGCAGAGAATGATTCTGTATCGATTGCAAATGATTATTTCGAAAAGCCAGCAAAACTGACGATTGATAAGGATGGGCAGTATTTACAATTCACGGTGAACCATGCTAAGTGGGTCAAGTTTATAAAGTCGGCAGATGGAGAATCATTTGCTGACGTGCAAACGGTCAGTGAAGATCTTGAAAATGATAAGCGTGTCATTGCATTTAAAGTGAATGAAGCTATTACAGAACCGTTGCTTATGCAAATACATGTTGTCATTGAAGAGATGGAGCCGGCGTATGACCACAAGTATGCGGTCCGTTTGAATCTTGATGTAGAAACGATCGAATTGACAGACGCTCCGGCGGTTGTTGTTAATACACCTGATGCCGAATCAAAATCTGCCGACACAAATGAAAAGACAGATGAGCCAACAAGTAACACTGCACTTATTTATGTATTGCTCGCACTGGTAGCTGTCATTGTGATTATTTTTGTGCGCAAGTTCAGCTCAGCGAAGAAAGTAAAAAAATAAACCATTAAAAGGGGATTAACGAATGAAGAAGCAAATGATGATGTTATTTTCAGCACTGCTCGTTTTATTTACAGTGTTACCTGCACTTCCAACAGAAGCAGCTGAGGTAACTACACCGGCGAAACAGGAATTTGAATTGCCGCTAGATATATTACAAGTTGAAAATGATGATAAATCAGCAACTGCACAATATGTGAAAAGTCCTGCGAAAATTGTTGTTGAAGACGGTAAAACTTTCGCATACGTAACATTATTAAGCAGTAAATGGTGGCAGTCACTGAAAGTCCAAACAAAACAACCAGGTACATTTAAAGAAACAAACTTTGCAGATGCGGAAGTAATCAGTGAAGACAAAGCAGCGGATACTAGACTTGTTAAATTCGAAGTTCAAGATCTAAGCAAAGAATTGAATGCTAAAATCCATATTATCGTAACGGGCGTACCAGGCCTGGGCGAGTATGATCACAGTTATGATATCCGTTTGAAATTTGATACTAGCAAAATCCTTACAACTCCAGAAGTACCGGAAGTAACTCCTGAAAAACCGGAAACTCCCGAAGTACCTGTAACACCAGCACCAGAAGTAATTAAAGACGGTGCATATACAATCGATTACAAAGCATTGCATGAAGAAGAAGATAAAGATTCTTCAATGACTAGATACCTTGAAACGCCAGCAGCACTTTCGGTGAAAGACGGTAAAAACCTTGTCACGATGACACTTACAAACAATGAACAAATTACAGCTTTCCAAGTAGAACAAGCTGGTAAATTCGTAGATACAACTGTTGTAAAAACAGATGTAGAAGCCAACACAAGAGTTGTTGAATTTGAAGTAGCTGATTTATCAACAATTATCAATGCTAAATTCACAGTATTTGTAGCAGCAGCGAACCACACAGGGAACTATACTGTACGTCTTGCATTTGACAAAGCAACTATTAAACCAGTTGGTACAGAAGAAGTACCTGGTGAAGTTGAAGAAGAAACGCCTGTTGAAGTAGTACCCGTAACATTTACAGATATCGACAAAACGTGGGCAAAAACTTACATCGAGTCACTTGCATCAAAACAAATCGTTAAAGGAAAAACGGCTACAACGTTTGCTCCGAACGATCAAATTACAAGAGCACAATTTGCAATCCTATTGTCACGTGCACTTGAACTTCCGAAACAAGATTTCGAAGGAACATTCTCTGACGTTACAAAAAACATGGACTGGATCGTTTACGAAGCCGAAGCGGCAAGCCGTGCAGGTATTATCAGTGTCACTGATGGTAAATTCCGTCCGAATGAAGCAATCACACGTCAACAAATGGCTACAATGATTATCCGTGCAATTGAATACAAAGATGCAAGCGTATTAGAAGGCGTAAAAAATGATGTTGCTTTCACAGATGCAAAAGACATTACTGCATACGCAAAAAAATCTGTCGACTTAGCAGCGGGTCTTGGTATCATTGGCGGTAAAGAAGTAAAAGGAAAACAAGTATTCGAACCGAAAGCGAACGCAACACGCGCACACGCTTCTAAAATGGTTTATTACTTACTCGAAACACTTCAAAAATAATTTTATATGATCAATCAATGCCGGCGTCACTGCACCAATTGTGACAGCCGGCGTTGTACTGATTAAAATGTTTTGGTAAAGGAGATCATGATTTGAGAAAAAAATCCGTTTTTATGATGACAGTATTATTCGCTATATTTACGATACTTCCCACACTTGCACCTGAAAAAGCTGCTGCGGCTTCCAACTATGCCGATGGCGAGTATACGGTTCCGTTTACAGTGTTGAAAGATACGGGCAATGAGCAATCAACGACAGCTGAATATATGGTTAGCCCAGCAAAAGTAATTGTTCAAAATGGCAAAACATATGCCGTTGTTACATTGAAAAATAGTTCTTGGTGGCAATACTTTAAAGTATCAGCAGGCGGCGGATTTGCCGATGTACAAGTAGTAAGTAATGATACGGCAAATGACAAACGCGTTGTGAAATTTGAAGTGAAAGACATTGAGCAATTGGTAAATGCCAAAATTCATGTCATTGTAACGGGTATTCCCGGTTTTACATATGACAACAAATACGATATCCGCTTCAAATTTAACAGTTCCAGCATCCCTTTGGCACCTGTCGAACAAAAGTCCGCAACACCTCCAGCACCTAAACCAACACCAAAGCCAGCACAACCAACACCTAAACCAGCGCCCAAGCCCGCAGTAACAACGGAAAAGGCGACTGCAACATCTAAACCAGCTGAAAAACAAGAAGCTGTTGCGAAAGTAGAAACAAAAACCGAAGAGAAAAAACTAGATACCAAAGAAGCGGCGGAAGAAAAGACAGATACTGTGACAGAAAAAAAAGCTTCTGAATCGACTAAACCAACCGAGCAAACGAAAGAAGAAAAAGAGTCTGTGACGAAAGAGGAAGAAATTGCTGCTGAAGAACAAGCAGCAAAAGAGTCATCCGAAGAAACGAAAGAAGCAATTGAAGAAGAGGTCGAATCAGATTCGACAACTAAATCGAATTCTACATTGTTTATCGTCATTTTCTCAGTACTTATTCTTGGTGGAGTTATAATCTTCGCTATGAGACAACGTTCACGGACTGAAAAATAAGAGGTGTAGAGTAGTAGGGGCTTGAGAACGAATAGCGAGACCCCTTTTTTAAAAGATAAGAAAGTATAAGTTCTTCAACCTGGAACAGTATCTAGCTGCAGGCGCCCAGCCGCTCGGGTCATAAGCAATCCAAGAGCGCCACGTCGCTGGATTGGCTTATGCCCGTCGCGTCTCGCGGGCGCATTGTGCTTTTCTTACATAAGCGGCAAGGAGTTGTGAATGAAAATGCGAACAGTAAGGAACCTTCTTTATATGCTTTTAGCTATTGTTATGTTGGCCGGTTGTTCATCGCAAGAGGGCACTTCATCCAATGAAGAAAAAATTGATTCAGCGGGCGATCGAATTGTTGCAACAACTGTCGCATTGGCGGAAATAATGGATGCACTTGAAATTGATTTAGTCGGGATACCGTCCAGTTACAAAGAGTTGCCTAAACGCTATAAGGACACGGAAAAGGTAGGGAACCCAATGAGTCCTGACATGGAAATGCTACTGTCACTGAAACCGACAGAAATACTGTCCGTGACAACGTTAAAATATGACTTGCAAGAAATGTTTGACGAACGGGACATTGATATGACCTATGTCAATTTGGAGAGCGTCGATGCGATGCATAGCGAAATCTTGAAATTAGGCGAGAAGTACGACCGTCAAGAACAGGCAGAAGCCATTATCAATGAATTCGAAGAAAAAGTCGCCGAAATTGATAAGTTGACGGAAGGACAAGAACAGCCATCCGTTCTTATATTACTTGGTATTCCAGGGAGTTATCTAGTTGCAACAGAAAACTCGTATATCGGAGACCTTGTAAAACGGAGTGGCGGAAAAAATGTCATTACCGGAGAAAAAGTAGAGTTTTTGTCTTCCAATACGGAATATCTACAGCAAGCAAAACCGGATATTATTTTAAGAGCGTCACACGGGATGCCTGAGGAAGTGGTCAAAATGTTTGATGACGAATTTAAATCCAATGATATTTGGAAACATTTCGAGGCTGTTAAAAACGACCGTGTGTATGATTTAGACGAACTTCTATTTGGAACAACAGGCAGTCTGGCTGCAGTCGAAGCGCTAGGTGAACTGCAAAAAATGTTGTATCCAAACTAAAGGCAGGGAAAATAATGTTGCGGAAAAATAAAAAGACGCTCAGTTTTGTCAGCGTCATACTATTACTCATCGTTGTCAGCATTCAATCCGCTCTCATGGGGAGCATTAAAGTCACGCCATTTGAACTGATTCAAGGACTCTTAACGGGGACAAATGAGCAAGTTGCTATCATTAAAGACTTGCGCCTACCGCGGATTCTAATCGCCATGTTTGCAGGAGCAGCTTTGTCAGTGGCGGGAGTACTGCTGCAAGCAGTAATGCGAAATCCATTAGCAGACCCTGGAATTATTGGTGTTTCCGCGGGTGCAGGGTTTATGTCCATACTTGTTGTAGCGTTGTTTCCGACGCTGTACTTTTTTGTACCTCTTTTTGCATTTTTGGGAGGGGCTTTTGCATTTTTCCTTGTGTACACTCTATCGTGGAGATCCGGACTCGATCCGCTTCGTATGATTTTAATCGGGATAGCAGTGAATGCTTTATTTACAGGACTAAGTCAAGGGCTTGGAGTTAGCGGAAGTGCGATTACACAATCAATGAGTCAAGTGATGACTTCGACGCTCACGATGAAAAAGTGGAGTGATGTCGATGTGATCGTCTTATATGGAACGATTGGTCTAGTATTAGCGTTTATCGTTTATTCATGGTGCAATTATTTAGCCCTGGATGATAAGACGGCAAAAAATCTTGGGGTTAATGTAAATATAGCACGGTTGGTGATTTCTTTAGTGGCTGTCTTGCTTGCTTCAGTTGCAACGGCAGTCGCGGGCTTATTTGCTTTTGTGGGCTTGCTTATCCCTCATATTGGGCGGTCATTGGTTGGAACGGACCACAAAGTCCTCATCCCGTTTTCAGCATTGGCAGGAGCCTTACTGATTTTAACAGCAGATACAGTTGGGCGAACGATTATCGCGCCAAATGAAATCCCTGCTTCTATCATCATGGCAGTCATCGGGGGGCCTTTCCTCATATTCTTGTTGAGAAAGAGTGATCGTATTTATGGACATTAAGGATATTGTTTTCTCCTACGACAAAAAAGTAAATACGTTACATGGCGTCAACAGTACAATTGAGAGTGGAAAAGTGACAACAATTATCGGACCGAATGGTTGCGGAAAATCGACACTTCTTGGCGTAATGGCTAATAATAATCTTCCGCAAAGTGGACAAGTTCAATTAGAAGGAAAAGCACTCGCTGATTTCAAGCCGAAAGAACTGGCGAAGAAGTTAGCCGTTGTCCACCAGCAAAATAACGCCCCATCAGATATGACTGTCGAAAAACTAACCAGTTACGGACGGATTCCATATAAGAGTCTTTTTACCTCAGCAACAGATGAAGACCAACAGGCCATTGACTGGGCGCTTGCATGCACCAATTTGACGGATAAGCGATCGATGCCGATCGACGAATTATCTGGAGGTCAAATGCAACGTGTCTGGATTGCAATGGCATTAGCTCAAAAAACACCCTTTCTTCTACTGGATGAGCCGACGACCTATCTTGATATATATTACCAATACGAATTATTGGAACTGATCAAAGGCTTAAATCGCACGCATGGAATGTCGATTGTCATGGTTTTACACGACATTAATCAGGCGATCCGTTACAGCGATACAATTATTGCGATGAAAGCAGGTAAAATCGTCGCTACAGGCGCGCCAAGCGAAGTCATTACCGTTCAAACCGTAAAAGAGATTTACGGAGTTGACGTCGTCGTAAAAAACGATAAAGCAACTGGTATGTACATCATTCCAGTAGGAATTTAAATTGTGTGAGAATTGACTGGGTGACTGTCACCCAAAAAGCAACCACTCCAGTAAACACTTCTGGAGTGGTTTTTTTCTGTGATTGGAAGACTCCCAATCTCTAATGAAACTACCGGAAATTGAATTCATAAAAAATAATAAAAAAGTGAACAAATTATGTTATATGCGATATATTGCGATGTGAAAGGCTTGTAAGCGGATACATTAAAATGCACTATTCATAATTGGCTAATAATTTTAAAAACACTGTTGACTCGGGAGGATATCCAAGATATGATGACATCAATCCAATTCAGTTCGTGATTCATTTCACAAACTACATAACCTAACCAACAAGAAAAACAGATGAACAACATGTAAGTGATTTGATGAGGAGAGATTGCAATGAGAAGTGACATGATCAAAAAAGGGGTAGACCGTGCACCCCATAGAAGTTTACTGTACGCAACTGGCGTCAGGATGAAAGATATGCACAAACCTTTCATTGGAGTCTGTAACTCATATATTGATATTATTCCAGGTCATATGCATTTAAACAAATTCGCAGAGGTTGTTAAAGAAGCGATTCGTGAAGCCGGCGGTATTCCGTTTGAGTTCAACACAATTGGCGTTGACGATGGGATTGCGATGGGACATATCGGTATGCGGTATTCACTGCCAAGCCGTGAACTCATCGCAGACTCGGCAGAAACGGTTATCAATGCTCATTGGTTCGACGGCGTGTTCTACATTCCGAACTGTGACAAAATTACGCCAGGTATGTTAATGGCAGCAGTTCGAACGAACGTCCCATCAGTTTTCGTTTCAGGCGGTCCGATGGAAGGCGGTACGTCATCCGATGGCAAGCCCCTCTCACTCGTCTCTGTGTTCGAAGGTGTCGGGGCCTATAAACAGGGTACGATGACAGCTGAAGAGTTGCTCGACATTGAACAGAGTGCATGTCCGACATGCGGATCTTGTTCAGGAATGTTCACAGCAAATTCCATGAACTCGTTAATGGAAATGCTGGGAGTGACAGTTCCGGGTAACGGAACAATCGTTGCCACTTCGGATGAACGTCATCGACTCATTAAAGAAGCAGCGGAACATCTCGTTCGCATGGTAAAAGAAGATGTGAAGCCACGTGACATCATAACGAAAGAAACAATCGATGATGCATTCGCACTTGATATGGCAATGGGCGGTTCTACAAACACAGTCCTTCATACACTTGCAATTGCGCATGAAGCAGAAATAGAATACGATGTCCGGGATATTAACGAAGTTGCTAAACGAATTCCCTATTTATCAAAAATTAGTCCATCATCTGACTACACGATGCACGATGTTCATATGGCAGGCGGTGTCAGTGCAATAATTAAAGAGCTTTGTGAAATTGAAGGAGCGGTGCATCCGGACCGAATGACGATTACCGGAAAATCACTCTATGAAAATGTGAAAGACTCACATATTCTCAACGATGAAGTTATTCGTCGTCATGATAATGCATACAGTCCTGTAGGCGGCTTGTCCGTACTTTTCGGCAATATTGCACCGGACGGAGGCGTTATCAAAGTAGGGGCCGTCGATCCTTCAATCAAAGAGTTCAGAGGAAAAGCCATTGTGTTTGAATCTCAGGAAGACACGCAAGAAGGCATTGACAACGGAACCGTAAAAGAGGGCGATGTTGTTGTTATCCGCTATGAAGGTCCAAAAGGCGGACCTGGAATGCCGGAAATGCTCGCACCGACTGCGGCAATTGCAGGACGCGGGCTGGCAACGAAAGTCGCACTCATTACAGACGGACGATTTTCGGGTGCATCCCGTGGCATCTCGATTGGCCATATTTCACCGGAAGCCGCTGAAGGCGGGCCAATTGCGTTAGTCGAAAACGGGGATATCATTGCAATCGACTTAACAAACCGGACGATTGAACTTGAAGTCTCCGAGGAAGAACTCGACAAACGAAGAGCTCACTTAAAACCATTTGAACCTAAAATTAAAAAAGGCTATCTGGCCAGATATTCAGCGCTTGTCACATCTGCAAGTACAGGCGGCGTCATGAAAATCTAATAGCTTCAAATCAATGATGGGGCAAAAGTAATTAGAAACTGTATTCACAGAGAGCTGGTATAGCTGAAAGCCGGCAATACAACTAATTGCGACATCACCCCGGAGTGGATTGCTGAAAAGTCTCCTTAGTAGGCAGTCCCGGGCGCGGAACATCCGCGCTCGTTATAAAAAGAATAGACCTAGTCTATTCATGAGGCAGCAAGATTGCTGCGAACAAGGGTGGTACCATGAAAAACTTTTTCATCCCTATGTAAAGAAGAGTTTCTTTGCGTGGAATGAAAAGGTTTTTTTTATTGAAAAGTTTTATTCACAAAATAAAAGTAAGGAGGAGTTTATAGATGAATGCTGAAGTTCAAACGAAGCAAGCAGTGAAAGAATTGGCGCAAGAAACTGTCTTTGAACCACGACAGACAGAACAGCCGAAAGATGGGTCAGCCGTACTTATTCAAGCTTTAAAGGACCAGGGTGTCGATGTTATTTTCGGCTACCCCGGAGGAGCTGTTTTACCGATCTATGACGCATTGTATCAAAACCCCATTTCCCATGTGCTTGCACGTCACGAACAAGGCGCGATTCATGCGGCTGAAGGGTATGCACGCGTTTCAGGAAAGCCGGGTGTCGTAATTGCAACATCAGGACCGGGAGCGACGAACTTAGTAACGGGAATTACCGATGCAATGATGGATTCACTGCCCCTTGTCATCTTTACCGGCCAAGTCGCAAATACAGTCATTGGTACCGACGCCTTTCAAGAAGCGGATATTATCGGAATCACACAGCCGATCACAAAGCACAACTATCAAGTGAACGATGTAAGTGACTTTCCGAGAATTATTAAAGAAGCGTTTCATATCGCTTCAACAGGGCGACCGGGACCGGTACTCGTGGATATTCCCAAGAATATTGCAACTGGACTTTTCATTCCGACAAGTGACATGGACGCTGAAGTAGATCTGCCAGGTTATCAGCCGACAACGACTCCGAACTTTTTGCAAATACAAAAAGCGGCAGAAGCCATTGCCCAAGCAAAAAAACCGCTTATCCTAGCGGGTGCAGGTATCCTTCATGCCCAGGCGATGGATGAATTAAAGGAACTCGTGGAAATACATCAGATTCCTGTAACGAATACACTTCTTGGTCTGGGTAGTATCCAAGGAAATCACGAGTTATTTCTCGGAATGGCCGGTATGCATGGAACGGTTACATCCAACATGGCGATTAGCCAATGTGATGTGCTTGTCAATATCGGGGCGCGTTTCGATGATCGACTGACAGGCAATCTAGCAACGTTCGCTCCAAATGCGAAAGTCATCCATATCGATATCGATCCTGCCGAAATCGGGAAAAATGTTCCAACAGAAATACCAATTGTAGCAGATGCTAAAGAAGCATTGCAGGCTTTGCTGAATCAACAATTTAAGTCGCCAGAAACAGAAGTTTGGCTGACATACTTGAAAGAGTCAGCTAAGAAGTTTCCATTGTGGTACGACAATGATGAGGAAGGAACAATTCTTCCCCAGCAAGCACTTGAAATTATCCACCGCATAACAAAAGGTGATGCAATCGTTACGACAGACGTAGGGCAGCATCAGATGTGGACGGCTCAATACTATTCACTGAATAATCCGGATCATTGGGTGACGTCAGGGGGGCTAGGCACGATGGGCTTTGGATTTCCGGCAGCAATCGGTGCGCAAATCGCTAAACCCGAAGCGCGTGTTATCGCAATTGTCGGAGACGCTGGATTCCAAATGACGGCTCAGGAGTTATCGCTATTACAAGAAATGCGCCTCCCAGTCAAAATCATTATTCTCAACAATGGCTGTCTCGGAATGGTGCGCCAGTGGCAAGAAACGTTTTACGAAAAACGCTACTCACAATCATTAATCCCTGTTCAGCCGAACTTTGTGAAATTAGCAGAGGCATATGACATTAAAGGCTATCGTATCGATACGCTGGATGAAGCGGAGGTAGTGTTCGAAGAGGCACTATTGTCTGATGAACCCGTCCTCATCGACTGCCGCGTAAAGCAGTTGGAAAACGTCTATCCGATGGTTGCACCAGGTAAAGGATTACATGAAATGATTGGGGTGAGTAAACGATGAAGCGAGTCATTACTGTAACTGTTATCAACCAAAGCGGCGTGCTTAACCGGGTGACCGGCCTGCTGATGAAAAGGCAGTTCAATATTGAAAGCATTACAGTCGGTCACTCCGAAATACCAGGCAGGTCGAAAATGACATTCATTGTCAATGTGGAAGATGAACAGAAAATTGAACAGCTGGTTAAACAGCTGCAAAAACAAATCGACGTCCTAAAAGTCAATGACATTACGGATAAGGCGATTGTCATGCGAGAACTTGCACTAGTGAAAGTCATTTCACCTCCCCATGTCAGAAGTGAAATGAACAGCATCATCGAACCATTCCGGGCGACAGTCATTGACACAGGGAAAAATGTCGTCACGTATCAAGTGACTGGAAATCCAGAAAAGATTGAAGCATTCATCGACTTGCTTAAGCCTTATGGTATCAAGGAATTGACCAGAACGGGTGCTACGGCATTTGTTCGTGAAACACAGAAAATCCAATCACCACAGCTATCTATTTTAAAGTAAGAATAGCGCAAGCGCCTGTACAGAAGCGACCGAGTCTAGACATCTTTATCAAAAAAACCACTACTAGGAGGAAAACAATTATGGCTAAAATGTATTATAACCAGGATATCAACGAAGGACTTCTACAAAATAAGAAAGTTGCAATCATCGGATACGGATCACAAGGTCATGCACATGCACAAAACTTAAATGATTCTGGATTCGATGTAGTAGTTGGTGTACGTGAAGGTAAGTCATTTGACCAGGCAAAACAAGACGGACTAGAGGTAACTACTGTTCGCCAAGCAGCTGAACAAGCGGATGTCATCATGATCCTGTTGCCGGATGAAAGACAGAAACAAGTGTATGACGAAGACATCGAACCAGCGCTAAAAGCAGGTAAATCACTTGTTTTCGCACACGGATTCAATGTTCACTTTGGTCAAATTGTTCCGCCTGCGGATGTCGACGTATTCCTCGTTGCTCCTAAAGGACCCGGCCATCTTGTTCGCAGAACATTCGAAGCAGGCGCTGGAGTGCCAGCATTGTTCGCAGTTTACCAAGATGTTTCCGGTCAAACGAAAGACGTTGCACTTGCTTATGCGAAAGCAATCGGATCTGCACGAGGCGGCGTACTTGAAACGACGTTCAAAGAAGAAACTGAAACAGATCTATTCGGCGAACAAGCGGTGCTCTGTGGCGGATTGACTTCACTTGTCAAAGCCGGCTTTGAAACACTAGTAGAAGCAGGATACCAGCCGGAACTCGCTTATTTCGAAACATTGCACGAAACAAAACTCATCGTCGATTTGATGTATGAAGGTGGTATGGCAGGCATGCGCTACTCAATCTCGGATACAGCTGAGTGGGGTGACTTCGTTTCAGGCCCGCGTATTGTTGATGCAGATACAAAAGCACGCATGAAAGATGTCTTGACTGATATCCAATCCGGTAAATTCGCTAGAGAATGGATTGCGGAAAATGAAAACGGTCGTCCGAACTTTAATGCATACGAAAAATCGGAAGCTGAGCATGAACTTGAAGTAGTCGGTAAAAAACTTCGTGCAATGATGCCGTTCGTTAATGAAGGTGCAAAATCAAAAGAGGAAGAAGTGGTGGGTAGTGCGACAAATTGACATATTCGATACGACTCTTCGGGACGGTGAACAGTCTGCCGGCATTAATTTAAACACAGCAGAGAAGTTAGAGATTGCACGGCAGCTTGAAAAATTCGGGGCAACAATCATCGAAGCAGGATTTCCTGCTTCATCCCCGGGTGATTTTGAAGCTGTGCAACGGATCGCAAACATAGTGAAAAACTCAACGGTGACTGGTCTCGCCCGCGCAATGAAAAGCGATATCGAAACATCTTGGGAAGCACTTCGCGGTGCTGAACAACCCCATCTCCATGTATTTTTGGCAACTTCACCTATCCATATGGAATATAAACTTCAGAAAACACCGGACCAGGTCGTCGATATTGCAGTAGAAGCAGTGAAATATGCACGGAAATTCTTCCCGCTTGTTCAATGGTCTGCGGAAGACGCATTCCGCTCTGATAGAGAATTTCTAGTCCGTATCATCAATCAAGTGATTGCTGCAGGCGCAACTGTCATCAATATTCCGGACACGGTCGGTTATGCAACGCCTCAAGAATACGGTGCATTGTTTAAGTTCTTGAAAGAGAATGTAACAGGTATCGATAAAGTAAAGCTTTCTGCACATTGTCATGATGACTTAGGATTTGCCGTTGCCAATTCAATCGCAGCGATTGAAAATGGTGCAGACCAAGTTGAAGGTACAATCAATGGGATCGGAGAGCGGGCAGGAAATGCAGCGCTTGAAGAAATTGCAGTTGCATTACATATCCGGAAAGACTTTTACGGTTTTGAAACGGGCATTAATTTGAAAGAAATAAAACGCACGAGTCAGCTCGTAAGCCAATTAACAGGCGTAGTCATCCAGCCCAATAAAGCGATTGTCGGGAAGAATGCATTTGCCCATGAGTCCGGTATACACCAGGACGGTTACCTTAAAAATCGCGGAACATATGAAATCATAACTCCAGAATTAATTGGAGATAAAACAGAACCGCTTGCGCTTGGTAAACACTCAGGCAGGCATGCATTCAAAGACCGTGCCATTACAATGGGCTTTGACCTCAGTGACGATAAATTGAATGAAGCTTTTGCAGAATTTAAGAAGCTTGCGGATCGTAAAAAGGAAATTACAGAAGATGATCTCTTTGTCTTATTCACTGATCAGCAAATTCAATATAAAGACGTACCTGTTTATGAATTAACGAATGTTCAAGTTCAATATGGGACGACGAATACTCCAACTGCAACAGTTACAGCTGTTGAACCGAATGGTGAAACGACGACTGTAGCAGCAACAGGTTCAGGCTCGGTGGAAGCGATTTTCAATACGCTGGAACTGCTCGTTAAAGGGGAAGTCCATATCCTCGATTACCGAGTGACATCGATTGGCAAAGGACGCGATGCCCTCGGTGAAGCTGTTGTCAATTTAAGTATCAATGGTCAAGTCTCTATTGGGCGAGATGTAGCTCAAGATGTTTTAGAAGCATCTGCAAAAGCCTATCTAAATGCGATTAACAGACAGTTGATTAAAGAACAATCAAAATCTAAAGTGTTTGTCGGATGAATTTACAGAATAGACAGTTTCAATAATGATAAGGAGGAGAAGTTCTATGGAAAAGAGAGTAGCAGTATTACCAGGTGATGGAATCGGTCCAGAAGTAACGGAGTCAGCCGTAAAGGTACTTGAAGTGATTGCAAGACGGTTTAATCATACGTTCCACGTAGAATATGGAGTTATTGGCGGCGAAGCGATCGACAAGCAACAAAATCCGCTTCCCCATGAAACAATAGCGCTTTGTGAAGCGAGTGATGCAGTACTTCTCGGAGCAGTCGGCGGACCGAAATGGGATCAGAATCCTTCAGCAATGCGACCGGAAAAAGGGCTGCTTGCGATTCGGAAACATTTTGATCTGTTTGCCAATCTTCGGCCTGTGAAAGCTGTGCCATCCTTACTCCATGCATCTCCTCTAAAAGAAGAAGTGGCGAAAGATGTAGATATGATGATTGTGCGGGAACTGACAGGCGGTTTGTACTTCGGAGAACCGAGTCGGCGTACGGCAGATGCTGCAGTGGATACACTGGTTTACACAAGAGAAGAGATTGGCCGTATCGTAGAAAAAGCTTTTGAAATTGCGCGGTTGCGCAGAGGCAAAGTGGCTTCTGTTGATAAAGCAAATGTACTTGAATCGAGTAAATTATGGCGTGAAGTCGTTGAAGAGAAAAAGAAAGCATATCCCGATGTTGAAGTGGAACATATGTTAGTCGATTCTACTGCTATGAAACTGATTACGAACCCGGCAGCTTTTGATGTTGTTGTAACGGAAAATATGTTTGGCGACATTCTTAGTGATGAAGCATCGGTCATTACAGGATCACTAGGCGTACTTCCCTCAGCAAGTATCCGCTCGGACGGTTTTGGCCTTTATGAGCCCGTCCACGGTTCCGCACCCGAAATTGCAGGACTCGGGTTGGCGAATCCAGCGGCGGCAATTCTTTCGGCAGCGATGATGTTGAGGTATTCATTCAAAATGGAAACGGAAGCATCCGCAATCGAAGAAGCTGTCAATACGGTATTCGAAGACGGTTTCTTCACTGCTGATCTTGTAGAGTCAGGTCAACGGGTTTTATCAACAAAAGAATGGACAGATAAAGTGATTGACGAACTTGATACACAATTCGTCTCGAATAGCATTATGTTTTCATACGTTTAACTTGTTTCAGCAGGAGTCTCGCACTTCTATTTTGTAAGGAAGCGACGTTCTTAGACTAACTTCCTTACTTAAACTGGATGCAATTGAAAAGAGAGAGGAAGGGCTGGCATATGGCAAAGAATATCATTGAAAAAATATGGAATCAGCATATCGTCTACGAAGAACAAGGGAAGCCTGATTTGCTCTATATTGATCTTCATTTATTGCATGAAGTCACTTCTCCACAGGCATTTGAAGGGCTACGACTTGCGAACCGCACTGTGCGCAGACCCGACCTCTGCTTTGCGACGATGGATCATAATGTCCCGACACGGAACCGAGATGCGATTAAAGATCCGATTGCACGGAAACAAATCAACACATTGCAAACGAATTGCGATGAATTCGGTATCCCGCTTGCAAATATGGATCATCCCGATCAAGGGATTGTTCATATTATCGGTCCGGAACTTGGACTGACGCAACCTGGCAAGACAATCGTTTGTGGTGACAGCCATACATCCACGCATGGTGCGTTCGGTGCGATTGCGTTCGGTATTGGTACGAGTGAAGTGGAGCATGTTCTTTCGACACAAACGTTGTGGCAATCCAAGCCGAAAACGATGGAAATCCGTATTAATGGGAGCCTAGGATTTGGTGTAACTGCGAAAGACGTCATTTTAGCCATCATTGCTAAGTTCGGCATTGATATGGGCACCGGTCATATTGTTGAATTTACCGGTGAAGCAATCCGCAATTTAACGATGGAAGAACGGATGACTGTTTGCAATATGTCCATCGAAGCAGGCGCAAAAGCCGGTTTAATCAGCCCGGATGAAACGACTGTTGCTTACTTGAAAGGTCGCAAATACGTTCCAGAAGGGGAAGCATTCGAAGAAGCGGCGGCACATTGGCTGTCCCTTGCAACAGACGAAGGTGCAGTCTATGATACGGTTCTTGAAATGAATGCAGAGGAAATCGAACCATTTGTAACTTGGGGAACTAACCCTTCAATGGGTTCGGGTATTTCTGGGAACGTCCCCTATGCAAAAGAGTTTGAAATGGAGTCGGACAAAGACGCTTTGAAACAGGCGCTGTCTTATATGGGGCTTGAAGAAGGGGTACCGCTGACGTCTATTGATATCCAGCATGTCTTCATCGGTTCATGTACGAACGCAAGAATGAGTGATTTACGTTCAGCAGCAAAAGTAATTGCGGGGAAAAAAGTCCATCCTTCTGTTACGGCAATTGTTGTCCCTGGTTCACGAACTGTTAAAAAACAGGCGGAGGATGAAGGGCTAGATTCAATATTTCTTGAAGCCGGATTCGAGTGGCGGGAATCAGGCTGTAGTATGTGTCTCGCGATGAATGATGATGTTGTGCCGGCCGGAGAACGCTGCGCGTCTACATCGAACCGGAATTTCGAAGGACGTCAAGGAGCAGGGGCGCGTACACATCTTGTAAGTCCCGCCATGGCGGCAGCTTCTGCAATTGCCGGTCATTTCGTAGACGTACGTGAGTTACAAGCGGTGCATGTATAACGAAGGAGAGGGTGATTAAATGGAACCAATTAATGAAGTAGTCAGCGTTATAACGCCGCTTGATCGTAAAAATATTGATACTGACCAAATTATATCCAAAGAATTCTTGAAACGAATTGAGCGTACAGGATTCGGGAAATATTTGTTTTATCATTGGCGACACCATGCAGACGGAACAGAAGTTGAAGATTTTGTCTTAAATGATGAACAATACAAAGGGTCTAAAATCCTCGTCGCTCAAGAAAACTTCGGTTGCGGCTCCTCGCGTGAACATGCGCCATGGTCGATTTTGGACTATGGATTCAACGTCGTCATTGCGCCAAGCTTTGCGGATATCTTCTATAATAACTGTATGAAAAACGGCTTGCTTCCTATTAAGTTGAAAATGGATGAAGTAGAAGAGCTATTGGCGAATGGGCAGCAACGCCAATACGCAGTGAAAGTAAACTTGGTCGAACAGACGGTAACGGGGCAAGACAGTAAAACCTATTCCTTTGACATCGACCCGTACTATAAAGAAATGTTGTTGAATGGTTGGGATGAAATATCCTTAACTTTTCAATATGAATCACAGATCACCAACTATGAAAAGCAACATCAGCTAGTGTAAACGTTGACTAAAAGAGGAGATGGTGTAATTGGGAATTTGTATGAAACTGCGCGCTTATTCGAAGCATTTGAACGCTTAACCGAAATCGTTCATAGAACGCCTTGCAAACAATCGGAGACGCTGAATGAATGGACACAATCTGAAGTGTATCTGAAACTCGAAAACTTGCAGAAAACGGGCTCTTTTAAAGTTCGGGGAGCTTTTAATAAAATCTCCCAATTGACTACAGCAGAATGTGCAAAAGGGTTGCTAGCGGCCTCAGCAGGAAATCATGCACAAGGTGTTGCGTTAGCTGGACGAAAAGCGGGCGCTCGGGTCACGATATTCATGCCCGAAACGACTCCGGCTGCAAAAGTGGATGCAACCCGGAAATACGGAGCGACTGTCAAACTTGTTGGCAAGAGTTTTGATGAAGCTTATAAAGCTGCTCGAACTGAGCAACTAGCAACAGGTGCAACATTTATCCACCCATTCGACGATATAACAATTATCGAAGGCCAAGCAACTGTTGCGATGGAAATGTTGCAACAGCAACCAGACTTAGACACAATTATCGTGCCAGCAGGCGGAGGTGGTCTCCTTGCTGGGACTGCATTAGCTGTGAAGACCATTCGTCCCACTGTCAAAGTCATCGGTGTCCAAGCTGCAAATGCGCCGGCCATCGTTTCAGCTTATCATGGCAGGAAAAATAATCCGACCCACTTTTTACCGACGATTGCAGAAGGGATTTGCGTCAGAGAACCGGGAAAAGTAACCATGGATATCATTCATAATTATGTAGATGATATGATTACAGTGTCAGAACAGGAAATTTCATCGGCTATTTTATTCATGCTAGAACGAGAGAAGATGCTGGTTGAAGGAGCAGCGGGTGCAGCGATTGCTGCTGTTCTGAATAAGAAACTGCCGACTTCATCTACGCGAGTCGGTGTAATCGTCTCAGGCGGAAATTTCGACGTGGGGAAGTTGGGAAAGTGTATTGAGAAATGTAATGACTCGGTGCTGAATTTCTAATTGAAAAACTGATTAACCACCAAATGATCAGTTCGGTTCTATAAAAAACAGCTGGAAAGACACGCTATATTGATTGAAGTATTGAATACGGCATATCGAATAAAAAAGGCCCCTTTCATTAGATGAAAGGGGTTAAATTATTGTCTTTGTTATTCTATAAGCTAGCTTTAGAGTTGTGTTTCTTTGCGTATTAGTTTGTTAGTTGATTGTCAGTCCTGCGCTTGCAGCACCAGTTAAAGTGTTTACTAGATTGACTCCAGATGCATTTGCGGAAAATACCATTAGCAAACGATCTCCTGCGTTTACCGCTAATGAGAAACCGCCAGCAGAGCCAGTTTCTATGGTTCCGACTGAGATTGTGCCTGTGAACGGTAAATTTACGGCAACGCCAGTTGCAGTAAAGACATTGCTATTTCCTGTTGCACGATATACTTCTGCACGAACTGTTACTGTTGACAGTGGAAGGCTTAATCCCACAGTACTAATAAAGTATGCTGAAATATCTGTCAAGGTTCCTGCACGAGGCACCATAAAGGCAAAGTTACTTAGAGCTGGAAGCGTGAATGAACCGCCGGCAATCGTAACGCCTGGAATGGAACTCCCGAATCCTACAAGAGCCGGAGTACCAACTAATCCTAAGAGTAATGTATTCAATGTTACAAGTGAAGTTCCTGATGCGAATGGTATTACCGCACTTGCACCCGTTGCTCCAGTGACACCTGTTGGTCCAATAAGCCCGGCAGTACCAGTCGCTCCGGTAGCCCCATCGGCACCGGTTGGTCCAGTCAGTCCATCAGCACCAGTAGCTCCCGTAGATCCGACAGCTCCAGCAATACCCGCGATTCCCGCCGGTCCAGTTGCTCCAGTTGCACCGGTAGCACCCGTAGGTCCCGTAGCGCCTGTAGGCCCGGTAGCTCCATCGGCTCCAGTCGGTCCGGTCGGTCCAATAAGTCCGTCAGCTCCAGTTGCTCCAGTTGCTCCAGTTGCGCCCGTCGGTCCAACAGCCCCATCAGCTCCGGTAGGTCCCGTAGCA
>DYWT01000280.1 GCA_020742515.1 Sporosarcina psychrophila
AGTCCAAGAATCGTGATGACGATAAATATCCAAAAAATAATAGGCGGACGGAAGGTTATTGCTTCATAAGCAAGGGATAAATAAAGGCTGAATAAAAATAAAGATAAAAAGAATCCATTGCTTACTTTTCGCCTGTCCTGTAGATAAATGATTAAAAAAACGATAAATAAAATAGCCGTAATAGTATGTATCATCCTTTTCTCCTTCCTGCCAAAGTAGAACAAAGTCTTTTCCTTACTAACAAGTTACTATAAAACAAATAAATTTACTATTGAAACACCTACCTCCGCGCCAATTTGCTTCAGGCTGGAAAAAGAAATTAAAACCTACAAGTAAATTCTCATTCGCATTTTTCAACGTTGATGTTAAAATACAAATATCATTCTCATAATAATGTAGTAATCTTACTTTTCTTTAAAAAATGTGTCTAAATCTGACATTTCTTGAAAGGAGAAAGCAATGGAAGAATCGATATTTTTATTAAAGCAACCCAACGCTACAATCTCTGACTGTTATTTTTCTTATTGTGGATTTGCAAAAACTGAACCAAAGCACAGCTTTGGACCGGCTATCCGCGATCAATATCTGATCCATATCATTTTAGAAGGTGAAGGCTATTACACCATCAAAAATCAAAAGTATTACTTAAGAAAAGGGCAGGGTTTCGTTATCCCGCCTAAAACGTCAACCTTCTACCAAGCAGATGAACAACATCCTTGGAGCTATGTATGGATGGGAATAGGCGGAAGCATGATGGAGACTTATCTAGAGCATCTAGGGATCAAGGAAAACCATCTATCTTTTGATGTTAGAAATTTAAATGATTTCAAAGCCACTGTGTTTGAGTGTTTTGCTTATGAACAAGATGACTTAATTAATGAGATTGTGTTACAAAAACAGGTGTATAAGTTTTTAGAGCTGCTGATAAAGTCATCAGCCATTCCTAAACAAGAAATTGTCACCAGAAAAATGAACCCCTATGTCAGTCAAGCATTAGAAATCATCAACAAATATGCAAGCAAGAATATATCAGTGGGGAGTATCTCAGAAGAATTATCGATTAATCCAAGTTATCTATCTCGTTTGTTTAAAAAAGATATTGGAAGCACGATCAAAGAGTACATCAATGAAATTCGTATTACGACTGGGAATGATTTGCTCACGTCAACAGATCATTCAATCCATGAAATCAGCGAGATGATTGGGTTCTCCAGCCCGCAGGCATTTTCAAAGGCCTTTAAACAGGTTCGAGGAGTTTCTCCAACCATTTACCGGAAGAATCGAATTGGCTTAGCAAATATTTCGAATAGGAAAACCACAGATTAAGCTAGTGACTTTTGCGTCATTAAATAGTCACAACCACTGTTCCTCCTAAAATCATGTCAAATTTGACTAAATTTGTGTTCTGAAAAACGCTTACCGGAACTGGAAGCGTTTTTTATAATGTAGTTAGTTAAAGAAGGAGGAACAATCAATGTTAAAAGAAAACCAAGCAACGATTCATTTTCGTACTGAAACGAATCAATTTCACTTAAGCAATGGGAAAGTAAGCTATATTTTTAAAGCTTCTTCTGATGGGAAACTACTCCACTTATATTATGGTAAAGCTCTGCCGGAAAGCGATTATAGTCATTTGGTTGAAATGCATCATCGTCCAATGACGACTTATCGCCAAGAAAATGACCTGCTATATTCCTTAGAACATTTAAAACAAGAATTTCCAGAATATGGCACTACTGATTTTCGCCATCCTGGGATTTCGTTGAGACAAGAAAATGGCTCAAAAATAACAAATTTTACCTACCTAAAACATGAAATCATTGATGGGAAACCTGGGTTGGAAGATTTGCCAGCAACTTATGTTGAAAATAATTCTGAAGCTAAGACCTTGATCGTCACATTAAAAGATGAAGTAACAAAGGTGGAAGTTGAATTACTCTACACCATTTTTAGTGAACTGGCAGTAATTACGCGCAGTGCTCGTGTAATCAATAGAGGAGAACAGACACAGGCGATTGAACAGCTTGCAAGTCTGTCATTGGATTTGCCGGATGCTGATTATGATTGGATTCAATTATCAGGGGCGTGGGGAAGAGAACGAGCAATGAAAGAACGTTCGCTGCAACAAGGAATTCAGTCCATTGAATCCACCAGAGGTGTTTCAAGCCATCAGCACAATCCCTTTGTAGCATTGAAAAGAAAGACTGCAGATGAATTTCAAGGTGAGGTTATCGGATTATCTTTTGTCTATTCAGGGAATTTTCTGATTCAAGCAGAAGTAGATACCTGGGATGTAACAAGATTACAAGTGGGCATGAACCCATTTTGCTTTGAATGGAAGCTGGAAGCTGGCGAAGCTTTTACGAGTCCAGAAGCGGTCCTTGTTTATTCTGATCAAGGATTGAATGGCATGAGCCACTCTTTCCATCAATTATTTAGAAAGCGTTTAGCACGAGGAGAATGGCGTGAAAAAGATCGGCCAGTTCTAATTAATAACTGGGAAGCAACTTATTTTGACTTTGATGAAGAAAAACTGGTGAGTATTGCAGAAAAAGCACATGATGTTGGTGTGGAACTATTTGTATTGGATGATGGCTGGTTTGGGGAAAGAAACAATGATTTCGCTGGATTAGGCGATTGGTTCGAGAATAAGGAGCGTTTACCGAAAGGAATCGATAGCCTAGCGGAGAGAATACGCAGTTTAGGAATGAAGTTTGGTTTATGGTTTGAACCAGAGATGGTTAATAAAGACAGCGAACTATTCCGTGAACATCCCGATTGGCTGATACATACGCCGAACCGCAAAGAAAACCATGGCCGCAATCAATTTGTGTTGAACTTTGGTGTGAAGGAAGTAGTAGATAACATCTTTCTTCAAATGAGCGAGATTATCGATAAATCGAAGTTGGACTACATTAAATGGGATATGAATCGTCCGTTGACGGATGTATACGATCACCGTTTAGATGCTGGTCAGCAAGGCGAAGTATTCCATCGATACGTTTTGGGGGTATATCGCTTATATGAAATGTTAGTAACTAAATATCCAAATGTCTTATTCGAATCTTGTTCATCAGGTGGGGGAAGATTTGATCCCGGTATGTTGTATTATGCCCCACAAACTTGGACAAGTGACGATTCTGATGCAATTGAGCGCTTGAAGATTCAATACGGAACTAGTTTGTTGTACCCTGTATCCTCCATGGGCGCTCATGTCTCAATGGTTCCGAACCATCAAACCAATCGAATCACTCCAATTGAAACTCGCGGAAATGTTGCATTCTTTGGAGCCTTTGGTTATGAATTAGATTTGAATCAGTTAAAAGAAAATGAATTGGATATTGTCAAGGAACAAATTAAATTCTATAAAAAATACCGTTCCGTGATTCATAACGGCACCTTCCATCGCTTGCTTTCTCCTTTTGATCATGACAATCAAACAGCCTGGATGGTGGTAAGTGAAGATCAATCAACAGCCATTGTTGCACATTATAAGACTTTGAATGAAGTGAATCGCTCCTATCAGCGAATGAAACTGGAAGGATTAAATGCCGATGCGGACTATCAAATTGACGGGAAAATGTATTCGGGAACAGAATTGATGAATGCAGGATTGGTTATTACCGACGCTTCCAGCGGACAAATTAATGAACAAAATAATCGGGCAGAAACGTATGATTTTGATTCACGCGTATGGGTTCTGACACAAGAGGGGAAATAACAGATGGAGAATCAAAAAGGAAGCTTACAAAAAGTTGCCGTATTGGGTATTTCTTTAATGCTGACGAGCTCTCAAGCGATTAATGGTGTAATCCCTCAAATGAGAGAAGCATTGAATATATCGCAAAGCCAAACCGAGTTATTAGGTACGGCTCCAAGTATTACGGTTATTCTGTTTATTTTATTATCTAGTTACGTTGCAAATAAATTAGGGATGAAGAGAACCATTGTTGTCGGTCTGATATTAGCAGGGATCGGTGGAATTCTGCCTGTCTTTTTTTCGAATTTTACAATGGTGTTAATCAGTAGAATTATTTTAGGAGCCGGTCTGGGACTATATAATTCCTTAGCCGTCACTTACATTAGCGCCTTATATACTGGAAACATACGTGCTTCACTACTGGGGATGAGAAATTCGATGGAAGCAATCGGCCAAACAGTCTTGATATTTCTTGCCGGTCTATTGGTCAATATTAGTTGGACAGCCTCTTTTAGTGTTTATGCAATCGCATTTCCCATTGCGCTTTTATTTGCCTTAAAAGTACCGGAGATAGAGATTGTAGAATCAGAAAAAGGCACAACAAAAGAGAAGATGAATCCAGCCGTCTATGCGCTCGTGTTGTTTGCTATTCTGCTAGTGATGAATAGTATTGCTATCTCCGTCCGATTTTCGTCAATAGCGAATGAAATTAATGGGGCAGGCTTTAATGCAAGTAATTATCTAGCCTTGATGCCAATATTAGGGATTGCAGCGGGATTTGTATTTGGCTCAGTGAATCGTATATTCGGAAATGCCACCATGTATCTAGGAATCGGCTTCTTTATCGCTTCAAACTTATTAATTGCCATGTCTAGCGGCAACATGCTGCTGTTACTACTGGGACTATTTTTATCAAGCATTCCAGGATCGTGGTGTTTTCCATTTATCTTCAGTAATTTGGATCAAATCACAACTAAAAACACAGTGAATTTTGCTACGTCATTGATTTTTATTGGATGCAATATAGGAAACTTCATTGCGCCGATTGCGATGAGCATCGCTCAAGTGATGACAGCCAGCGAAGAATTGACTGCACCTTTCTATATTTTTGCAATCCTATTTGCAATCGTTCTTCTAGTGGTGGTTTTTAGTAGCCAAAAGAAGTCTCGAAAAACAATTAACCAAAACATTTAAAGCTTATGATACCAAGCCTGTCAGGCTATTTTTAAACGCACTAATTTAAA
>DYWT01000281.1 GCA_020742515.1 Sporosarcina psychrophila
TCAATCTCCTCTTGAATAGTAGAGCCGCTATCGCGGAGAAGAAGATCGGGTTTGAGTGTCGTAAGCGCCTGTAAAAATAGCGCATTGGTTGGAGTAGGCATTGTTTTAAATCCCTCAGGCGCTGGAGGAGAATCCGCTCCGCACAAGTATACGATATCGATTTCGTCAGCCAAGGCATTTGCAATCATGGCTGCTCTGCGTGCGGGGTATGTCCCTTTTCCGTCCGACCTGGAAATATGGATAGCGACTTTTTTCTTTTGTTGTCCGTCTATTGGAATCACCCTTTCAAACTAGATTGAATAATCCATCCCTATCACCTTATGTAAAGAACTATTAAGATATGTCTATTTTTAGTGGACTGTAACTGGCGTTATGGTAAACTAGCATTATTTCTAATTGGAAACGGAGTGATTCCATTGTTTGATTCATTATTATTCGATTTGATGCTCGTCGTCTTAATCGGGATTTTATCGCAATGGGCGGCCTGGAAATTCCGGATGCCGGCGATTGTCGTCATGTCCGTTGCTGGGCTCCTGGTAGGTCCAATTTTTGGTTTCATTAACCCGAAAGAGAGTATGGGAGAACTCTTCAGTCCAATTATTACGTTTGCCGTAGCAATTATTTTGTTTGAGGGCAGTTTGAATCTTGATTTTAAAGAAATTAAAGGCTTTAGTAAGCCAATAGCTCGGATTGTGACCATAGGTGCATTCATTGCATGGATTGCCGGAGCACTTGCCGCACACTATTTAGCGGGACTTTCCTGGGCAGTTGCCTTTGTAATCGGAGGTTTGTTCATTGTTACAGGGCCCACTGTGATCTTGCCGTTATTGAGGCAGGCGAAACTGAAACCGCGTCCTGCAGCAATTTTGAAATGGGAATCGATTGTAGTGGATCCATTTGGTGCGTTGCTTGCAGTGTTCGCTTTTGAGTTCATCAAATTTTTGAATAGCCAAGTGACATTGAGTGCGTTGCTTTTGTTCTTTGCGGCATCTATCTTTGCCGTGCTTCTTGGATGGGGTGCTGCCCGGGCGATTGGAAGTGCGTTTGAGCGCGGCAGTATTCCGGAATTTCTAAAAGCACCGGTACTTTTTGCAGTCGTCCTTTTCACATTCGTTTTTGCGGATGAAATCATGCATGAAACCGGACTGCTTGCGGTAACGGCAATGGGGATGACAATGGCAAATATGCGCTTGACATCAATGCATGACATTCGCCAATTCAAGGAGAATATTTCTGTACTGCTTATTTCGGGCATATTCGTCATGTTGACGGCATCACTTAATCCGCGCATCCTCATTGAAATTTTTAATCCGAATATCATCATTTATGTATTGGCAATGCTGTTTATCGTCAGGCCGCTATCGATTTGGCTTTCGACAATCAATACGGAGTTAAATATCCGTGAAAAAATTCTTATCGGATGGATTGCACCAAGGGGGATTGTGGCTCTTACTGTATCAGGTTATTTTGCAACAATTTTACTCGACAATGGCTACAAAGATGCAGAACTATTGACTGCGCTGACGTTCGCACTTGTCTTCTCCACAGTGGTCCTGCACGGATTTTCAATCAGCTTCATAGCTAAGAAATTAAATCTCACTACAACTGACGAATCAGGAGTGCTGCTTGTGGGAAGCTCAAGATTTGCCGCAGTGCTTGCCCAATCAGTAAAAGAAACCGGGAACGACGTACTGCTTATCGATCAGTCATGGGCAGGACTCTCACATGCTCGAAAGCTCGGGCTTAACAATTATGTTGGGGATATTCTTTCGGAGCAGATCGACTATCATCTTGACTTGACGCCATACCGGTATATTCTTGCAATGACGAAGACCGATACGTACAATGCGCATATTTGTTCAGACTTCGCACCGGATCTCGGAAGCGATAATTTGTATCAGACGGTATTCCATGTCGGTAAAGAAGTAGATGGGTTTACGTTAACAGGCGGCCAGTCTCTGTTCTCACCCGCAATTTCAATCTATGACTTGGAAGAGCGGATGAACGCGGGGCACGTTATCCGTAAGACATTAATTACAAAACAATATAGCTATACACAGTATTTACGGGAGCGGGATGACAAATCAATCCTGCTTTACATTCTGCGAACGGACGGTAAGATAGAGTTCTTTACGCCGGAAATTGAACCACAGGCTTCTGCAGGCGATGCAATTATTGCGCTTGCATCCCCTGTGAAAACAATCGAACGGGTCAAAGAGCGTCTGAATGGAGAGAACGGTCAAACGACTATTCCTTATGAACAAGTGGAAGATTTATTCATAAGGGATGAAAAAACAGAGAAGCCGGTCATCCCAGGGGATGCGCCGCTTTCCGCGAAATGAATGTAGCATGAAGTGGCTGGCCGAGCCCGGTAACGGGTAGGCCGTCACTTTTTTTGGTACGATGAATTATGATTACAAGTTGTTAGGAGGATTTCATTGAAAGTTTTGTTTGTGGACGGGACCATTATCGGCAGCAAAACAGGCGCTGTTCTTGAAACCGTAAAGGATTATATAGAAGAAACCGGTTGTGGATATGAGCTGGAAATGTTGAGCTTGGCGGATTATACCCATCAATTTGTTGATGGACGGCCGCTGGGTGAATACAACGACGACATGCAAAAACTCGTGGCGAAATTTAAGGAAGCGGACGGCTATATAGTGGCAACCCCTATCTTCCAAGGATCCATTCCGGGCGTGCTGAAAAACGCATTTGACATGCTCCATCCGCACACGATGCGCTACAAACCGGTGTCAATCGTCGCAAACGGCGGTACATACCAGCATCATCTTGTCATCGAGAACCAGCTGAAGCCAATCTTGGATTACTTCCGTTGCCTCGTGACACCGAATTATGTCTATACACATATGAGCCATTTTGACCAAGACAACACCATTACTGACGATGATGTACACAATCGATTGCGTGAGCTTGCAAGGGTTTTCGTGAAGTATGCGGAAATGAGTAAGGATCTATCATAGAAAGCATTGGACGAGGAATAAAAGCTGCGGATAAAAATCGCCTTTACACCAATTTTAAATAGGTGTAAAGGCGATTTTACGATTCTACATGGTTTGAATTCGAAGAAGGGCAATCAGTTTCTCCGCTTTATTGAGGAAAGTTTTCCAATCATTACTGATTGTCATTTCCATACCGAAACCAAGGTTTTGCAGTTTCACTTGTAAATCCTCGAAACTTTCTTTATCCGCCTGCGTCAATTCGCTGAACGTGTAGATTTCATCATGGGGATAGCGATTTAAAGCAGCGTATAGACTTTCCATCGTCATTCTCTCATTGGACGATATCCAACCCGAATATTCACCACTGCTTTTTGCAACAAAAATACCATTTAAAATAGCACTCATTTGAGTAGTAACCAAATTGGGTTCAGACCAATTAGTTTCTTTTTGATGTTCAATTAACCCATCAAGCTCAACAAGTTTCCATTGCACTTCCGAATAAAATAGTTGCTCGTGTACTAGATTCATCTTCAGGTATCCAACAATCACTATAATAATTAGAATTAAGTTCACTAGAATGGAACCACCAAATAGCATTTTTTGCTTTTTACTCAATCTTATCACCCGCTCTCTCACTTGTTTTCCATTGTTTTATAAGTTGTAGTATTGAAAATTGTATAAAAACCAAGCGAAGGCGCCTTAAGAGGGGCAGCCGGAGCCATAAGACTGATAGGGAAGCGGTCAGGCTTATGGTGGAAGGCATCCCCAAAGCGCCGAAGCGGATTAGAAGGAAATACAAATCATTTTTCAAAGTGTTCTAACGTCGTATATGTATACATTATATAACAAATTTTTACCAATAACAGCCGTCTCATAGAATGTTAAGACAGTACGGGCTTAATATGATATATCTCCGTTCATTCGCCCGACATGCATCCAATCGGGTTCTCCCGTATAATCGAAACATGAAGAAAGGGGATTTACTTATGTCCAAATCACTTGTATTAGCTGAAAAACCATCCGTAGCACGCGATATTGCGCGGGTGCTCGGCTGTAATAAAAAAGGGAACGGATTCCTTGAAGGAACAAATTATATCGTCACATGGGCGCTTGGCCATCTCGTGACACATGCGGATCCAGAAGGCTATGGTTCGGAATTCAAGGAGTGGAAGCTCGAGCCTCTGCCAATCATTCCGGCACCTTTCAAACTGGTACCCATCCGCCAGACGATGAAACAATTCAATGCCGTTAAAGCGCAACTTTTACGCAATGATGTGAAAGACGTCATTATCGCGACAGATGCGGGGCGTGAAGGGGAACTTGTGGCCCGCTGGATTTTGGAAAAGGCGAAAGTTCGCAAACCTGTTAAACGGCTGTGGATTTCATCGGTCACCGACAAAGCGATTAAGGACGGTTTCAATAATTTGAAAGATGGCCGTGCATATGAAAACTTATACCAAGCGGCAGTAGCCCGGGCGGAAGCGGACTGGGTTGTCGGTATTAATGCGACGCGTGCACTGACGGTAAAGTATAACGCCCAACTTTCAACGGGTCGTGTTCAAACACCGACACTTGCAATGATTGCAGAGCGTGAGAATCAGATCCGTAATTTTAAGCCAAAATCATTCTACGGTATGCAAGCGTTGACGGAAACTGCAAAGTTCACTTGGCATGATAAAGCCGGGCAAACACAGTCATTCGATAAAGAAACAATCGAGAAGTTGATTGGGAAAATTGACCGGGTTCATGCCGGAAAAGTGACTGACGTGAAAACGACGCCCAAGTCACAGCCGGCACCGCATTTATTCGATTTGACGGAGCTCCAAAAAGAAGCGCACCGCCGCTGGTCTTGGTCAGCGAAGGAGACGCTGTCGACGCTGCAAAATTTATATGAGCGCCATAAAGCAGTGACGTATCCGCGTACCGATTCAAAGCATTTAACATCGGATATGGAAAGTACGCTGAAAGAGCGCATTAAAGCCGTGGATATCGGTCCATACCGCAAGGCAACAAGTACACTTCTGCGTGCTGGAACCATAAAGCCGCAAAAAGGTGTCGTTGACGATAAGCGTGTATCAGATCACCATGCAATTATCCCTACTGAAGAAACACCGATTCTTCAAAACTTATCTGATAAAGAGCAGCGTCTATATGATTTAATCGTCAAGCGTTTTCTGGCGGTCTTCTTCGGCCCGTTTCGTTATGACCAAGTGACTGCCGAGCTCGCTGTTGGCGGGGAAACATTCAAAGCAAAAGGCCGTACTGTTACGGATGAAGGCTGGAAGAAAGTTTATTCAACAGAGGAAGAAGAGACAGATACGGATACTCTGCCTTCATTTACTAAGGGCGAAGAAGTGAAAATCCAGGCAATCGTCATGACGAACGGTCAAACGAAACCGCCTGCCCGTTTCAATGAAGGGACATTGCTCGCTGCGATGGAAAATCCTTCACAGTTCATGCAAGGGGAATCCAAAGATCTTATCAAAACAATTGGTGAAACCGGAGGACTTGGAACAGTTGCAACACGTGCCGATGTCATCGAGCGGCTCTTCAACTCATTTGTTATGGAGAAAAAGGGCAATGATATTTATACAACATCCAAAGGACGCCAATTGCTTGAACTCGTGCCGGAAGACCTGAAATCACCCGCACTGACCGCAGAATGGGAACAAGGGCTGACAAAAATTGCGAATGGGCAGATGAAAAAAGAGCAATTCATGAAAGAGATGATTGGCTTTTCCAAGCAGACTGTTACTGAGATTAAAACAGATGATAAAAAATATAAACATGATAATGTCACAGGAAAAGCATGTCCAGACTGCGGTAAGCTTCTATTGGAAGTCAATGGTAAGCGCGGCAAGATGCTTGTCTGTCAGGACCGAGAGTGCGGCCACCGAAAAAATGTCTCGATGCTAACAAATGCAAGATGTCCAGTTTGTAAAAAGAAATTGGAGATGCGTGGAGAAGGCGACGGACGGATTTTCGTTTGTAAATGCGGCCACCGTGAGAAATTATCGGCATTTGAGAAACGCAGAGAGAACTCGGGCGGAAAAAAAGCAGACAAACGCGATGTTCAAAAATACATGAAAAAACAGGGTAAACCGGAAGAGCTGGAGAATTCGGCGATGGCAGATGCGCTAAAGAAACTATTCGATAAGTAATTAGATTTTAGCGCTTTAGTAGGGTTTATTCTTCAAAATGGAATGGGTATACTGGAATTACTAGATTTATGCAAATACTATTGTGGGGAGGTGAAGTCCTATGAATGCCGTTATGACTCAAGTTGCAGCAAGTGATCATATCCAGCGCTATGATGCAATTCGGCGCCGGAATGCTGAAAGTGCCTACAATCGCAATGTGCAATACAATGGACAGAACCAGAAAACGGTTGAAGATCTGGAGTCTCTCTTAAGAGGGAAGAAAGAGCCTGAAAACGTGCAACCAGAGCGACAGGAATTCCAACAGCTTGGCGCCGGACAAGTGAAACAGATTGCTTTGCCGGTCGGTAAGACGCTTGAAGAGACCATTGACCTTTGGAGAGACGTCCGGACTGAAGCGGTTTCAGAACAGCAACCGACGACTGCAGATTATCAGCTTGCCGCTACAGCATCAGCAAAAATTAGACAAACTGAAACACAAATTGCGTTAGAAAAACTGGCGCAGTCGAATATTGAGATGGCATCTGTACAAGAACAGGTCAATACCGCAAAAGCGAAAGCGGTATCCATGGAACTTCCCTCAGGCCCTGAACGTGAATTACTCATCCTTCAAAAACGGTACGAACAGGCGATTTCATCTTACTCATTCCAAGTCCACATGAAACAAAAAGGGTTTGAAATCGATCGGCCGAGCTTTTATAAAATAGCATGAGTAGAACGAAAAGGCCGCCTGCTAAATGGTGGTCTTTTCGTTTTAAGAGATAAAAAAGTATAGATTTCAACCATGAATATTGCCTAGACTCCGGGCGCTACCCTCTCAAGTCATAAGCCTTTTGGCTGTGGTGGCTGAAGTACGCCTCCTCGCAAATTATCTTTTGCATGGCGGGGTTGGACGGGGCCTTATGCTTTTCTTAGAAGGGAGAAAATACTTAAATGAAAAAGCAAGGTAAGCAGATAAAAACGAATGCAGTGCGGATTTTAGATGGGGAAAATATAGCTTATGATCTGATGGAATATGATGTAAACGACGGAATGGTGGACGGCATTTCCGTCGCAGAAAAAACGGGACAGGCAGTGGAGACGGTTTATAAGACCCTCGCGACGATTGCCGGTCCGCGAGAAATTATTGTGTTTTTAGTGCCAGTGGCTGGAGAACTTGACTTGAAAAAGGCGGCAAAAGTTGCCGAGGTGAAAAAGCTTGAAATGCTTCCATTAAAGGATTTGACGAAGGAAACAGGCTATGTCCGCGGAGGCTGTTCAGCTGTCGGGATGAAGAAGAAATACCCGACATTCATTGACAAGTCAGCAGAAAGTCTAGACAAAATGATCGTCAGCGCAGGGAAGCCTGGCTTGCAGATGAGACTTGTACCAAGCGAACTAGCGAAAGTGACAGACGCATCTTTTTATGACATTGTGAAAAGTTGGTAGTCTTTATCAAGGACCGAAAACATGCTACAATGAATAGATTGCAAGTAAGACATTCATGCGTGCTGCGTGAGTGTCTTTTATTATTGTTCGCATCTAAGAGTAACTTATATTTTCACTAGGAAGAAGGACTTATATGAGAAAGATATTAGTATGGAGATGGGCATTTTTTTTGATAGGAATGATGATCCTCTCCCTTGGCATTTCAATGACGATTAAAGGTCAGAAGCTTGGCATCGGCCCGTGGGATGTACTACATGTCGGGTTATACAAAAACTTCGGCTTGACGATTGGCACATGGGGAATTATTACGGGATTCATTATTATCATTTCAACTGCCGCTGTCTTGAAAGAATGGCCGCAGATTGGAACGTGGCTGAATATGATTTTGATTGGACTCTTTATCGATTTGTTCAATTGGTTGCTTCCGGATATCACGACTATGGGTGCACAATTACTTATTTTTTCAGCGGGTGTAATTGTGATGGGATACGGTGTCGGGATTTATATTTCACCGAATATCGGTGCAGGTCCGCGGGATAGTCTTATGCTTGTCCTTGTTAAAAAAACGGGAGCGAGCGTGAAAAAAATTCGGACGACTCTTGAAGTCGTTGTTGCAATTGTAGGGTGGATTTTCGGCGGACCGATTGGGATTGGGACAGTCCTAATCGCATTATTTTTAGGACAGATCGTCCATTATACATTGCCGCAATGCCAGAAGTTTTTGTTGAAATTGATTGGCGCGGAGAATGAATCGACATTATATTAATATGAATTTAGTTATTTATTCAAAGCATGTGCCTTAAAGCCGTGCTTTTTTTTGTTGTCCGGGCATACGTTAATCGTATGTAAAGAAAGGATGATCGGAATGTATGGAACGATAACCCAATATATGGGGACAGCCTATACAGGTGCTGGAATCTCCCATAAATACGACAAACTAATTGCATCGGCTTCTCAAACGCTTTTTCTGAAATGCCCTCCGACAAATGCTATCTCAAATGTCTTGAGTGAAACTGCCTCGCACTATCTGAAACGAGGGTATGACGTTGATCGGTTCATGGATCCCGTACAGTCCGACAAAACGGACGCAATCTTCGTTAAAGGCCCAAATCTGCTCATACTTCAAGCTTCTCATCCGGTTGCCTTAGAACCAGCGGATATAGGCGGAAAACATAAGGTCATCAGTTTTTACGATGTCTATGATGAAGCGAAATTGCGCGAACAGAATGGGATAATTGTAGAAAAGTTAGAGGAATCACGTGTAGCACTTGGGAAAGCATTGAAATCGCTTGCGGAAGCAAAGAATATTCATGATGATTGGGAAAAAGTGAATATCAAGCGGATGGTTTGGGAGCTCCATGAAAACAAAATAGCATCATTGAAAGAAGAATTGTTTGGAACAATCAAGCTGAATAAGGACGCAGCTGTTTCGCACAGACTCATTGGTTCATTAACATCTGGAGGGGCGCATGATTTCATCCCTTCCATTACGAAGCATTTAGACCGTCGAATCCTTATTAAAGGTCTTCCCGGGACGGGTAAATCGACGCTCATGAAAGCGCTCGGAGCCGAAGCTGAACAGCGCGGATTTGACGTTCTGTACGGCTGGTGCGGTCTGGATCCTGCGGGAGTCGATCTTGTACTCTTTCCTGAGCTGTCGGTATGCGTTCTTGACTCGACAAACCCGCATGCCTACGATGTGGAACACCCGGGAGATGAATTGCTCGACCTTGTGCATATGTGTGAGGAAGACGCAGGGGGAGAAGCGGAAATCGGTCCAATCCGGGAAGCCTATGCGGAAAAAATGCTCGACGCGACAGGTTATATGCAGGCCTATGCACAGGCCGAAAACAGCATGAAAATCACGATGGATTCCGCCATTATTCACCCTGTTTTTGATAGTAAATCGAAAGTGCTTTTTGAACTCATTTAACAGTAGTCTTCCACTCCTAAAAATACCTATATTGATCAAGGATGCGCTTCATTCTGCGGCAGGGCCGGTCGTGTGGTAAAATGGGGGTATCATTTGTTTGAAAGGAAGATTATTTTGTCAAAAGTACTTAATGCATTTTTGCAGGAAAACTTAAAAGAACTTCGCGATCAAGGACTTTACAACGAAATTGACCCTATTGAAGGTCCAAACGGCCCGATCATTAAAATTAAAGGCAAAGACCTTATCAACTTGTCTTCAAATAACTATCTGGGCCTTGCGACAGATGAAGATTTGAAAAAGCTGGCAATTGCCGCAACTGAAAAATATGGCGTCGGAGCAGGCGCAGTTCGTACGATTAACGGAACGCTAGATATCCACGTTAAGTTAGAAAAAAAACTTGCCGAATTCAAAGGAACAGAAGCGGCGATTTCTTACCAATCGGGCTTCAACTGTAATATGGCAGCAATATCTGCAGTCATGACTAAAAAAGACGCAATTCTATCAGATGAATTAAATCACGCTTCTATCATCGACGGCTGCCGCCTTTCGGGCGCGAAAGTTATTCGTGTCAAACACCAAGACATGGATGACCTTCGTGCAAAAGCGAAAGAAGCGACGGAATCCGGCCTTTACGAAAAAGTGATGTATATTACGGACGGCGTCTTCTCGATGGATGGGAATATCGCCAACCTCCCCGGAGCCGTGAAAATCGCGAAGGAATTCGATTTGATCACGTATGTTGATGATGCGCACGGTTCAGGTGTCACCGGTAAAGGCAAAGGGACCGTCAAGCATTTCGGTCTTGAAAAAGAAATCGACCTTCAAATGGGGACACTGTCGAAAGCAATCGGCGTCGTCGGTGGCTACGTTGCAGGCACACAGGAATTAATCGACTGGCTAAAAGTCCGTTCACGTCCATTCCTATTCTCCACAGCTCTTCCTGCAGGAGATGTCGCCGCAATTATGGGTGCACTGGACAAGATATCCGAATCCACAGAACTGCACGATCAACTCTGGGAAAACGGCAATTACTTGAAGGCCGGACTTAAGGAATTAGGCTTCAATATCGGCGCTTCTGAAACGCCAATCACGCCTTGCATCATCGGCGAAGAGAAGTTGACACAGCAATTTTCTAAACGTCTTGCGGAAGAAGGCGTCTACGCCAAGTCAATCGTCTTCCCGACAGTCGCCAAAGGAAAAGGTCGTGTCCGCAACATGCCAACCGCAGCCCATACAAAAGAAATGCTCGACGAAGCACTTGCCATCTACGAAAAAGTCGGCAAAGAACTAAATGTAATTTCATAACAAACTGGGAACTCCCGGACAGCTAATATGCTGTCCGGGATTTTTGTGTTGGAATGGATGATTGGTGGCGAGTTAGTGGGGGATGGCTTTGAATTCATGGGTCCAGCGGGCGAATTCATGTCAATCGTCGAGATAGTCATGGCTCGGCCGTGAGTTCATGGGTCTGGCGGCTGAATTCATGGCAATCACCGAGATAGTCATGGCTCGGCCGCGAGTTAATGGGTCTGGCGGGTGAATTCATGTCACTCGCCGAGATAGTCATGGCTTGGTCGTGAGTTCATGGGTCCTCTGGGCGAATTCATGTCACTCGCCAAGATAATCATGGCTCGGCCGTGAGTTAATGGGTCTGGCGGGTGAATTCATGTCAATCGTCGAGATAGTCATGGCTCGGCCGCGAGTTAATGGGTCTGGCGGGTGAATTCATGGCAATTACCGAGATAGTCATGGCCATGTCGTGAGTTAATGGGTCTGATGGGCGAATTCATGGAAACAATTCGTTATATTCATTGATATAAATCTACCCGAACATCGTGGTGAAGCGGAGAAAAAGCTCTGCTCTTAATGAAAATGGAGTAACATCAACGAACAAAGCACATACTTATAAAAAGGAAAAAGCCCTAAACTAAAGGCTTTTTTTATACACTAAATATTAAAGTCTCCATTTTCAAAACGATTCATCGTGTGATGCATAACAAATCGTTGCATGCCGATTGCGCTTTTAATGGATTGATCTGCTTCTTGGCGAAACGTTACCCGATTCCCGCGTTTATGGGCAGCGTAGGCTTTTAATGAATGAATCATCCAAGGCGTGTGCAACTTAGCTAAATGCTCGTTGGCTTTTTCAAAATTACCATTCATCACATAAGTATGACCTAGATAATAATCTTTATATTCCTGACCGTTGATTTTTTCCGCATGCTCTAAAAGGTGCTTTGGATTGTTTTGGAATAAGGCGAGATTTGCACCATAAATATCAGCCATATCTTGTTGTTGATAGGTATTCATAATCCGTTTCAATGCATTTTCTACATCTCGCTTGTCCCCATGTGCCAAAGCATATGAATAACCAAAAATCGGTTTTTTATAATTACTGGCAATGTAGCGGTCGATTGCACGGAGCGATGTAGACTTGTAAATGATATACATCGGCCAAAGAATCGACACTGAAAAATACAGGGCAAGGACAATAAGGAATACAATCCACTTTGGCACCCCATTTGAAATGAGTACAAATGTAAGAAGAATTCCTACCGCTATCAGCAGGACAAATTTAAAGACTTTTGAAAAGATAGAAGGCTTATTTTTCAGCATCATACACCTCAAGTTTTTCTTTAATTATACCAGAAAAGTCTGACGGGTATTCATCGAGATGCGAAATGACGTTGTCTTTTCTAGGAGAACGTTTTATAATGAATTAAAGCAATGGAATCAATGAAATGATAAAACTCTAATAGGTGTGTACTCTCCATAAATACAAATGTTTGAAAGTGGGGAATTTTTAATAATGAAGAAAATCATGGTAACTGGAGCTTTAGGTCAAATCGGTTCAGAATTAATTACAAAGCTTCGCTCAGAATATGGTACGGAAAATGTATTGGCAACGGATATACGGCGCATGGATTCAGCAACAGAAGGGCCATTTGAGGTCCTTGATGTGACGAATGCAACTGACATGCATACGCTTGCGAAGGATTTTGGTGCGGATACAATGATGCACATGGCGGCATTGTTATCTGCAAAGGCAGAAGATGAACCGCTGTTTGCGTGGAATCTTAATATGGGCGGGCTTATGAACGCACTTGAGGTGTCGCGTGAACTGGATATGCAGTTTTTCACGCCGAGTTCAATCGGGGCATTTGGACCGTCAACACCGAAAAAAGATACACCGCAAGATACATTGCAACGACCGACAACCATGTATGGCGTCAATAAAGTCGCGGGTGAATTACTCTGCGATTACTATTTTCACAAATTCGGACTCGATACACGTGGTGTCCGGTTCCCAGGACTGATTTCATATGTGGCACAACCGGGCGGCGGAACGACAGACTATGCGGTCGACATTTATTACAAAGCGCTTGAAGAAGGCAAGTACACTTCCTATATTGCAGAAGGAACACGCATGGATATGATGTATATGCCCGATGCGTTACAGGCGATTGTTGATTTAATGGAAGCAGATTCTACAAAACTGATTCACCGTAATGCATTTAATGTAACAGCGATGAGTTTTGAACCGTCTCAAATTGCAGCATCCATTAAAAAGCAGATCCCTACATTTGAGATTGCTTATGACGTAGATCCAGTACGCCAAGCGATTGCCGATAGCTGGCCAGATTCCATAGATCCGACAGCCGCTATAAACGAATGGGGATTCAAAGCGAACTACGATTTGGATAAAATGACAGTGGACATGCTGTCAAAACTGAAAATAAAATTGAATGCCTAATTAGAAAGCCGCAGTTTTTAACCTGCGGCTTTTATCTTGTAATGAAATAAGGAATTTATTATTGCAGTAACCATATCCCGAGCGAGACCGCTCATATCTCCCCCAAGGCTGCTCGTAACCCACACGAGACCGCTCATATCTCCCCCAAGACCGATCGTATCCCGCGTGAGACCGCTCATATCTCCCCCAAGACCGATCGTATCCCGCGGAAGACCGCTCATATTTCCCGCAAGACCGATCGTATCCCACGTGAGAGCGCTCATATCTCTCCCAAGACCGATCGTATCCCACACAAGACCGCTCATATCTCTCCCAATACCGATCGTATCCCAAGCAAGACCGCTCATATCCCCCGCAAAACCCGACCATAACCCCATTTATCTCCACAAAAAAGACCCCGCAACAATCTGCAGGGCCTCGCCATACTTCATTAAAATAACAAGTGTGCTACTCCCGCGATAATCGGCAATGAAATCACCGTACGCAAGAGGAAAATAACAACAAGTTCAAAAAAGTTTACCGGAATCTTTGAGCCTAGCAGAAGTCCCCCAACTTCTGCCATGAAAATGAGCTGTGTTACTGAAACAGTGGCAACAACGAACAAGGTCAACTCAGATGTAATTAGACCATTTGCAAGGATTACTGGAAGGAACATGTCCGTGAATCCGACAACCATAAGTTGTGCTGCCTCTGCCGCCTCAGGTATACCGAGGATAGAGAGAATCGGTACAAACGGTTTCCCTAAAATCGTGAAGACACTTGTATACTCTGCCAGAATCAGTGCAATCGTCCCGAAGGCCATAACAACCGGGATAACACCAACCCACATATCAAGGACATTTTTCAGACCTTCTGAAAATGTTTTAACCATTGAACGGTTTTTATTTGCAGTTATTAATGCATTTTCAAGACCGTGTGTGAAGGAGTTGTATCCTTCTGGTAATTTCTCCTCATCACCTGTAAATGGCCTGCCATCTATGTATTCTTCCTTCTTTTTTGAAAGAGGATAAATCCGCGGCATAATGAATGCAAGGATAAGTCCCGTTAAAACGACTGTGCCGTAAAATGGCAGGAAATAAGAGCCGAGTCCCACTTCTTCAATAATGATAATTGAAAAGGTGATCGACACAACAGAGAAGGTTGTCCCGATAATCACTGCTTCTTTTTTTGTATAAAAACCCTCTTCATACTGTTTACTTGTCAGCAGGACACCAATTGTTCCATCTCCAATCCAGGATGTCAGTGCATCGATTGAAGAACGGCCTGGTATTTTGAATACGGGGCGCATGATCTTCACCATCATCGTCCCGAAAAATTCGAGTAATCCGAAATTCAGAAGAAGCGGCAAAAGGATTCCTGCGAATAAAAAGATTGTAAACAGGAATGTAACAAGTCCGGTTTCACTTAATAGAAGTCCACCTGTATTTTCACTCCAAACTGCTTTCGGACCCACTTGAAGAACCGTAAGTAAAGCTAAAATAGCTCCGATAATCCGAACGATTGTCCAGAAGAGTGACACTTTAAATAAGTTTGTTATAAAAGACGGTTTTACCCGGTCCTTTGAAATGCCCAGAAATACAATCGAACCGAGTGCCGCGATAATTAGCGTAACCGTAGCAACCCAAGGCATGACCGGAGCAATAGAAGTTGATAGTAAATCTGCAAATATGGCAATTGGTATTTTCCAGTCTCCGGCATACTTCATCGGCACCATGAACAACAGAATACCGAGAATCGACGGAACTAAAAAATAGAACCATGTGGATAACGCGAACTTTTTCATTTTATCTTCCCCTTTTTATAACAGTATAACATGTATACAGTGAATAATTATACATGTTATATTGTTTTATCCCTTTATAAATAGAGTATATACTATTATAACTTTTCAGTCTATTGTTTTTTGGAAACCTTGTAGCTACCAATGCTAACGGATTTAAAGCAGGGGGAAATTATAATTAGTTTGGTAAATAAACGCTCATAAAAAGGGACTAAAATCAATGCGATTTATAGTCCCTTTTTATAAATGATTTATTGAATTGTGCCATTTAGACAGCAAGTTTATAATGCAGTCTTTTTACTCAAAATCCCGATCCCACTTATACGTATAAAAACGCTCGTAATTTAGCCATTTAAGCGCTTCAGGATCTTTCGCTGCCCACTTTATTTCCATCTCTTTCATCATCCAAACGGTCTG
>DYWT01000282.1 GCA_020742515.1 Sporosarcina psychrophila
GTCGCAATTACTCCATATAAAGCTAAAACAAAGCCTCCAATAAGCCCTAAGTAAGCAGGCTTTCCTTCTCTTAACCACTGCCAAATCAGATAGCCTCCACCAATTTCCGCTAGTCCTGCAAACAGAAATAGCAGTATGACTGTAATCAAAGTAAAGTCACCCTTTCATGATTCAAAAAATAGTACCAGGCACCGCTAAACTTGAAGGCGCCTGGTACTTTTAAATTATTTCTTCAAGTTGGTTCTTAAGCGCTTGCTGCAATGAACTGAAAGTAGCGACGTTCGCAAAGTTTAATCCTAATTGAACCGAGGTTTGTGCAATTTCAGGACGAATTCCAGTTAACGTTGAATCGATGCCCAGTAATTTCAGGATTTGTATAATCGGATATATTTGCTGAGCAACCATCGTATCAATAATAGATACCCCTGATAAGTCGATAAACAGATGTGTGATTTCCATTTTTACACTTTTCGCTGGAATACATTCCAAAAAACTTTTTCCTCGTATTGCATCTATATTACCGATCAGTGGTAATACTCCAATCGACGTATTAAGTTTTATAATTGGAAAACTTAATTCTGCGATCAAGTTTTGTTGGGCTAAACGTTCGCTGGATGTAATCTGATAATACATTTCAGAAAAGTGGATATACAATTCATCAAACGCCATATGAATTGCAATCCCCCATCTCAGCAGATCATCCTTGGTTATTTCATCTACCTTGGACTTTAAAAACCTCTCGACAAATGTCCAATATACTTGCCTGGCTTTACTAAGTGCATCCAGTACTTCAGGGATAGGCGTATTACTTTCCACCCTGCTTTCAGCCACTTCACGGGCCCACTTTTCCTTATTTGATTCAAAAACTTCTTTATCATTTAAAAGTATACTTGTCACTGTAAGATTTGTTAACCGGTTTTGTTCACGGAGTAATAACTCAGCAGATCCTCCTGCATCTATCGAATAAATGGATCCCCTATTTACTTCCCGCTGAGCAAGCCACTCATCTGAAATAGCAGTTAAATTAGTACTGAGATAATCATACAGTTGCAAATCCATTGCTCTCACTTTTTTCTCCACCTTTTTTGAATGAATTGCACTTCTTTTCATTTACATGGAATACGAAACTATATTTTTCATGCGTGTCCAGAAGTCTAGCAATTTAAATAATAATCTTAAGCAGGTCCTATAAAAACTGATAAAAGTATTCTTTTTGGCCACTCACAATTACAATCAAAAATTCTAATTTTACTATATTATATACTATTACCTAAGCTTAGCCCTAAAAAAATACCCCACTTCAAAAAAAGTAATAAATTGTTTCATTGGCCATATATCTAGAAGTGGGTAATTTTTTTCTAAAGATTTCTAGGACTTTTTTATTTTTAAATCGCCCCTACTTCATTACACTTTTAGTTTAAAAAGACTCTTCATTATCTTCTAACCTATAAATATCTTTCAACTAGCCCTATGATTTTCTAATTTTGCTCATATTCTATTAACAGCAAGAGGAAAGGGGGAAATCAGATGTCTTCTGGAAACTGTGAGAATGTAGGAAACGTTGGAAATGGATCGGGCTTTGCGTTAATCGTTGTATTATTTATCCTGCTAATCATCGTTGGGGCAGCTTTTGTTGGAAACGGCTTTGACGGTGGATATGGTGGCGGCGGTGGCGGCTGTTACTAAACTGAAAATGTAGCTAAATTGGGAGAATACCTAATGTTCAATAACTATTTAGATTTAGTAGCTTATTTTGGAATTGGCGGTGCACATCCTGGTGGATTTTCTTTAACACAATCCATATTGAAAGATGAAAAGATTCAACCTTATGAATCCGTATTAGATATTGGTTGTGGAACTGGCCAGACAGCTGCATTCTTAGCTCAAGGATTCGGGTGTCAAGTTACAGCAATAGACAATCATCCGGTTATGTTAAAGAAAGCGAGAGAGCGCTTCGGTGAGAATGCTTCTCCTGTCTTAGTGATTGAAGGAGATGCACAACAGTTGGCTCTCCCCGATAATTCTTTTGATTTAATAGTAGCCGAGTCTGTTATCGCATTCACTGACATTTCCAAGACACTAACTGAACTATCCAGGGTGTTAAAAAGTGGCGGTCGTATGATTTGCATTGAAATGGCGGCAGAACAATCCCTATCAAATGAATTAAGAAAAAAAGCATACAGCCTATATGGCGTCAGTGAAATTCTAAATGAGCAAGAATGGACATTGAAGTTGCAGCAAGCTGGTTTTAAACAAGTTGAAATAATTGATACGCCCTCTGAACTTCTGAACACTGAAGTTACTGATATAAATCCATCAAAAAATATAGGTATGGATTTATATGATTTATGGGATGAGCATAATCGTTTCATTACGCAAAACCATAAATTCATCGGATTTCGTGCGTTTCGATGTTTTTTACCATAAGAATAAAACAATCTTTTTTCTAGATGACTATCTAGAAAAAAGATTGTTTTTATTACAGGCATAATTGTTACGTGTTAGAACAGTTTACTAGCTGTAAAGTTAGAACCTGCAATCAATTCATCAGCGGATTTTCGGTATAATTCATAACTTTTAAAAGGACCATGCTTCTTATGATAGGAATCAACAATTTGATAACCTATATAATACCCAATCCATTTAGGTAAATGGCTTTTGACCTCGCCGTATAAAAATAGTTGATGTTTTTCAGATCCCATCAAATTCAGTTGTGGAATAAAATATTTATTCCAAACCTTGATAGATTCTTCAATTGAATAAAGAGCTGTCCATGGCGCCAGCCACTTTTCGCCATATAATTCTTTCACTGCAAACTCCCCTAACCCTTCTATCATTAGCGAATCCTTTAAAGGAATTTTGTTAGGTTTTAACCCTAAATGATTTAATCGGCAAACATGGTTGTACTCATGTGCTAATAAGGCTTTTATTTCTTCTATTGATAGCCCCTTAGACAAAAATAAAAACAATCCTTCTTTATAGGCGACGCCGTTTTTAGCAGATACTTGCGCCTGCTCCTCAATGGTCACTTTAGTAAGTGGATAAATATAAATCGATATCTCTGGACCCATCCATAGACTTTTTAAGAGCTGATACTCCTGCTCAACAACTTGCCAGATGTTTTGTTTTTCCATTCTCTTTATTTGGTTACCTATGATTACCCATTCCGAAGGATCAAATAATCCGTGTTTTAGAAGCTCGTATTGCAATTCTTCCGGGCTTACTTCAGGAAATAATTCCATTAGTGGTGCACAAAGCATCTCACATTGAAGGATAGATGGACTTTTACTTGATTGATTCACACAGGCATCGAAAAATTCATAGAGCCATATCTGCGTTTGGATAACTGACGAGTTTCTCATCCTTTTATAGGTTATTTATCTATACCTAGTTATGGTGGAATAAAAAATACCATTGAATTTGCTAATGCGCTAGGGATTGTCTTCGCTTAATAAATATAGGTATTCAATTGTTCAACATATAGAGATGCATTTTTGCACTTGATTGAAACAGACAATTAAAATAAATAAGTACAGTACTAGACGTTTATCTATTACACAATGCTAATTGCATCATATCTTAACAGTACATGCTTGTATGCATGTAAATATGTTTGGAAGGAGGATAAAAGTGTCACAAACTAATTTATATAATGTTTGTTGCAGATATCATGGAAAAACGGTAAGAATTACTTGTCGTGATGGTCGTGTTCATACAGGTACGATTACTAGAACAAATAGAGATATGGTGTGGATCCAACCTACTGGAAATCTTGGCGGATATGGCTATGGTTTTGGAGGCTATGGTGGAAACGGAAGATTTGGATATGGAATTGCACTTGGCGCAATTGCCGGGATAGTACTGGCTACTGCTTTTTTTTGGTAACGAAAAGGTACCTTGTTCTGAAACAATTTCGTTTTGTTTCGGGACAAGGTACCTTTCTGATTACTAGTTCGCAATTACGAGAATGCCAATTTTGCTCCTCTTTCTAGCGAGGCCCGGGGCTTCATCACCAAAAAAACTGTGTTTTTTTCACATTTCCTTCATGACGACAACCAGTTACAAGATTATTCTCATTTGCTTTTTATGCTGGTACCAACGAATATGTATCGTATAGGATAAGTTAGATAAAACGAGATAACCAACACACTCGTTTCTTTCCGTACTTTAACTGAATCAAACTGGTGAAGGCAGGGATTGTTATGAAGGAGATTCTATATATTGAAGATGATATGGAAATTGGTAGTATTGTCAAAGAAGACTTAGAACAGCGCGGTTATCTGGTGCGATGGCTCATTTCCGGTGAAAAGGCCGAGGAAGCACTTGGGGATGCAGAAGTGGTTATTTTAGATGTTATGCTCCCCGGACTTGATGGCTTTACAGTCGGCCAGCGCTTGAAACGCACTCACCCCAATATTTCGATTTTGATGTTATCAGCCCGAACAGCTGTTGACGATAAACTGCAAGGCCTACATTTTGCGGATGATTATGTAACAAAACCTTTTCATCCCGAAGAGCTCGCAGCGAGGATTGAAGTATTATTTAGAAGAAATCAACATGCTGTGTCTAAAGAGATTCAACTGGACCATTTAACGGTCAATACGACAGAAAACCGTATTTTAAAGAAAACCGGTGAGGAGATCTTTTTGACAGCCAAACAGCATCAGATCTTTATGCATTTGTTGCGACATCCAAATCAAATATTAACAAAAGAACAACTCTACGAGGCTGTATGGGGGGAATCTTATATTGAGGGAGATAAAACCTTAATGGTCCATATTCGCTACTTAAGAGAAAAGATTGAAGAAAATCCGAGTGTACCAAGAATCGTTGAAACAATACGCGGTATCGGCTACCGAGTGAAGCAATGAAAAAGTTACGCAATTCTTTACTGACTCAGTACTTGGTGATTATTATCGTGGCGACAATGATTCTGCCAATCGGCATACCTCTATTGTCAATCGTTTTTTATAATATTACTCACCAAGAAGACTTATCCAATCGGTATTATAATGGGACGGATTTAGAAGAAATGTGGCATGAAACAGCTAAAGAATTAACCGGTGCTACTGAAGCACAGATTCACAGTAAGCTTACGGAACTAAAAAGTATTTATCAAGAAGCCTCCATATACTGGGTAGATGAAACGGGACATACACGAGACAAGTTTCCGAAATCCCTATCCGTACCTGACATATGGTCAACTTCTTTTACAATTGACTTTATGAAAAAAAATCGCGGGTATACGATTGATCCGTTTACCATAGTTGCATTCATAGGAAACGGACAAAATAATGGATTTATGGTATTACAAATTCCCCGTTCAGATATGGTAAACCCAAGAAATCAACTACAAGAACGATATGATTATATTTTTCCAATCGCACTTTTAGCGATATTTATTCTTTTTATATTGATTTCCATGCTCTTTTTTTATCGGATTCGAAACAGGCTTCTTCATTTACAAAAGGCGATGGCAGTACCTGAAGTAAATGGTATTCCATCGACTATCGAAGTGACAAAGCACGATGAAATCGGTCGATTAGGTCACTCCTTCAATCGAATGATCCAAGAATTAGAATCAAGTAGGAATCGTCAACTGGAAGAAGAAGAACTTCGAAAAGAGCTCATCGCGAATTTATCCCATGATTTACGAACACCTCTTACCACAATTCGAGGTCATGCCTATCGCCTAAAGAAAGAGCCGATAAGCAAACAAGGACAAGAATCATTGGATTTTATCGATGCAAAAGTGAATTATATGGGCGAACTCATAGAAAATTTACTTGCATACACGCTGTTAACAACCGGGAAATATCCGTTTCATCCGGAGAACGTGGATATCATTCGTCTCATTCGAACCTCATTTTCAGCATGGTATCCTTTGTTCGAGAATTTTCAGTTTGATATTCAATTAGAAATTCCTGAGAAACAGCTGAAGTGGGAAATTGACCCTCAAATGTTTTGCCGGGTATTGGACAACCTATTTCAAAACATTTATCGGCATGCGAAAAACGGCCGATTTGTAGCGGTACGCATCGAAAATGAAACGATTGTGATTGAAGATCATGGGCCTGGAATGAAAACGAAGTCCAGTCAAAAGGGTGTCGGGGTTGGGCTCTCTGTCATTTCTCTTATGCTAAAAGAAATGCAACTCGATTGGGCTATTGAAACGAGTGAAAAAGGTACATTAATGCGAATCAAGAAATTATAGATAGGAGATAGGCATGAAATTAGCCTATCTTTTTTTCAATGGAAAGTATAAGTTTTCCACCCGGAGCAGTGTCTAGCTCCAGCCGCGCGGGTCATAAGCAATCCTGCTATGTGGCAAAGATCGCCAAGTCGCTGGATCGACTTATGCCTGTCGCGTCTAGCGGGCGCCTTCCGCTTTTCTTTTTTTAAACAAAACTTAACCTTCTGCCCACTGTTGTTTTAACCTTCGAGCGATAGGATAGAAAGTGAGGTGAGGATAATGAGCAATTTTATTATTGAAACGAATAAGTTAACGAAAAATTTCGGTTCAAGAAAAGTGGTTGACCATGTAGATTTACAAGTAAAAAAAGGTGAGATTTATGGCTTTCTCGGGCCAAATGGAGCAGGGAAAACAACGACCATCCGGATGCTCTTAGGGCTTGCACGACCAACGAAAGGTTCGATTCATATCTTTGGTAAAGATGTAAGAACAGAAAAGCTTGCTATCTTAAAAAAAGTTGGCTCACTTGTCGAATATCCTTCTTACTATGGGCATTTAACAGCTTATTAGAATTTGGAAGCGATGCGAATTTTATTGGATGTACCTAAGTCCAGAATTGATGAAGTACTTTCAATCGTCCACCTAACGAATGATGCGACACGTCCCGTAAAGGGATTTTCTTTAGGTATGAAACAGCGACTCGGAATTGCAACTGCCTTACTCGGCAATCCAGAATTACTCATTTTAGATGAGCCAACAAATGGACTTGATCCATCCGGGATTATCGAAATTCGGGAACTTATAAAAAGCATGCCAAAGGAACATGGAATCACGATTGTTGTATCGAGCCACTTACTATCTGAAATCGACCAAATGGCAACACAGGTGGGCATTATCTCAAAAGGTCAAATGATTTTTCAAGACTCCATTTTGAAATTGAGAGCACAGTCTACTAGTAAGATTAAGTTAACAGTTAATGATGCAGAGGCTGCTTGGAAGACGTTGTTAACACAAGGGTATACATCAGCTCCCGATCACAATAACCTTTTCATTGAAAATGCTGTGGATAACAACGTCGCTGAAATTGTGAAAATCCTCGTTCAAAACGATTACTCCGTTTTCAGAGTGGAAGAAGAGAGAAAATCGTTAGAAGAAATCTTTTTAGAGCTGACTGGCCAGGATGGCGGATTATGATGGGCCGAGTTATAGCCTCGGAATTCCTTAAAATCAGGCGGAAAATGATTCTATTTCTCGTCTTCCTTGGTCCGATCGGGGTTATTGGCTTAGAGGCCGTCAATTTTGGAATCCGCTATGATTGGTTAACAGGCGTCTATGAGGATGATTTATGGAGAGGTTTGATCGGCGAGGTTTCCATGTTGTCTATTATTACGATTCTCATTGGCTTGACGATACTTACTTCAATGATTGCCAGTATTGAGCATCAGACTAATGCCTGGAAGCAGCTACTTGCATTGCCAATTTCAAAAACGCAGGTATTTACGGGTAAAGTGCTAGTAGCTATTCTTTTGCTTTTCGTATCATGCCTGTTACTAGCAAGCGGCACCATTGTACTTGGTCTGCTATTAAAATTCGGGACCGACATTCCCTATCTTTTTTTATTCAAAATGTGTTTCTTTCCATGTCTCGCTTCCCTGCCTTTTATCACAGTGCAAACCTGGTTGGCGATTACAATGAAAAATCAAGCGGTTCCCTTAATGATTGGAATTATTGGCGCCATCGTATCGATGTACTCCATTAACTTCCCCGATTGGGTTCCTTGGAAATGGCCGCTGTTACTAAATGAATGGGATAAGCCAATCTATTCAGTTCTGGCCGGCCTCGCAATCGGAATTCTCTTATATTTCATTAGCCTTATAGATTTTAATCGAAGGGATGTGAAATAAATGGGAAGATTATTTCGATCCGAATTTCTAAAGTTACGTAAATCCTCGATTTGGTTGCTCATTTTTGTGAGTCCAATTTTATCATTGTTACTTACTTTAAGTGATATCAGTGAAATAGAAACGATAGGACAACACCAATGGACCGCCACGCTTGGTATTATGACGATTAGTCATGCTATTCTTTTTCTACCGTTATTAACGGGTATCTTTTCGAGCTTTATTTGTCGATATGAGCATGTCGGTGGTGGCTGGAAACAACTGCTATCCTTACCCGTTTCCAGAAGAAATTTGTATTTCGTGAAGATCCTCATTGTAAGCCTGCTTATCGCTGTAACCCAAACCTTGTTCATTAGTGGACTTTTCATAATTGGATGGATGAAAGGCTACCCGGCTGACATTCCTTGGGATACTATTTTAGCAAGTGGAATCGGTGGGTGGTTAGCGTGTTTACCGTTAATCGCTTTGCAAATGTTTGTATCCGTTGCATGGTCAAGCTTCGCCGCTCCCCTTGCAGTTAATGTCATTTTCACAATCCCAAATATGTTGATTGTTAACTCAGAAAGTTTTGGACCATACTATCCGTGGGCACAACCATTTTTAATGATGATGCCAAGTTCAGCCGATAACTTTGGTGCGTTAAATGTTTCGATTGAAACGCTGTTCATCGTAATCTTAGGCAGTCTTACGTTATTCCTATGTTCTGGGCTTATTTATTTTATGAGGAAAGAAATATAATCGATCCTTTTTCTTATCACCTTTAAAAGACCTGACAATAAGAGAATAACCACAAAATAGATTGACAATTCGGTAATCAAGATGAATAATATAGTAAAAAGGAGGTTTCGTGGGATGAAATCTAAACAAGAAATGCTAAATGCTATTAAATATGTTGGTTACACTATACTTGCGATCGGAATCTCCATTTTCTTGTACGGTTTTTTCATTAGCGATTACAGCACACTAACAGGCATCGGTATCGGAACAGTTATGGGGGCTGTTTTCATCTTTTTAATGGGTATTTTCTTTGTAGCAACAGAAGAGATGCAGGAAAAAACGGATAAAGGGATTAGAATCGTCCGATAAAGTATAGCAACTAACAATGAAGAACTTACGGTGAGGATTGCAAAAGTAGCATGCTATCCCGTTATTCTTCAATAAAAACGAAAAAGGGAGTGCCATTATAGGCACTCCCTTTTGTTTCATCCTCTTACATATCCCAAACTAAAATTAACAATGTACCAAAGACGGTGACTAGAGCTATGGCAACTGCATAATAGATATTCACATAAATCGCCTTTTTATCTTCAGTTTCACCAGCGTGCATAAAGACTACGAGTTGAACTGCCGCCTGCACGAATGCAGTGACTAACAAGACTGTCATCCCTACAGCAAATGACAGATCGAAGAAATAAACAGTCAGTGCAGCCGCAGTAAGCACCAAAGAAGAAACAAAGCCCATTACTTGTTTACGCGGGAATAATTCGCTCATGTTTACATCATTCCTTTCAAGTAGATGAAGCTGAAAATAAAGATCCAGACGACATCCAGGAAATGCCAGTAAAGTGAGAAAATAAATGATTTATTGGCCGTTTCAGGTGTCAAGCCACGTTTTTTCACTTGCAAGATGATGAATAGTCCCCAGAAGAGACCAATTGTAACGTGAGCTCCATGTGTCCCAAGTGTAGTCAACAGGATTGCTGTAAAGGCACTTGTTTGAACACCTGCTCCGACATGCACATAGTGTGTAAACTCGTAAATTTCAACGCCTAGGAACGCCAGACCAAGTACTAATGTGATCGCAAAGAATGACATCATAGCGGTCTTTCTCCCGATGCGCATTGCATGAATACCAAGTCCAATTGTGAAACTGCTTGTTAGCAGCAATATCGTTTCAAACAATACCGGAGTGAGTTCAAAAATCTCTGCTCCGGACGGTCCGTTCCCCGTGCGATTCGCTAAAGTGAAATAGGTTGCAAAAAGAGTCGCAAACAACATTACTTCGGCTCCAATGAAAATCCAGAAACCTAAAATATTCAATTTATTTTGTTCTGTACCATATTCAAGCGGAAGCGAGTTATCTGTTTTCATCAGTAAGCACCTCGCAATCTTTT
>DYWT01000283.1 GCA_020742515.1 Sporosarcina psychrophila
AAGTCATTGTTAGTTATATCTTTATTTTTAAATCTCCTGTTGATTGGAGGGGGAAGTATTGTGGTGCATAAAATAGGCGGCATTGATTTTATTAAAAAACAAATGCAACCGACACCTTCTGGAAAAGGAACTTCGGATTATTATTATACGAAAAAAAGTATCTTCGAAAAATCTGACGTGAAAGATGTACATAAAATATTCATTGGAGACAGTATTACAGATTACGGAGAGTTTCAGGAATACTTCCCTGACGAGGTTGTATTAAATAGAGGAATCAGAAACGACGTTTCAAAAGGAGTAGTGAATCGAATCAAGGAAGTGGTTGGACGGAATTCAAAAGAGGCATACCTCATGATTGGCGTAAACGATATTCGCTACTCTACCGATAGGAAGAACTTCCAAAAACACATTACTGCGATTGTGAAATCTTTTGAAAGTGAAAACAGTAAACTCTTTATACAATCCATCCTTCCAGTAAACAACAAGTTATTTGGTAATGAGGTATCGAATGAAAAAGTAAATCAATTTAACGAAGTGTTGCAACGGATCGCTGAAGAAAACGGAATTGAATACATTGATTTGCATTCCAGTTTCGTGGATCAAAATGGACAGTTGGATGAGAAATATACAATTGACGGTCTCCACTTAAATGGGGAAGGGTACAAGGTTTGGATGGACGTTCTTAGACGGAAATGATTGTGGGGTGACAGTCACCACTACAATTCGAAAACAATTCTGAAAGTTAGTTGTGACTGGCTCCATTTTTCGGAAAACCTATAAAAAAGCTGAACTTCCTGTCACGGAGTTCAGCTTTTTCTAATTTATTGCTGGAGTAGTAGTGGTTTTTTTCGGTGAGAATCCACCAAGAAAAAGTTTCCCGTTTGGTACCATTTTTTGAATGATAATAGAAACAATGATGGGAATGACTAATCCGAATGCTGTGAATCCAATAATGCCATATGTGAAATAATCATTTAACAAAATATCCGTGAAAATATGCAAGTACATAATGGAGAGTGAGTGTTTCTCTACATTTTGTAGCCAGTTAAGCGACATTCGGGAAGTGATGAATTGAAATCCGCCTACCAATACGAGTGTGAATGACAGTGGGATGACCAAATCTAGAATGAAATGATCGTAACGTAAAAATTTCATGCTTAATCGATAGTCAATTACATTCCAGCTATCAAGAAAGACCATTGTTACACTGACAACCATTCCTGTAATCATCCAGCGTTTCGTGACATTCTGCCAAATATCCTTCATGTAATAACCGAGCGCAAAATAGACGACTGCCATGAGTGCAACATCGATGTTCCAAACCATCGGGATCGCTTGCGAAGCTTCAGAAGGCTTTCCGCCAATTACATGCATTGCAATGATGCTTTCAAAGTGGGCGATTATATAAAAAATCGCCAGAATCACGAACTGTTTCGTACGGCTGAAGTACTTTGTTAGCCATAAGAAGAACAAATATGTAAAGAATAATGTTGTCACAAACCAGAAGACGCCATAAGCACCACGTACAAAACGACCGCCCACGGCAAGTGTCCACAAATCATTTAGATACCACGATAAATCTATATTGCCTGAACCGATTTCTATGCCATAGCGGATCAGCGTAATACTTACCAAGAAAAATAGATAGGGAACAATCAGTTGCATAAAACGTTTGTGAATCGAAATTTTTAGTAAGCCTTTTTCTACTACGGGCTTAAAAAACAAACCACTCAAAATAAAAAATGCCGGCATATGAAACCAATAGATATACTTCGAAAGAGGAAAATCCAGTTGTCCCGGATAATGTCCAATGACTACAAGAATCATTAAAAATCCTTTCGTGACATCCACCCAGGATAAACGTTTCTTATTCATAAACTACTCCTCCAGAAAAATGACCTTTTTCCAGTGTATACCCCTATCTTCGGTTTTTATAGCAATGTAACAGTATTGACTCGAGAATGAAAGAAAGCTGGAAGTATTTGTAGTGGTGCCTGTCACCAATACAACTTGGACACAATTCGGAATGTTTATTAGTCACAAAGAAAATCAGCCATGTAGGAGAATGGCTGATTTTTTCATTTTTATTCTGGGGTGGGAATTATCATTAGTATATCTTTCTAATGCCTAATAACATTAACCTTTATAGCTTCGCGTGTTCAGGATTAGCAACCCTTACAAGTTGTTTACCAAGGTTCGTTCCTTTAAATAAACCAATAAATGCTTCGGGGATATTTTCAAAACCTTCCACAATTGTTTCTTCGTATTTCAATTTGCCTTGTTGTAGCCATTTACCTAAGTCCACAGCTCCGACACTAAAGTCAGCAGCATAATCGCCAAGTGTGAAGCCTTTCATCATGGCGCTTGTCTTGATCATGGCTGATTGGATACGGGGGCCTGAATCTTTTCCTTCGGCATTGTAGGATGAAATTGCTCCGCATAATGGAATTCGGGCATTTCTGTTTAACAGTGTGAAAACTGCATCTGAAACGTCACCGCCGACATTATCAAAATACACATCTACTCCGTTAGGCACAGCATTTTTAAGGTCTTCCCTGAAACTTTCTTTTTTATAGTTAACAGCTGCGTCAAAGCCAAGCTCGTTTAGTAAGTAGTCGATTTTTTCATCTGAGCCAGCAATGCCTACTACTTTGGCACCTTTGATTTTTGCGATTTGTCCAACTGCAGAACCAACAGCCCCGGCAGCCCCGGAAACGACGACCGTTTCACCAGCTTGAGGTTTTCCGATGTCCAGCAGTCCAAAATAGGCTGTTAAGCCAGGCATACCGAGAATTCCTAAATGAGTGGAAATAGGCGCTAATTTCGGATCGATTTTCCGGATTTCTTGTTCACTGGCTATCGTATATTCAGCCCAGTTGAGGTTCCCAACAACTACATCACCTTGTTTGAAGGCGTCTGATTGAGATTCAATGACTTCGGCGACGACACCTCCGACAATGACCTTATTCAATTCAAATGGAGCAATATATGATTTTGTGTCCTGCATTCTTCCGCGCATGTATGGATCAACGGATAAATACAGTGTCCGTACTAAAATCTCGTTCTTTTTTGGTGTGGGAACTAGACTCTGTACAAAGTTGAAATCTTCTTTTGAAGGCATTCCTTTTGGCCGGTTAGCCAGGTGAATTTCCTGTTGTTTTACTTGTGTCATAATAGGCCCTCCTCTTTGTTTGCCGAATTAGGCGGCATGACATAAGCGTAACACTCATGAAGTATAGGGAGCAAAGAATCCAGACTAAAGAGGTTGCCTGCAAATTCAGCTTTGGGGCAACCTCTTTTGTTATCTTTTGTACTAAACTATGGAGTGAAAATCATTAATGGACGTAATTTATTTGCGCTTAAGCGCGGAACGGGTCATCACTTAGTCCTGCTTCAAGGACCAACTTTGCATACTCCTGTGCAGCAAATAGTGAATGATCTCTATAGTTTCCACATTCAAGTGCAGACACAGCGGGAACGTGTTCAGTAGTTAGTACTTTCTCAAGCACTGTCGTTAAAGCAGCGGCAACTTCTTTGGGTTCATGTTCATCCCAGATGATCATGTAAAATCCTGTTCTGCATCCCATTGGTGAGATATCGACAATTCCCGTCAGCTCGTCTCGCAAATACGTCGCAAGTAAATGCTCTAGTGTATGAACGGCTGAAGTAGGCAGTGCATCTTCGTTCGGTTGCAAAAACCGTAAGTCATATTTCTGTACAGTGCTTCCTTTCTCGTGTTGTTCCGTACCAGCTAAGCGTACATAAGGAGCTTTTACTTTTGTATGATCCAATAAAAAACTTTCTACCACTGCCATTTCAATCATCCTCTCAGGTTTGTCATCTAACCTATCACACTTCAACTAGTAATGTAAACTAATTTATAAGTCAATTCTGAAAACTGTTAATAACCTCGTTGACACTGATAAGAAAGCAGGATACGATAGTGTTTAGTAATTCATATAGAAATACTATGTTTTCAGTAAGTTCTGGGATTTTGTCAGACTACTAGGAGGAATATTTATGCCGAATCTTAAAGTGAAAAAGGGGAACCCCTTTGCGCTTTTTCCATTACTTGTTTTTGTGTTGCTATTTATCGGCACAGGAATTATTACAAAAGACTTTTCAAATATGCCATTGAATGTAGCGATACTAATTGCAGCCGCTATCGCTTTGATGATGAATAGAAAAGAGAAGTTGTCCAGTAAAGTGGAGACTTTTACGAAAGGCGCAGGCCATCCGAATATTATTTTAATGGCGGTCATTTTTATTTTAGCAGGCGCATTTTCTGCAGTTGCTAGAGGAATGGGGGCCGTTGAATCCACAGTTAACCTTGGCTTATCCCTATTACCTACGAATTTATTGATGGTTGGATTATTCGTTATCGGTTGTTTTATTTCGATTTCAATGGGGACGTCAATGGGGACCGTTGTTGCCTTGGCGCCAATTGGAATAGGGATTGCGAGTCAAACGGGTATTCCGCTGGCATTGGCAATGGCGACGGTAATCGGTGGAGCAATGTTTGGTGATAACTTGTCGATGATCTCGGATACGACGATTGCGGCGGTTAGGACACAAAATATAAAAATGAAAGACAAGTTTAAAGTGAACTTTTTGATCGTATTACCCGGAGCAATTGTCACAGCGATTGTTTTAGGCATAATCACACGAGGTAATGTAGCAAGTTTGGATGGGGACTATCCGTATGAGTTGTTTAAAATACTCCCTTATATCGCAGTATTTGTAGCGGCGTTATTAGGTGCACATGTGCTGGTCGTTTTGCTTGGTGGAACGCTGTTTGCCGGAATTATCGGTATGATTGACGGGTCTTATAGTTTCGGCGGTTTTTTGCAACTAGTTGCTGAAGGAATCATTAGTATGGAGGATTTGGCGATCATTGCTATCTTAATCGGTGGCGTCGTTGAAATCATCAAATATAATGGGGGTATTGATTATCTTTTATATGTCATTACAAGCAAAATTAAATCGAAAAAAGGGGCTGAGTTTGGGATTGCCGGTTTAGTTAGTATGGCTAATATCGCTACCGCGAATAATACGATATCGATTATCATTACAGGGCCTTTAGCAAAAAGTATCGCTGATGAATATGAGATTGACCTAAGGAAGTCGGCTAGTTTACTTGATATGTTCGCAAGTAGCTGGCAGGGGATTTTGCCGTATGGAGGGCAAATGCTTGCAGCCGCTGGATTAGCAGCAATATCACCGGTTAGTATTATTCCTTATTCATTTTATCCCGTATTAATCGGAATTTGCGGAGTTGTTGCCATTTTGATCGGCTATCCGAAATTTCGTCAGACAGACAAGTCGGTGGAGAAAATTGTGGTATCACCTATAGAAGATAAATAATTTAAGTACTTATTGGGAAATAAAATTACAAATGCATGAAGAAAACAAGGTTTAATGGTTGTCTGAATAGTGTCTGAATTGACTGGGTGACTGTCACCCAGTCAATTCAGGCACTTCTACTATGTAGTATGCTGTCATGAGCTGCAATAAATAGAGGACAGTTATTAGTTAATAGACTATTTGAAAAATACGTTGACACTCAGAACAATAGACTATATATTATTTGTAGTAACAAATTTCCAACTATATTGAAGTATCTCACTTATTTTTTTATTTATAGTTGTACCTACAACCCGTTGACGTCTGACGTAATTTTACTATTGTTCTAAACTGCATGGAAGTTTGTAGTACAATAATGTAAAAGAAAACGGTTGCAAAAGAAAGAGGTACATAAAATGGTGAGATTAAAAGATATTGCAATGCATGTTGGTGTATCAGTTACGACAGTTTCCCGTGTTATTAAAAATGACTCTACTCGAAATGTGAATCCCGAAACAAAGAAAAAAGTTTGGCAGGCAGTAAAAGACTTAGGGTATACACCGAATGAGTATGCACGGCATCTTGTCGCTTCTTCGAGGCAACAAAAGAAGCGCACAAAGAAAATCGCATGGCTTGCAAGTCCACGTCTTGCAGAAGATAACCCGTACTTTTCCAAAATCTATTCAGGGATAAGTGAAACGTTGAATAGTGCAGGTTATACGCTGCTGCTATTAACGAGCGAGGATTTGGAGGATGAAGCACTTTTCCATCAGATGATTCGGGAAAAGGAAGTTGAGGGGGTATTGCTAATCGATAAAGTCGATGAACAAGTTCTTCTTGAAATTAAGGAGTTAATTCCTGTTGTGGGCGTTGATTTTAATTACAGTGATCATGCGATATCTACAGTGGATTATGACCGGGAAGAGGCAGCGTATAAAGCTGTAGAACATCTTGTGTCAAAAGGACATCATCGTATCGGATTCATGGGCGGTGAGATAGGCGCTACAATGGCAAGTGAAAAACGTTTTAAAGGGTTTAAAAAGGCAATGAACGAATTCGGGTTACCTATTGAAGAGGGTTGGATTATTAATACAGGTTGGTGTTTGGAACAAAGTTATAAGTCGGCAATGGATTTATTGAGTCAGCCACTTAATAAGCGTCCAACTGCTCTTCTATGCGCAGGAGATTTATTAGCGATAGCGGCGATGCGAGCTGCACACGAACTCGGGCTTTCTATACCTAATGACATCGGATTCATCGGGATTGATAATAACGAAATGGCTCAATATGTTCATCCTTCGTTGTCGACAATATCCATACCGCAATATGAGATGGGTGTAATTGCAGCGAAAACGCTAATGAACCAAATTGAAGATAATCCAAATATCGACTTAAAAACATTATTGCCATTTAAATTAGTCGTTCGTCAATCAACCTAAAAATAGGTAGTAATCTTTAGTATGTCTTTAAGGAAAACGTTTTCCTGGAATTGGGGAATAAATACCCAAGGTGAAAGAAAACTTCAAAATAGATGGGGTGAAGAGATGAAGAAAGTAAGAATGGGAATTATCGGAGCGGGTTTACGAGGTGGACTTGCACACTATTGGCATAAGCCACAAGGGGAATCTGAGGTTGTTGCAATTGCCGATATTTCTAATGAACGCATTGCCAAGTTCCAAGAGAAATACGACACACCATTATTTCAAACAAATGACTACAAAGAACTGTTGAAGCGTGATGACATCGATGCGGTTGCAGTATTGTCACCGGATTATCTACATGAGGAACATGTTATCGCTGCTCTTGAGGCAGGTAAACATGTCTATTCTGAAAAACCACTCGCCATTACGGTTGAAGGATGCGACCGGATTATTGAAACGTGGCAAAAATCAGGCAAGCATCTGATGGTTGGTTTCAATATGCGCTATATGAGCATGTACCAAACGATGAAAGAACTCATTGACTCAGGTGCTATTGGTGAATTGAAAACGATTTGGGTTCGTCACTTCGTCGGCTTTGGTGGCTATTTCTACTACCATGATTGGCATGGGAAATCAGAAAATACAACCTCTCTTCTTTTACAGAAAGGTTCACATGACCTTGATGTGATCCACTGGATTTCAGGCAAGTATGCGACAAAAGTATCTGCATTCGGAAGCCTTGATTACTATGGTGGGGATAAGCCAAACGACTTAACATGTCCTGAGTGTGAGCTAAAGAATACGTGTCCTGAGTATGTCGCTCATACATTCACGCAATGTGCATTCCGAGAAGAAATCGATGTGGAAGACAATAACATGCTTATTATGGAGCTAGAGGGCGGGATTAAGGCATCTTATCTTCAATGTCATTTCACGCCAGACTATAACCGTAACTATACATTCATTGGAACAGAAGGTCGTATAGAGAACGATGATGTCAACGGGAAAATATACCTGAAAACGCGTAAAACGAACACGTGGAAAGAGCTAAGTGACGTTACATACGAAATGAAACCCGAAGATGGTAGCCATGGTGGGGCAGATCCGAAAATCACGCAAGATTTTATTGACTTGATCCTTCATGATAAACAACCCCTTACTACGCCTTTCGCAGGAAGAATGAGTGTAGCAGTTGGGTGTGCAGCAACAGAGTCAATACGCGCAGGCGGTAAAGTCGTCAGGGTTTCACAAGAATCTAGCATCGTACACAGCTGAGTGTGTTTGGAGGAAAAGGGGTCTGATCATGACGAATATTAGTGAGAGGGTAGGAACTGTAGAAGAGACTGGGGTAAGTGAGAAAAAGAAGATGTTTAAAGGTCCTCAAGGTAGTCAGGGGCAGCAAAGCGCGAGGAAAAGAAAGAAGGGGATTGGGTGGAAAAAAGAGTTTCGGAAAAACTGGGAACTCTATGCATTACTAACACCCGTCATTCTATACTTTCTTGTGTTTCATTACTTTCCGCTCTACGGTTTGCAAATTGCGTTTAAAGATTTCATCGCGACAAAAGGGATTTTGGGGAGCCCTTGGGTAGGATTTAAGCACTTTGAGCGATTCTTTGATAGTTACTATTTTTGGAGACTCATTAAAAACACAGTCGGGATTGGTATTTTCACTTTAGTAGTTTCATTCCCAGTTCCGATTATATTGGCGCTTTTATTAAATGAAGTAAAAGGTTTGCGTTATAAAAAATTCGTACAGACCGTTATCTACGCGCCGCATTTCCTTTCAACAGTTGTTGTTGTGGGAATGATGCTTTTATTCTTGAAAACAGATGGATTAGTCAATCAGGTAGTTCGCCTTTTTGGTGGGACACCAATTGACTTTATAACAGAGCCAGCTTGGTTTAAAAGTTTGTATGTGCTATCAGACGTCTGGCAAACGATGGGGTGGAGTTCAATTATTTACATTGCTGCATTAGCGGCAGTGGATCCTTCTCAACACGAAGCAGCCATGATTGATGGGGCATCGCGGTTCCAACGGATTATTCATATTAATATCCCGGCGATCATGCCAACAATCGTCATTCTTTTTATTTTGAATGCAGGGTCTGTAATGGCTGTTGGCTTTGAAAAAGTCTACTTGATGCAGAATACGTTGAATATGGTGTCATCCGATGTCATCTCGACATTTGTGTATCGAAGCGGAATCTTGGAAGCGCAATATAGCTTTTCCGCGGCTGTAGGGCTGTTCAACTCGCTCATTAATTTCTTCATGCTTATAATGGTCAATCAAATTGCGAAAAAAGTGAATGAGACAAGTCTATGGTAGGGGGTGAGGGCAGTGAGAGAAACCAAAGCAGATCGTACGTTTACAATATTTAACTATGTGTTCCTTACCATTGTTGCCTTACTCGTCATCTATCCATTGGTTTTTGTAGTCAGTGCATCTCTGAGTAACCCGCAATATGTGGTGTCAGGTGAGATGTGGTTATGGCCGAAAGAATTTACGCTTGAGGCCTATGAAAAGGTCTTCAAAAACAAGGATATTATAAATGGGTTTGTCAACACGTTGAAGTATACAGTATTTGGAACGATTTTGAATGTTATCATGACGATTCTAGCAGCGTACCCATTGTCACGCAGAGATTTAAAGGGGCGTGGCGTTATTATGGCCTTCATCATCTTTACAATATTTTTCAGTGGGGGCCTTGTTCCGACCTATCTACTGATTCGTGATCTTGGGATGCTAGATACGTTTTGGGTCATGATTATTCCAAATGCCGTTGCGGTTTGGAATATCATCATTATGAGGACATTCTTCCAAGCCATTCCTCATGAGTTAGAGGAGTCAGCCAAGATGGATGGCAGCGGGAATTTTAGGATTCTATGGAGTATTGTTTTACCACTATCATTTCCGGTTATTGCCGTCATGGTACTGTTCTATTCAGTTGGTCATTGGAATTCATACTTCCAGGCCTTGATTTATTTACAGGATCAAGATAAGTTTCCACTTCAATTGATTCTCAGACAAATTCTGATTCAAGGTCAGACCGACGATATGATTCAAGCAACGTCGGAAAGTTTTTTAGCGCAACAGCTCAGTGTTGAAGGGTTGAAATATGCCGTATTGATTGTTGCCAATTTACCAATGCTCATGCTCTATCCATTTTTACAAAGGTACTTCGTGAAAGGCGTTATGATAGGTTCACTAAAAGGCTGATAAGGGGGAGAATGGTTTGAAGAGAAGAGTTTTTTCTAGTGTAGCAGTAACTTTATTGTTAACAGCAGGGATTTTGGGGGCTTGTTCTAAAGAGGATGGACCTGTTGAAAAAGGTGCGAATGTTGGCAATGTGAACGCGACAGGTATGCCAATTGTTGAAGAGAAGATTCAAGTCGATGGATTTGCAGCAAAGTTCTTTGCTTCACAAGATTGGGATAGTCTTATGCTTTGGGATGAGTATGAGAAAATGTCGAATATCGAAGTGAATTGGAATACCGTACAAATTGAGGGGTTAGCAGAGAAACGAAACTTGGCGCTTGCGGCGGGGGATTATCCTGAGTTTTACTTTGCTTCGGCTCTTTCTAAAACAGATTTGATCAAATACGGAGAACAAGGTGTATTTTTATCGTTAAATGACTATATCGATGAATATGCTCCGAATTTCAAAAAGTTGTTAGATGAGTATCCAGCGGTGAAGCAAGGTGTTACGATGGCGGATGGAAATATTTATGGTTTTCCTGCTATTTATGATCCGGAATTCGAAGCCCTACGTGCAGGTACACCGTGGATAAATCAGGATTGGCTTGAAAAATTGGGACTACAAGCGCCTGAAACGACGGATGAATTGTATGCAGTATTGAAAGCGTTCAAAGAACAAGATCCGAATGGCAATGGCGAAGCGGATGAGCTTGGATGGGGCAGCGGCTATGGCGTTGCTGAATTCACTAGCTATTTACGCGGAACCTTTGGATTGAACAAGCAAGGGTCAATGAACATCAATCTCGACTTTAAAGAAGGTACGGAGGAGTTCCGTTTTGTTCCGGCCACAGATGAATACAAGGAAATGCTAACATTCTTGAACAAGCTATATAAGGAAGGTTTAGTTAACCAGGATGTGTTTACGACTGAACCACAGACGTTTTCTGCAGAAGCATCTAAAGGGAATTATGGTATGTTGAGTGAGGTTGACCCGAAAGAATTACTAAAACTCGACGGTTATGTTGGTGTACCGGTTCTTGAAGGTCCTACGGGGGAACGTGCTTATAACACAGTTTCCACTGGACTTGGAAATCTTGGCATGTTCGTTTTGACGGATAAAGCAAAAAATCCAGAAGCAATGGTTCGCTGGATGGATCACTTCTATGGGGAAGAAGGCAATAAAATGTTCTTCATGGGCTTCGAGGGTGTGACGTATGAGGAAGATGCAGAAGGAAACTTCAAGTATCTACCTGAAATCACGGACAATCCGAATGGCCTAAATATGGACCAAGCGATTAGCGAATACTTGACTTGGCCAGGGGGCTATTATCCTGGAATCGTTAGACAGCAATACTTCCAAGGAGCAGAAGGAAAAGAAGCTACTGCTGCAAATGCTGCGCAAACGAAGCCTTACCGTATAAAAGACGAAGACATCATTCCTGGCCTTAACTATACACTGGAAGAAAACGACAAGGTTAGTGCAGTGATGACAGATGTCCAAACATATGTTGATGAAATGACTGCTGGTTTCATTACTGGAAAACAAGATTTTAGCAAGTGGGATGAGTACAAGAAATCGCTTGATAAGATGGGCTTGCAATCGTATCTTGAAGTGGCTCAAGGTGCATACGAGCGCATGCAAAAAGATAAATAAGATGAAATAAAAGCTCATATGAAGGGTTTCCTTCATATGAGTTTTATCTTTTAAAGGAGGTTAGTCGCTTGGGATCAAACGGTTGGAAAGGGAAACTTTATTGGTTCGTTGAATTTGTGACGATGCTTGCGGTGCTACAACTCATGTGGATTGGGCTTACATTACTAGGCTTAGTTATTTTAGGCATATCACCGGCAACTGTAGGGTTATTTGTTGTCATGCGAAAGAGATTACAAGGTCAAGAAAGTTTGCGGTCACTCACAAACAGTTATTGGGCGACGTATAAAGCCGAGTTCCTTAATTCGAATAAGATTGGCGTGATTTTGATTGTTATCGGTTATTTTCTTATACTTAACTTGCGTATCGTGCTGACGATGAGCGGGACTTCAGGGATTTTCATGTTAACGTTGATGGTGATGATTTCAATACTCTATGCTGTGATGGTGATGAATATTTTTCAAGTGTTTGCTTACTATAATCTGCCGTTTTCACGTTATTTTTCGGCATCGCTGTTACTAAGTATTTCGTTCCCGGTACAAGTGATTGGATCGGTTATGGGGCTTTATGTGTTTTACCGCATATTCCTAATTATTCCCGGATTGCTTCCTTTTTTCGGTGTAAGTGTATCTATTTTATTTCTAACTTGGATGTCTTCACAGATTTTCCGCTTGAAAGGTGAATCGGATGGTTCATTTGACATGGGAGAAGTAAAATAGGTGACTTAATCCATGGGAGAAGAAAGTATGTCGTAAAGGTACCGGCGAAAGTAAATGGACGGATCGAGTGGCGATTTGTAAGTAATCTATTGTTTATCAATGCGATGGCGTGTTCAATTGTTGTGAGTTTTGTTGAAATGATGATAGATTGAAGAGTAAGAACTATGAAAAAGGATGAAAAGTGATGAAACCATTAGATCAAGGAAGTGTTATTCCGTTATATCATCAATTAAAACAAAGATTGGATGCGCGTATCCGTGCAGGGGAATGGAAACCAGGGGATAAAATCGATTCAGAAAATAGCTTGATGGACATATTTCATGTTAGTAGAAATACAGCGAAGAAAGCAATTGAAGAATTGGTCCAGGAAGGCATACTTCATCGGATACAAGGGAAAGGTACTTTCGTTTCCAGACCTAAATTTGAACAATCCTTAACTGGATTTTACAGCTTTAGCCGTGTTTTACGAGAGAAAGGACTTCATCCCACTGACCGTGTGCTTGAAGTAAAAGAAGTAGAACCTTCTGCAACAGTGAGAGGGGGATTACAGCTTCCGTTGGGGGAAAACGTAATTGAAATGAAAAGGTTACGTTGTGCGGACGGTGAACCGATTATTCTTGAATCTTCATTTATGCCAAAATCAGTTATTCAGGATATGTCAGTTTTGTATGAAGTAGGAACCTCATCGCTGTATGATTTATTAGATGAACGCTATGATGTGACAGTTGTCCGTGCGAAAGAAGCTTTTGAACCGGTTTTAATAAGAGAAGGGGAAAGCATCCTTCTTGAGACGGAAGTAGGAAAACCTGCTTTGCTTTTGGAGCGAACGGCATATGATACGAATGATCAACCAGTGGAGTTTTGTATTTCAATCGTACGGGGAGATCGTTGCAGATTTTATACGGAACTTGTGTAAATTCATAGGTTTTTCTGTAGTGCATATTTGCAGAGTGATGATTTAAATGAGATACGGGGTTGAACGCCGCAATTTCTAGAATAGTAGACTACATAAAAATGAGCTGCGTCCCAACTTATTGGGCGTGGGCTCATTTTTTTCGGCTAGACTTCAGTTTCCTTATCGGGAGTATAAGTTCATGGTTGTGCACATGCAAGATTACCTTTTTAAATGGATGGTTATCTGAATAGTGTCTTAATTGACTGGGTGACTGTCACCCAGTCAATTCTAAAAGAGGAGACAGTAAGTGACGGAGTGGCCATCCTGCATAATGTGTACACAGGGTCTCTATTATAAACGTGCTTGCATGGTAGAAAGTATGTTCCTGCACGTGGTAAGATTGGGGGAAGGGAAATCTCCCAACTGTGTACAAACATTAAGAAAAGGGTGAAAGAACCATGGATAAAAAAGAACAACAGTTATTTGCATACTACTATCAGAAATTTTCCGAAAGAGATTTTGATGAAAAAGATCTTTACAGTTTCTTAATGTTAGTTAGAGAAGATGCTGAGGGCATTGAAAGTATTAAAGAACTAGGGAATTTTATAGCGAATAGGGAAAAGAGTAAAGGGTATGTAAGTGACTACCTCGAAGACTGCAAGCAAGTGATTAATAATCTGGGTACAGTTTCAAAAGGCAAGAAGATTGAGGATATATTCTCTTTCAAAGAGATTAGAAACGGCTTCAATGCGCTATTTATAAAAAACAGCTTTGAAAAATTGTCTTCCGATATTATAAACGATTTCATTTTGTGCATTATTTCATTGTTGCAGGGCGTTAAATTAGTATCAGGCAATTTAAATAAAGAAGTTGGCTACTTAAGTTTTGCAGTTTCTAGCAAAGAGGTATTTTTGATGGGGAACATGAAAGCTTTGAATAAAGGCCGTTATATTCCTGTGACTTTTCAAGTCTTGTCAGTAAAGAACAGTTATGAAGCAGTAACACCCCAGGACAAAAATGATACACCCTATCTTTTCAATGATGAATTAATAGAAGTGGTAAATATAAATGGGGAAATCGTTATAACATTTCCAGAATAACATTTGTGTGCAATTACACAGAGTAAAAATCAATAAGCAGCCAAGTTCGTGAATAGCTGTCGAAAAGCATCTCCAAATCCAAAAGGCATACTACCTCGTTCAAAAAGAGGTAGTATGCCTTTTTGTTTGTCACTAGAGTATGGATAATTAACTGAATAGTGTCCGAATTGTAGGGGTGACTGTCACCTCTACAACTCCTACGACCGTAGTTTCGAGTAGACAGCGCCCCTACATATGTTGTATTATGAAACGAATAAAACTAAAATGGTATCCGTAGTTTTTCTAGGGGGTTTTGAATTGAAGACGAGAATTATACATGCATTCATTGAAGAAACACGAAACAATGGGATTAAGTTCACGATGGATGACTTGTCAAAGCGGCTAGGGATTAGTAAGCGGACGTTATATGAGCACTTCTCATCCAAAGTGGATATCCTGGATTCGATTCTTGACTTGACGCTTCACGAGTTCGATGAACAGACGCGCATGATCATTGATAATCCTGACTTGACATTGACGGAAAAAATTCGGAAGGCGATTGTTGTCATACCGAAATACAATGAATTTTATGATCTACGGATTATAGAACAATTGAAACGCTCTTATCCTGCACAATGGGAACGGGTGAATCGTGAGTTGAATCAATGGGATGATCTAAAAGGGCTTCTTGAAGAAGGAATCCGTACGGGTATCATTAAGGATTGGAATATCGATTTGCTGATGAAATTGATTATCGGGGCATCGAATACAACCCTCGATCGACAGTTTTTTTTAGAGCATAGTATTTCTCTAACAGAAGCGCATGAGTCGATTGTGGATGTATTATTGACGGGGATTATGACCGAGAAATAAGAAAAAATGTGCTGGCCAGTCAAAGGCCGGTCATTTTTCAGGCTTTATGAAACTAAAAAAACTAAAATCGTTTTCACGTTCTCGGAAATGATAAAAGATAAGGAATTGAACTAGTTATGAAAAATGAACATGTAGTAAACCGTCTGGATACGGAATCGGTCGGGAAATCTTTTGTGAGGTATTTGATTCCATCGACGGTTGGAATGCTGCTGATGGCTGTCAATATTGTGATAGACGGGATTATGGTCGGCAATCGGCTGGGACCGGTCGCCCTTGCTGGAGTTGGTATCGCTGCACCTGTTTATACAATTTTTGTGGCGATGTCATTGTGGATTGGAATAGGTGCAGCGACCCGTTATTCGGCAATGATGGGAGCTAAACGGCCAGGAGAGGCGCGTATTATCTTTTCGCATGCGATTGTTTCTATATTTACTTTGACGTTAATTATCGGAGTTATCGCTTTTACATTCAGGACAGAACTTGCTTATTTGTTAGGGGCGAATGCTGATACCTTCCAGTATGTCGCGGGATATATGAACGTTATGTTGCTGTTTGGATTCGTCTTCACGGTTGAAAATGCATTTAGTATTTTAGTGAGAAATGACGGTGGCCCAAATTTATCAATGATTGCACTTGTTGCTACATCCCTTGTTAATATCGGTTTAAATTATGTATTTTTATTTGTTCTTGACTATGGCGTAGCGGGTGCGGCGGCAGCGACAGTCATTGGTGCATTTGTCGGGCTTCTTATTTTAAGTACACATTTTTTCAGGAAGAAAAGCAACTTGCGTTTCGTTCGCTTCAAGTTTGATCGGAAGTTATTACTTCTTATATTAGTAATTGGTTTTCCGAGTTTTCTTTCGGAAGTTGGATTTTCTGTTTTTACAATCTCGCATAATCTGACGTTTGAACGTCTCGCTGGAACTGTAGGCGTGTCTGCATTTACGATTTTGAATTATGTTCACAGTGTAATGCTGCTGTTATTTTTAGGGATGGGCGCGGCAATCCAGCCATTGATTAGTTATTATCGTGGGGCTGGAAGTGAAGAGAAGATGAAGCAAACGGTACGGATGGCAATTGGCACAACTTTCGGGGCCGGTCTTTTCTTCTTATTAATTGGTCAATTCGCTGCTGCACCGATTGCGAGCTTGTTCGGTGATTTCCCAGAAGAAGTAATGGCGCTTGCGATACCAGGCATCAAACTATTTTTTATCGCGTATCTTTTCATGGGCACGAACTTTGTCATGATGACGTATTATCAATCCATCGGGCAAATCCGGATGGCAACGTGGATAACAGCAGCAAGGGAAATTATTATTTTGCTTATTCTTCTGCTGATCATGCCACCACTATTCGGATTAACAGGCGTCTGGCTCGCTATACCGACATCTGAATTCATTGTCCTTATGACGATATTTTATTACCATAGAAAATGGAACAGTTGAGATAGAAAATAACTTATGTGACTAGTTAAAGAAATCAAGTAAGTAGTATAATGGGGGAATAGATGTATAGAAGAGAGGGTGTCCAACACGTTGAAAAGAACTATTAAATCGCTCGTACTACTATTCTCCATAGTAGTTGTCTTGTTTCCATTTGCCCTGTCCGCGTCAGCAGAACCGCTCGATGAAGTAAGACAATTGGTACGAGACTATTATGTTGACGATGTGCCGGAAACGATACTATCCAAGGGTTCGATTAAGGATATTACAAAGAATCTGGATCCCCATTCCGTCTATATGACAGCGAGGGAATACCAAGGTTTTATGAATGGTATTGAGCAAAAAATTGTTGGAATTGGCGTTGTGCTTGAAGAGGACTTGAAAGGTATCAAAGTCATTTCAGTTATCCCAAATGGACCTGCGGCTCGCGGGGATGTACAAACGGGTGATGTGATTACACATGTAAATGGTCAAAGCATTGTCGGCAAGTCGATTCAGGTCGCGATTTCGTTAATTAGCGGGGAAGAAAAAACGGAGGTTACATTGACAATCAATCGAGTGGGTCAAATCGCCCCTATCGAAAAAAAACTGCCGCGGGAAGAGATTATTCTTCCGAATATTGAAGCTGAAATGCTTGGTGGCAACATTGCCTATATTCGTCTGAACAGTTTTGCGACGGAATCCTCTAAAGAGATGAATAAAGCAATTCAATCTTTAAGTGGGGCCGACGGATGGATTGTTGATCTGCGCAATAATGGCGGTGGTTTCATTACAGCTGCACAAGACATTGCAGGATTTTTCCCCAATACACCCAATGCGTTTCAATTGAGGGAAAAGAACAGCAAGCCGATGACTTATCCGTCAACCATTCAACCTAGAAAGTTTAACGGACCGACACATGTTTTGATTAATGAATACAGTGCAAGTGCTTCAGAGATGGTTTCTGCGACAGTGAAGGAGCAAAAAGCGGCTACGTTATACGGTCAAACTAGCTACGGTAAAGGCACGATGCAAGCGATGTATGGATTCGATGACGGCAGTGTGTTGAAGATGACAACTGCAAGATTTTATTCGCCGGGCGGTCAACCTGTGGACGAAGTTGGTGTTAAGCCAGATGTACTAACGAAAAAAGAGGCCGAGCTCGAAGTGTCCCATCATGATCAACTGCTCATCAAATTGAAGGGATATAAACAGCTTCCTCAACTCGTAAATGTTCCGGTCAACAAAAAGTTTACGGTAGAAATGAACACAAAAATGAATTGGAAGAATATCGATCAAGCAGCGATTCAGCTTATCGAATTGGGTGGAAGAGAAGTCGAAGTAGGAGTTGAGGTGGCTAACGACAAAACAATAACGGTCGTTCCTAATAATACTTTACAGACAGGAAAGAAATATGTACTTGTAATTCATCCGCTTTATAAAAATGTGCAAAATAAGCCAATGAAACAAGGCGTGTATCTAGAAGTCTCAGTTAAATAAGTAAGCACCGGGTTTTCATCAGCCTACGAGCATGTTGAGTCGGATGGAACCTGGTGCTTTTTGTGTGCAAAAAAAAGCCCCTAAAAGGGCGTCTGCAGGATCATGAAGAAAGTTGTACTTCAACCTGTAAAGATCGACGGCGGATTTCTGCTTCTAGCAACTGAATGAAGTGAGGGCATAGTTTGATGTCTTTTGCTTTGAAATAGGATTCAATCAACAAGTCATCAGAGAGTTTGCTCATTTTGAATTTCACCTCCTATATTATAGATATGTGTACTAAATTGAAATGTGTTTGCATAGAATGGTACGAGTCAAGGGTATATTACTAATCTACCAAAGTTTAGGACTAAGAACAACCGTTCCGTTATCCACAGATAAAGGTGGATAAGCTGTGGTTAACATGTTCCCAAAGGGTGGGAAAGTATAGAGAGTGGTAGGTATAACGTTAGTAACCTTATCCACAGATATTGAAAAGGCGAATTTTGTCGAAACATTCTTTTTGTTTTTTATGTGGTTTCGATGAGGGGTGCAACGTTCAGCATTTGATGGGTGACTGTCACCAAGTGAATTCTAAAACAAACAGAACAAACATGAATTTTTGTGCAATTTGTACAATACGTTGTTTATCAATATAAGTCTTTCCTGATAAATGGAATCCCGCGGTCATTTTATGTGACGCAAGGGATTTTTTTTCGTATATTGCTGGAAATGTGATGCTTTAAGAATATAAGGGGAGTGTTGAAGAATAGATTGGAGTAATTATGATGTTTTGTACAAGAAAAATATTTTACAAAGGGGGAAGTGGAGTGCAACAAGTGGGGGAAAAGGGAAAACCACGTTCAAACTTAGGCATGTGGAAGTTTTTTGTCTTTAGTTTTATCGGAGCTTTTATGTTTTTCGTTCCTGTCACAATAGGTGATAAAAGCTCAATTATGTTGGATCATATCGTGTCATGGATTCAAACAAATGTGAGTGGAGTGTTGCCGTATTATGCGTTAATTGTTATTTTGGCAGGGGCTTTGTATCCGTTTATTTCGGGGACGTGGAAAAAGTCGAAGGTGAATCTTGTGTTTTCAATCTTCAAAGTGATTGGGCTTGTGGTCGGCGTTTTGCTTATATTCAATATTGGACCTGCTTGGCTATTTGATGCGGATATGGGTCCGTTTTTATTGAACAAATTAGTCATCCCAGTGGGCTTGCTCGTCCCGATTGGAGCTGTATTTCTCGCGTTGCTTGTAGGCTATGGCTTGCTTGAATTTATTGGTGTGTTGTTACAACCTGTTATGCGCCCCATCTGGAGGACTCCCGGTCGTTCTGCAATTGATGCTGTAGCGTCATTTGTAGGTTCCTATTCGTTGGGCCTGTTGATAACAAATCGTGTATATAAAGAAGGGAAGTATACAGCACGCGAGGCGGCAATTATTGCGACGGGGTTTTCAACAGTATCTGCAACATTTATGGTCGTCGTGGCAAAAACGTTGGATTTAATGTCAATTTGGAATCTTTACTTTTGGACTACATTAGTTGTGACATTCTTAGTGACAGCGATTACGGTTCACCTGTGGCCCTTACGTTCAATAAAAAATGATTATTATGAAGGTGCGACACCACAGCCTGAGGTGAAACCGGTAGGAAATCGTTTTGCAGTTGCTTGGAAAGAGGCTTCGGCAACGGTAGCGAATGTCCCTTCATTTACACAGAATATATGGACTAACTTTCGGGATGGATGTCTGATGGTTATGGCTATTTTACCTTCCATTCTTTCCATCGGGCTGTTAGGCCTTGTTTTGGCCGAGTTTACACCCGTATTCGATTGGATAGGCTACATATTCTATCCTTTCACGGCGGCTCTTCAATTACCAGAACCGATGCTTGTCGCGAAAGCAAGTGCCCTTGGTATCGCAGAAATGTTTTTACCGGCATTACTCGTTGTACAGTCAACGCTCATAGTAAAGTTCGTGATTGCTGTCGTTTCTGTATCGTCCATCATCTTCTTTTCGGCAGTTGTTCCTTGTATCGTCTCTACTGAAATTCCGATCACAATTCCACAACTCCTTGTCATTTGGGTTCAACGCGTCATCCTGACATTATTGATTGTAACGCCGATTGCCTATTTGCTTTTGTGATGGTGAAAAAAGATTGATGAATGATAAAAATGGAGGAGAAATGGATTGCATTGCATAAATTGTGGACATAAGCAAAATGCAGGTAGGTTTTGTGCAGTATGCGGAACGGCGATGGGTGATCAGCAAATCGAGATGGAGCAAACAAGAAGTAGGGCGATTGCAAAATCTGAGGCGCCGCCGAATGAATTTATAGAAAAGGTGAAAGGGACATCTAAAATGTATGGGAGCTACTTCCTGAACTATTTGAGGCGTCCTTCTGAAGCATTAAAGCATGGTGAAAAAGAATTTGTGAATGGTCTTGTTACTATTGTAATCCTAGGATTACTCGTAGGTCTTGCATTCTTTTCGGTCATGACATCAATCGGTTCCTCGTATGGATTATCCTTTTTTTCAACGATGAGTAACTCACTATTACTTATTCTGTTCATCACAGCGTTAGTCATAGGATCATTATTCCTTACGACCAAATTCCTTGGACCCGACCAAACATTTAAAAATATCATCGGTTTTTATGGCACACACCTTATTCCTTCTACATTCCTCATAGTGATTGCTTTAGTATTAATCTTATTAAAAGCCTACGTTTTCGGGAATTTATTGCTGTCATTCGCACTTATATTTGCATTTTTCATTGTACCGCTATACATACTAATAAAACTGTTGCAACAAGAGGAATCGGCACTTGATCCGTTATACTGTGTCATCGTCTATATTGTGATTTTTGGGATTGCTTTTTCCATCTTTCTTAGTGTAGTAGGGGATACCATAATGGGTGATGTGATAAGCCGATCAAATTTATTTTTGTAAATGTAGAAATGACGAAGGGAGCACCTCGGCTGAGAAGTGCTCCCTTTGTGTTGCTTATTTTAGGTGGTCGACTGTGATGCTTGATGTTTTTGTTAATTTAGGTAACAAATCTTTAGATGCATGGGCTTCATTACCTGCTACTCCGCCTAAAAGTATTACAAGTAATAGAACAGATAAAAATTTCTTCATTATAAATCCTCCCATTTTTTAATTTTTCTATAAATATAACCATATCTATTTGCTTCTTGGTAATAAATAGATGATAGTTTATATTTCCTATTATGGTAGTGCCATTCTGCCAGAGCTATGGAGTATTTGTGGACATACTGATAGTCCTGTATTGATTTAAAGTAATCAATCGCTTGTTCTGTAATTTTTTCAGATAAACCTTGTTCACTATTGAGTGATTTAAAGATACTGAAATGATGGTAATAAGATGTCAGGTTCTTATCTTTTAATTGTAAAAATAATGAGATGCCTTCATCACACCAATAATTAACAAGTTTTTTATTATTCATTTTTGAATACTCTATTATTAAGCAATGGATGGAAATGAGTGGACCATCCTCGTTAGTTATATACTGGATGCTTAGTTTATAGTACCGAATAGCTTCTTCTTTATTACCCATTATACTAGAGAGCGATCCCAAGTTGTGGTAAACAATTCTTTTTTCATGGTCTAAGTTAAACTCATCACAGATTTGCATTGCTTTTAAATAAGATTCATAGGCTTCTGGAAACTGTTCACTTTTCTTATGTGTAATTCCAATCAGTATGTAACAATCTAATACTCTTTGCATTAAAAAGTTTTCCCGGAAATAGTCAAGTGCGTTTCTAATATATTCAATGGAGGTAAAAATACGACTATCCGCTGTATATAGAATCCCTATCATATAATTCAATTCTGCTTTTTCCCAATCACCTAATAAAACATCATCAACTAATAATAACACATCTTCTAAATATTCAATCGATTTTTTCCGATTTTCTGTCGCATAGTAATAGATTACTTTATTTATTTTATATAAATACATTTGACGAGAATCAAAGTCTTCACTTAATACTTGCAAGTCTTCAATTTCTTTTTTCCGTTCATCTAAATTCATGCTTAAAATAATCCGTAACCTTAATACGATTAAAAGGTACGTGTAATAGAGCGATTGATTTTCAAATAAGGGACTATGCTGTTCCAGATGATTTAGTTTTTGTTTGGTGAAGTTATCATCACGATTTGTGATCACTTCTCTGTAAGTATCATTTAACAATTTCTCGAAATCATTTTCCGTTTGCAGATCACTTTTTTGTAACTTCGTTGGATCAATACCTAAACGGTTAAATAATAAGCTGACGATGTCTTCACTTGGTAAAATTAAGTTCCTTTCAATTTTGGATAGGTAAGAAGGCGTGCAAATTCCTTTTGCCAATACCAATTGTTTCATTTCTTGTCTAATTCGTTCTGCCTTAATTAAATGACCAACTTTCATTAGCGAATTCCTCTCTTTTATAGCATAGTACATACGGTACATTTATCATACCATTTTAATGTGAGAAATTAATTCTTGAAATGGCTAAATAATGAATAGTTTAGAAAAAAATGTCCCAACCTAATTGGATATTCCTCTAGCCTTATGAGTGGTATGTTTAGTGTAGCAAGAATAGAGGGGTAGAACATATGCGAATTGAAGACGTTTATTTTAAGGAGCTTAGTAAGGAAACTAAAGGTAGAAAAAAGAAAGAAGATACTTTTGGCTTCAGATGTAAAAAAGTTCTGAGTCGTGGTTTTGAACTGATTTCCAGTATTTTAAATCGAATGCGTACTTAACCATTCTTTTGAAGGGAGTGAGATCGTGTCCATGGAAATGACAAACGACCAATTTGATATTGAACCTAAAGACATAGAAATATATAAAATGAAGATTGAACTAATTGAATTTGTTAATAAGATGAAATCTGAAGGTTTGTTGGAATCAGTAGAATTCCAAGACATACCGTCAGAGCTTGAAGGGTGACAGTAGCTTGAAGGGTGACAGTCACCCAGTGAATTCTAAAACAAACAAAACAAACGTGAATGTTTGATTAGTTTGCATTATAAAAATTTGCTTATAAGAATAGTGTACATAAAAGCAGCATCCGGAACCAGTTAATGATTCAGGGATGTTGCTTTTATATATTTTTTTATCTTTTCGTCGTGTTGAAAGTCCTCACAGAATTTTGTGTAGCCTTTATGCGTTTTGTCATAAGGATCTGGGAGGAGAGAGGGCAAAATAGTGAGATCAAGAAATGGGTAGGGTGATTCAATGTTTCTGTGATATAAGCGAAATGAGCTGTATGGATAGTTTTCCATTCGCTTGACCATGGGTTTCTTGGTCGCAACTGGATTCTGGTGTATGTATGCACTAACGGAGAGTAAAGCGATGGGATCAGGTACCATACGAGCAAAATAACGGCTTTCATATAGATAGCCGGTGTAGTTGTATTTTTTTCTGTAATAATTGCTGTACTGTTTATTAATAAGACCCATCACCTTACCTAGCGGAACTTCAGGCGAACGAATTAGTAAGTGGAAATGATTATTCATGATGCAATAAGCAATAATTGTGAAAGGATGTTTGGTATTCGCATAGTTGAGGGTGTGGAAAAGTACCGCTATGTCCATTCTGTTGGAAAAGATATGCTGCCGGTTATTACCGCGCATTACAACGTGATCAAAGTAATTCGGATCCCACTTGCGATTTATTCTTGCCATTTTGTTTATCCCCCTTATTCTGTATGATTGAAATAAATAAACCTCCAGTAATTCACTTCTACTATTCTTCCATCATCTTGTTTCGATCACCATATCCTATCAGCTTTTGAAAGACAATTGTCACAAATAACACGCATGACGTGAAACTTAGTTTTGATGTAGGATAAGGGGCTAAATTTGAAATATGACCCTAAAAAGACGATGAAATTAAATTTATTGAAAACGCAAGATTACAATTGAAATTCGGAGTAGTATTCTGAATAGTTTAGAAGTTGTACGGGTGACTGTCACCCGAAAGAGAAACATATAATCTAGTAAAAATGAAAATGAGGGAGGGTAGTTTCATCGAGTTAAAAAAGATCTGGCTCGTTGTATTGTCGTTATTATTATTGTTGTGTACGGCGTGCCAGAAATCAGATAGTGTCGTTACGAAAAAAAATGAAGTTTCTTCGGAAAAAGCAGTGGAGCTTGCAGCGAATTGGGCAACAACAGTAAGCCTCGTACAAGCAGGAGGGGTTTATAGTGAAGGTGAATATGAAAGGTTCAATTATAAAGGCGAGACATATCGATATATGGCCAGTTACTTGGACACGAAGAAGGAGCTGAGGGCTGAACTTGAAAAGTCGGTGACAAAAAAGGTCGCCAGAAAGTTCATGAAAGAGCACAGGTTCATTAAACACGAAAGGAGATTGGCACAGTTAGAAGCAGACGAGGGTTCACTTCTTCAGTGGGGAGTTGCGACAGCTAAGGAAGTGAAATCGAAAAAGAATAAAAGTGTGTTTGAACTAAGTGTACCTGTCGGCTATACGGGCACGTTTGATAAATTCGAAGTCACATACGAATACGTAAAAAAGTCGGGTTGGCGTATAAGCAAGTTACCGGAGTATAAGAAATAAAACAAGAAGACCTCTTCGCGAATTGGAAGAGGTCTTCTCAGGGGGGGTTGTCGGAATAGTTTCTGAATTGACTTGGTGACTGTCACCAAGTCAATTCTCATCTTCCCTGCAATTTATCGGCAAAGTCTTTGATGTTCATATTAGAATGGACGCGCTGGCGTTTTAGTTCGTAAAGGGAATCACCTTGGAAGACATTCCCTTCATCAATTGTATAAGCACTTGTTATACCACTAGACTTCAGAGCGTGAATTGCGGCCAGACTGCGTTTTCCGTAAGGATATGCGTGGGCCATGACTCGATAGTCTTCACCAAGAATCTGTTCGATTGAATCATTCGCTTGTTGAATATCCTCATAGATTGCCAGTTCCGATTCATATTGGAAAAGGCTTAGGTTCGTAAATGAATTGAACATATGAAATAGGTGCGTGTGATTTTGATAGGAATAGACGTCCTGTGTTTGAATTATGTCCATTTCTGTAACCACGTTCGGCCGATCGATACGGCTGGTGATTAAGAATGAAGTTGCCTTGAATCCGTGTTTTTTCAAGATAGGATATGCTAAGTCGATTGTCGACTTGTAACCGTCATCGAATGTAATTAGCACTGATTTCTTTGGCAGGGCACTCTTTTTTGTAACCCACAATTCTAGTTGTTGAGGAGTGATTGTCGTCCAACCATTTTTCTTCAAATAATCCATCTGTTCTTTGAACTTTTGAACTTCTAATATTGAAGCATTTTGATCAATCTTGCTGCGTACAAGATCGTGATACATCAGAACAGGGATGCCAGATTCGATTACTAGCTGGTTCTTTTGTATATAACCCGTTTTACCGCCTATTAAGATCGGGTAGTAATTCCCCTTTAATCTTTGTACGTTGATTGTCATGTTTGGTTGGATTTGGCCCAGGCTGTTTGCTTTGACTGTTGGACGATCCAAGATCTGTACGGGTTTTGAAGTCGTTGCACGGACTGGATGAGCACCCATCCAGTTATTTGGTATGCCTTTTACGGTTACTGCCTTCTTTTTCGAAAACTTAACTTTATCATTTCCGATGACAGTGTAATAAAAGCGGTCGGATTCATTTATTACCGTGTGTGAGGTACCCTTCAGGAATACAGCGACTTTCTTGTATTCATCGAAAACAGGTGTCGTTTCGGTGATTTTTATTGATTTTACATTTGATACTTCGGTTGCTTCAGTGAAGGATGGAAATACTGCTATAAATAATAGTAAAAACAATGTGAATTTCTTCAATCGTACGTATGCCCCTTTAGTCTAGTTTCTCTCTATACATGATAGATAGAAAGTATGGAAGTAGCAAGGTCTTTTTGCGGTTAATTGAAAAGGATAAATGGGAGTAAGTTATCCACTGAGTGTAGTTAGAATTGTGTGAATAACTTGTTAATAATGTTCGTAAGTGTAGACAGATTAGTATGTATAATGTTGATAACTTTATACAGAGTGGTTAGCGAATCCTAGTTTAGAAGGCTGACAGAATAGTTCCCAAATTGTATGGGTGACAGTCACCCGCACAATTCCCACACAATTCAAGCACTATTCAAACGCTGTATTCCGAATTAACTAATAAATTTGACTAGAATGATTATCCAATTTACACTTAATAAAAGCGTTTCTATTTGGGTAATCATATAGTAATAGGGTAGTGATTTTATTCTAGGTAACATGCAATCGTTCATATAATCAAAAGGGGGTTTTTTGATTGAAGAAAAAAGGGATTTTTAGTATGATGCTCGTCCTGCTTCTCCTTGTTGCGGCTGCATGCGGTAATGATAAAGGGGAAGGCGATACTAGTAATGACGATGGTGTAGCGAAAGACGAAGGCGGGTCAGGTAAACTTGTTATTTACACGGGACGTGATGAAAGTGTTGTTGAAAAGGTCGTGGGGATGTTCAATGAAAAATATCCCGATATACAAGTAGATAATTTGACGATGGGGGCACAGCAAATCCTTGAACGTGTCCGTGGTGAAAAAGCGAACCCGCAAGCGGATTTCTGGTGGGGTGGCACACAATCGGCAATGATGGTGGCGGCGGATGAAGATTTACTTATGCCATTCAAGCCGTCATTTGACGATGCGATTGCGGCGGATTACAAAGATTCAGAAGGTAGATGGTATGGAGAGATGCTGTTGCCAGAAGTGATAATGATCAACAGTGACGTGTTAACGAAGGAGACGGGTCCGCAAGATTGGGATGATTTACTGAAGCCAGAATGGAAAGATAAAATCGTAATTCGCGGAGTTCTAGCTTCCGGAACGATGCGTACAATTTATTCATCGATGATTTATCGCCAGGGTGCGGATGATCCTGAAAAAGGCTATGAATGGCTTAGTGGGCTGGATGCAAACACGAAAGATTATGCACAAGATCCGACGAATCTCTATTTAAAGCTGGCGAGACAAGAAAGTACGGTTTCGTTGTGGAATTTACAAGATATCCTTCTTCAGAGTAAGTTGAACAACCAGCCGTTTGACTATATTTATCCGAAAAGCGGTGCACCGATTCTTGTAGATGCGGTCGGCATTGTCAACGATGCGAAGAATGAAGCAAATGCAAAACTGTTCTACGAGTTCCTGTTCGACCCGGAAGTGCGTGCAGAGCTTGCAGAAGAATTGTATCAGATTCCGACGCGTTCGGATATTGCTAAAGAAGATATGCCAGATTGGTATCAAGATCTTGACTTGAAGGCACTGGATATTGATTGGGCAGTGATGGCTGAAAAAGAAGCGGAATGGATGGAACATTGGGATTCGAATATCAAAGGCAAAGGTAAATAATTGTAGTTGAACAATTCAGGAAGTATATGTTCTTCTTCATAGAACAGTGTCTAGCTCCAGGCGCCAGATGCTCGGGTCATAAGTCGAAGCTACTCTGTGGCATAGACCGCCGCTCCGCATCTTTGGCTTATGCCTGTCGCATCTAGTCAGGCGCCTTGCGCTTTTCATCAAGACCTCGGGTAATCAATCTCGGGGTCTTTCCCTTACATAGAGACTAGATTTGATGGAAAGAGGTGGCAGGATGAAAGGTGTTCGATTAACAGATATTACGAAGACATTTGGTAAAGTTCACGGCGTGAAAAATTTGAATATCGACATACAGCCGGGCGAGTTTTTTACGTTTCTTGGTCCGAGCGGTTGTGGGAAGACGACGACCTTGCGTATGATTGCGGGGTTTTATTACCCCACGGAAGGGAAAATTTTCTTCGATGATCGAGACGTGACGAGGTTGCAGCCAAATAAGCGGGACATCGGTATGGTGTTCCAAAACTATGCACTTTTTCCGCATATGACGGTAAATGAAAATATTGCATTTGGTCTGGAAGTAAGGAAGTTTTCGAAAGAGGAAATAAAGGGGAAAGTGGACGAAGTAAGAGGACTTGTTCGCCTCGGACAGTACGGGGAGCGAAAAATTAATGAGCTTTCCGGAGGTCAGCAGCAACGGGTCGCGTTGGCACGTGCGCTTGTCATTAAACCGGATATTTTACTGTTGGATGAACCGCTATCGAACTTGGATGCGAAGCTGCGTGAGGAGACAAGAATTGAAATTAAACGTCTGCAAGCTGAACTTGGCGTGACGACGGTTTATGTAACACATGATCAGACAGAAGCGATGGCGATGTCAGACCGCATCATGGTAATGGAAGACGGCTATGTACAGCAAATTGGTACGCCACAGGAGATTTACAATCGCCCTGTTAATAGATTCGTATCATCATTCATCGGTGAATCGAATACGATGGAAATGACGATCATGTCAGTCGACGGTGAAAAAGTCAGTGTGAAAAACGAACATGGCGTATTGCTGACGGGGCTTGTTGAAAACAGTTCTCCGCTTGCCATGATGAATAAAGGGGAAGTTGTCCATATGTCGATCCGTCCTGAATCGATTGGTCAAGGCGAAGGAGAAAATACGTTGACGGGAGAAATTACGTTTGTTGAATTTACCGGGTTAAGTGTCAACTACATGGTGGACATTCCGGGGATTACGCTCAAAGTGATGATTATCAATACAGGCGGAAAACTGTTGGAAATCGGGGATTCGATTCAATTGAACATCCCGACCCGAAGCCTTTACTTTCTTGGGGAGTAGGGGGATAACTAATGAAAAAACAGACAATTCACTCGACTCAAGATAGTTTATGGGCACGTATTACCCGGTCTCCTTCATTCATTTATGTCCTTATTTCACCATTGTTTCTCATTTTGTTCGGCTATGTCATTTTCCCTTTTTACCAGACATTCATCCAAAGTTTTGGCAGTGAGACAGGGCTGAATAATTATAAGAAATTTTTCAGTTTGGAGAGCACGGCCAATTTGGAAGCGCTCTGGACGAGTGTGTACATTTCAGTAATCAGTGTCATTACGTGTGCAATTGTCGGCGTATTGATGGCGTTTTTACTTGAGCGATATGACTTTCCTGGTCGTCGTGTGCTGTCTGTTCTTGTGTTAGTTCCGATGGCATTGCCACCGCTTGTCGGTGTACTGTCGTTCACATTTCTATATGGAGAAAGCGGAATTATCCCGCGGAGTATCCAGCATTTATTCAACTTGGAGCAAGTTCCATTTTCCCTGAAAGGGGTATGGGGCGTTATCGTCGTCCATACATTTACAATGTATACGTATTTCTATTTGACCGCTTCGGCAGCGATTAAAGGGCTTGATCCGTCACTTGAAGAGGCGGCGACGAACCTTGGCGCAAGTAGACTTCGCATTTGGAGAAAAGTTATTTTGCCAATGCTGACACCGTCGATTGTTGCTGCAGCACTTCTCGTGTTCATGATTTCAATGGCGTCGTACACAGCACCGCTCATTTTTGGTGTAGAACGCACGATGACGATGCAAATTTACTTATCGCGGACGAACGGTAATTTGGATATGGCGGCAACGCAATCAACAATCTTATCATTCGTATCCATTTCATTTTTAATCATCATGAGGTGGTACCAAAATAAGCGGAATTACCAAAACATGAGTAAAGGAATCAGTGTCCATCGTTCAGAAGTGAAGTCGACGGCGATGAAAGTAATTTCCATCATCCTCTCTTTCGTCGGTGTCATTATCTTATTACTGCCGATATTGACGCTCATTCTTATCTCGTTTTCCGTGGATGGCACGTGGACGATTCAAGTTTTACCGCCCCAATATACATTTGATCATTATAAAGCATTATTTACAGACGAACGGACGTGGCGACCAATTTGGAACTCGCTGCAAATGGGCTTCGTTGCGACTGTCGGAAATATTATCTTCGGTGTTGCTGCGGCATATGCGATGGTACGGCTTAACTTCAAAGGGAAGACATTGCTTGATATTTTAATAATGGTTCCATGGGCACTTCCCGGGACGGTCGTCGCGGTGAACTTGATTGCGGCTTTCAGTGAGGAAAATGTTTTCGCCTTCAATCAGGTCTTGATTGGGACATTCTGGATATTGCCGCTGGCGTACTTCATCCGCCACTTGCCGCTCGTTTTCCGTTCGACGTCGGCATCGTTAATGCAGATGGACCAATCAATAGAAGAGGCTTCAAGGAGCCTTGGCGCAGGTTGGTGGAGGACGTTCCGCAAAATCGTCCTGCCGTTGACATTGACGGGTATTTTAGCGGGAACACTTCTTGCGTTCGTTCAAAGTATTGGGGAGTTTGTTGCTTCAATTCTTATCTATAGCACATCAACGATGCCTCTTTCGGTAGCGATTTTCCAGAAGATGTACGCCTTCAAATTTGGAACAGCATGTGCGTACGGTGTACTGCAAGTCATATTAATCCTTATTGTGTTGACGATATCTGAAAAGTTGTCGAAAGGCACTGCAGGGTCAGCGATTTAATTGAATTGTGCGGGAATTGTAGGGGTGACTGTCACCCTAGAAAGGATGGATTGCATCATGATCAGGAATTTCAAAGATCGCATCAATGAGGCTGAGGGGGAAGAGTTTCCTTCGAAAACATATCGGAAAATGGTTCTGCAACCCGCTTACGATGAAGCAAAAAAGTACTTTTTGCACTCAATGATTCAGATTCATGCTGCACATTTGAAGATGTTGGAGGAACAGGGTATTGTCAGTCCTGAAGATGCAGTGACGATTGGGAAAGCGGTACACGCGCTTGATGTGGATTATTACAGCACAGACCATTATAATCCTCTGTTCGAAGATCTGTTTTTTCGGATTGAACATGATTTGATAGAGGACGTGGGAGATATTGCGGGAAATCTGCATATCGCTCGAAGCCGGAATGATATGGGGATCGCCATCTACAGAATGACGTTGCGCAAAAAACTGCTGGAACTGATGAGTGAGATGCTGGCGTTAAAAGATGCGTTGATCGCATTTTGTGAAGAACATGTCGATACGGTGATGATCGGCTATACGCATACACAACAAGCACAACCCACGACGCTCGCACATTATTTGAAGGCGGTCATTGATCAGTTAAGCAGGGACTTCAAACGTGTCCAATCGGCGTTTGGAACGGTGAACCGAAGCAGTATGGGCGCAGCGGCGCTAACGACGACGGGGTTTGCAATTAGTCGGGAGCGAATGTGCGACCTGCTTGCGTTTGATGCTATCATCGAAAACTCGTGGGATGCTGTTGCAGGAGCAGATTATATAACTGAGTCCGCGAGTGCAATCCAGCTTTCTGCGCTAAATCTGGGGCGTACTGTTCAAGACTTTCTAACGTGGGCGACGCAAGAGTTCAACGTATTCACTTTAGCGAATCCATACGTTCAGATCAGTTCAATCATGCCACAAAAGCGCAACCCGGTTTCGATTGAACATATGCGTTCTTTACTGTCAGCGGTCGTCGGCGACACGAATACGGTGTTGACGATGGTGCATAACACCCCGTTCGGAGATATTGTTGATACGGAAGACGATATGCAACCGTTTCTATGGAAAGCGATTGACCGCCTTATTGGTATTTATCAATTGTTCGGTAGCGTTGTATTGACGATGAAAGTAAATAAGAATAAATTGCTGAAACGGGCGGAAAGCAGTTTTGCGAACGTGACGGAACTGGCCGATACGCTTGTTCGGTCAGAAAAGATTTCATTCAGACAATCTCATCTAATTGTGAGTAATTGCGTGAAGGCATTAATAGAGGCAGGCGAAGAGTCCTTAATGAAATTGACATGGCAGTTGGCGAGTGATCAGGCGCAACTCATTTTGAATAAAGGACTATTAATTTCTGAAGAGGATTTCTATAATGCGTTACGCCCCCAACATTTCGTTAACATACGGACAATCTACGGGGGGCCGGCTGCTGAAACAATGAAAGACTCGCTTGAGCGATCAAAAGAGGTCGCTAAAGAAGCGATGCAATGGCTTACTGAAAAAGAGCATGCGATTTTAGATGCGGAAATTCAGTTAGAAACGTTTAAAACGGACTGGAGTGAGGCCTGATGGATAAAGTAATCCTTGCAGTCGACGGCGGTGCAACAAAAACGGCAGTGACAGTAAGGAAGCATGATGGGACTATACTTTTTGAGGGAGAAGGGGAAGGTTCCAATTACCAGACGGTAGGCGAGGGGAAAGTGCGAGAAGTCCTTACCGGTTTATTGTCAGATGCGCAGGACATCCTTTCTGATAGACAGGTGGCTATCGGTGTTTTTGCACTCGCAGGAATTGATTCGAAACATGATGAGTTGGTTGTAAGGAATCTTGTAGAAGAAGTGTGTCGTTTACGTCGGTTACAAATTGGAAAACTCATCATCGAAAATGACGCGGAAGCAACGATGCTTGGGGCAACAGGGGGTAAACCTGGTGCCTTGCTCATTTCAGGGACAGGCTCAATCGCGTATGCACATGATGGCAAAGGGGACATTTTCCGATCAGGTGGTTGGGGACACCGAGCGGGAGATGAAGGAAGCGGATACTGGATGGGGCTTGAAGTAGTGCGGGCGATATTCAAAATGGAGGACGGAAGAGGTTCTGTTACTTCATTAAAAGAGGAAGCGTTGAGAGAATTGGAACTGGATTCTGTTCAAGACTTGGCAGGATGGCTTTTTGGCCCGGACTATGCCGTTGATTCGATTGCAAAATTAGCTTCTGTTCTTAATGTTTGCGTTAAAAAGGGAGATGGCATAGCGACAAACATCATTGAAGAAGCGGCTGACGAACTTGCGCTATTGGTTAGCTCTGTGTTGCGGAAGTGCGGGTTGCAAAACAGTGACTGTGATGTGTATTTGAATGGCGGGGCTCTCATTCATTCGGAAATGCTAATCACTGAACTCGAAGAACGGGTGAAAGCGGAATTCCCGCTCTGTAAGCTTATCACTTCAACGAAAGCCCCAATTGAGTTTATCGTTGAGCGCGGATGGTTGGAATTGACTGGGTGACAGTCACCCAGTCAATTCCAACACAAACACAACAAACGCGAATGTTTGATTAATACGTACAATTAAGTTCGGAAAGCTAGTGTCAAACGCATTGGAGTTCAATTTGTAATCCAAGTAATAGCGATATAGGAAAGACACCATTTTGCTAGTTGAAATGGTGTCTTTTTGTCAGATATAAACTCGTCTACCCAATTACCTTCTATTATATAGTTCTTCTAACAAAACTAATTCCCTAGATAAAATATGAAAATCTGTTTAAAGAAACTCCTGGGCGGGTATAAAATAATATAGGTGAATGAAACGCTCCTCGTCCCTAGTGATGTCGGTTGCAGTTAAATTCATCTTATTTATGTTTATAATGCTGCTTATTTTGCTTGCGCCTATTACTCTAGTAAACAGTAATATCCAAAAATTGGACTCTGATAGAGAATATCCAACATGCTACGATAGAGGTGCAACAAAAAGGTACATAAGCAGTACCACTAAGAATTAGTATTTATACAATACTATTCTATAGTATTTAAGAGGAGGAAATTATTTTATGTCTAGTAATCAATCAGCGAAGTATAAGAAGTTTATAGTAGGGGCTGCATCAGCTGCTCTAGTAGCATCCGCAGTAGCACCGGTAGCAAGTGCGAAAGATTTCAAGGATACGAAAGGTAACACACACGAAACAGCAATCGACGCACTATCTGATGCAGGTGTTATCACAGGCTATCCAAACGGAACATTCTTGCCAAACAAAACTTTGACTCGTTCTGACGTTGTGAAATTGATGGGTAAATGGCTTGTATCTGAAGGCTATAAAGTACCGACAGACTATAAAACTAAAATGCGCTTCTCAGATTTGACATCAAAATCAAATGATGAACTGTTGCAATATGCTGCAGTCGTTAAAGACAATGGCGTATTCAACGGAAGTAACGGTAATCTATTAGCAGGCGACAACATCACTCGTGAAAACATGGCTGTTGTTATCGTTCGCGCATTTGATACAGTTAAAGACATAGAACTCGTAAAATACGTTAAAGAACAAGACTTCAAAAAAGACGTTACAGATCTAACAAAAGCGAAAGCTGAAGCTCGTACAGCAATCGACGTTCTAGATTACTTCGATATCACGAACCCAGCTGCACCAGCTTTCAACCCTAAAAACACAACAACTCGTGGACATTTCGCTACATTCCTTCACAAATCAATCAACACAGACTTCTCAGAAGTTAAAGCTCCTGTAGTAGATGTTGATAAAGTTGCAGTGGATGCAGCAGCTGAACAAGTTAAAGCTGGCGCAGTCACTGTTGCTCGCGGAAACTATGCAACTGACGCTGTAAAACAAGAAGCAGTAGAAGCATATGTTAACTCACTAATCACTGAAAAAGATGTTAAAGCAACAGTAACTGCTGGCAAAACTGCTGGCGAATATGTTGTAACACTTTCTAAAGGTGAAGTGAAAGTTGATAAAACGATTGCAATGACATTTGATTTCGCAGCAGACGATCGCTTTGTTACTGAAGTGAATGCGTTGAATGCTACACAAGTTGAAGTTAAATTCAGCACAGCTGTGGCTAAAGCCTCTGTTTTCAATACAGACGGAACTCTTAAATCTAACGTAGTTTCTTTAACTTCTTTAGACGGAGTACCAGCTGAAAGAAACGTTATACTTTCTTCAGGTAAGTTGAGTGCTGACGGTAAAACATTGACAGTCACTGCTGCTACACAACTTTCAAAACGTTATGACGTTGTCGTTAACGGATTGAAATCAGTAACTGGTGCTGCTTTTGATAAGTATGAAAAAACAATTACAATTGCTGCTGATAAAACAGCTCCTACAATTCTAGGAACTGAAAGAGTTTCAGCTTCAGAAGTAAAAGTTACTTTCTCAGAACCACTAAAAGCACTTGGAACTGTTTCATACAAACTTGCTGATGGAAGTACTGTTGCTGTAGGTGGAAATGGTATAACTGCTTCAGAATTCAAAGCTGGAGATACTGAAGTACTTTTAACAATCGGTAGTAACGTTGCAGCTAATAAAGAAGTTATTGCAACATTCATCGGTGCACAAGACCAAGCCGGTAACTTAATGACTCCAAACCCAGCAACTGTATCATTCCAAAAAGGTGATTTAGATGGTACGAAACCGACTGTTTCTAACATCACTCAATTAGGAGATAAGAAATTTGAACTTAAGTTTTCTGAAGAAATTCAAAATCTATCTAAAGAGGATGTAACGATTGACGGCAATGCTACAGTGTCAGTTACAAAAGATAATACTGATTCTACAAAATATATTATCGAAGTGACTAACTCTCTTGAAGGCGCAAAAATTGTTAAGGTACAAAACTTTAAAGATCTAAGCGGTGAAGTAGGTACTCCAACAGGTAAAGCAGTAACATTTGTTAAGGATGCAGCTGCACCAAAAGTAACTTCAACAAATGTTGTTGTTGATGAAACTGATGGTAAAGAATATCTTGAACTAACATTTGATAAAAAGGTTACTGCCACTGATGCTACAATTCAAGCATCTAATGGATCTTATGTACTAAATCATGTCACTACTTCAGGAGTAAATTTAGTTGCGAAAGAGCTGAAAGTTAAGGAGGGTTCTAACGATAAAATCCTTCGTGTTGCCCTTGAGACTTTATTAGGTGAGCATGCAACAAAAGAGGGGGCAGTCTTTACACTTCCACTTACTTTAACTAACGTTAAGAGTGAAACTGGCGTTGCTATTACAACTGCTCAAGTAGAAGTTAAACGTGGTAAAGATGGTAGTGTAGCTAACTCGGATCTAGTGAAAGTAACTGAAGTTGCTCAAAACGGAACTGATACAAACTCTGTAGTAGTTACATTTAACGGTGAAGTAGATGCAGAATCTGCGACGAATGCAGCCAACTACACTATTAGTGGTGCAAAAGTTAAGTCAGCAACGGTAAAATCGACTGAATCTAATAAGGTTTACCTGACTCTAGAAGCTAATTCAAATACATTCACTGGTATTCGTAAT
>DYWT01000284.1 GCA_020742515.1 Sporosarcina psychrophila
TGAAGAACACGGAGAACTCGTCGCTTATTTGGCATTATACGGTTTCGGATCGACAGTTGAAGTGTGCGGGATGGTTAGGCCGTGCGAAAGAAGGAAACACCATTTTTCTGCTCTTTGGCTAAGGGCAATGCAATCAATTCAAGAGAAGGGGTTCCAAAAGATTTTATTGAACGCACCCGCTACTTCAATTTCCGCAAAAGAATGGTTGGCTAATCAGCCGTGTGCGTATACTTTTTCGGAGTTTCAGATGGGTTGGGAAGAACAACTTCTTGAAGAAAGCAAAGATATTTTCTTGCGCGAATCGCAACCGGAGGACTCCAATTTCGAAGTACAACTCGACGTTCTCGCTTTTAACATGACTGAAGCAGATGGAAAGCTTCACAATGAACGTGTTAAAAAAAATCCTGATGAACACCATTTCATCATTGAAGTGAATAGTAAAAAGATTGGTAAAATCCGAGTGAGCAGAAAAGATGAAGAAGCCTTTATTTATGGCTTTGCCGTGTTGCCAGAATTCCAAGGCCAAGGGTATGGCGGAAAAGCACTGCGCAATATTGTGAAGAAAGAACATGAAGCAGGATGCAGTGTCCAGCTTGAAGTAGAGACAAAAAATGAACACGCCCTTCGACTCTATCAACAAATCGGTTTTAAGACACTCCAAGGCCAAGACTATTATTTATGGGCTGAACAATGACCCAACATAGACAAGAGCCCCCTACTTAATCGGAGGGGACTCTTGTCATACGTTTATTTTCGTTTACGAAGTATTAGCATCATAGCTGTAATGAACGTAAAAGCAATGAGTGCCAAAAAAGGAATAGTTACAAAACCAAACCAATTAATATATTGCCCTGAGCATGGTACTCCGCCCGTACATGCACTAAATTCATGCAATGAGGGTATTTTTTGCAGCGCATAATGATAACTAGAAATAAGCATGCCTAGTATTGACATCGGAAGCACGTATTTGTAGATATCGCGGTCATTTCTGTAAAAAGCAATGCCTAGAAAAAGAACAAGGGGGTACATGACAATCCGCTGATACCAGCAAAATGTGCATGGTACAAAGCCCATCCGTTCGCTAAAAAACAAGCTTCCTACCAGCGCTGTAATCGATACTAACCAGGCAAAGAAGAGCGGTTTATTTACCACTAGCAGCCGCCTCTTCCACCATATCTGTGAAGTCTTTTAACGTTTTTCCTACGAATTGCTTACCGTCAATAAAAATTGTCGGCGTTGACGAAACACCTAAGTCTTTTGCCATTTTCATATCTTTTTCCCACGCTTCTTTTCCCTCGTTTTCTCCGAACGCCTTCATTACTGTTTTCGTTTCTTCTTCAGTTGCGACCTCTGCTAATACCTCTTCCAAAAACGACTCCGTATATAGGTCAACATTTTCGAAAGTTAAATCATCTGGTTGTTTACTAAATAATAATTCATGGAAAGACCAAAACTTTTCATTTCCTAGCTCTTGATAGACTGTTTCTGCAAATTGAGCAGATCGATTTGAATCGATATTAATAAAGGAATAATTCATAAAATAAAACTTTGCTTCCCCAGTTTCAACTACTTCCTTATTAATAATTGGCAAGAGGTTATCATTGAAATCTTTACAAGCTGGACACTTATAATCACCGAATTCAATAATCTCGACTGGCGCTGACTCTTCACCTAAAAACGGTTGTCCTTCTATATCTATAACGACTGACTTTTGGTCAACATCCGTTAAAACAATAACGCCTACAATACAAATAACTACTAATCCAACAATCCAAAAGATTTTCTTTGACAAAGAAAAACACTCCTAATTTGAACTACGCAACGTAGTGTGATGGGTTAAAAATTTACGCTAAAGCGTAAATAAATAGTGCACAGATAAGACTGAAAATAGTTAACGACATAAGCGTAACGATTAAAGGGAGTTTTATTTGAATTTCCCTTACTGGATTTAAGATATAATCAATTCGATAATTAACGGATGTATCAGCAAATGACGCATAGGCAAAAGGCATTTTTTGATTTTTGCTCACTTTAAGCATTTTTAAAAGTGCACTCCCTAAATTTACAGACGTCTCTTGTTTTTCGATTGCATATTCATCTGCTAACAATTCCTTCATAATTCTATAGTTCTGATTAAACCATTTTAGAATCGGAAGATACCACATAGTGGATGAACAAAGTGACATCAAAAAAATGTTGAAAGGGTCTTTATTTTCTTTATGGTACATCTCATGAGAAATGACGGCTTTTAATTCCTCATTGTTTAAGAGGCTTATTAATCCCGTCGATAGTACAATTTTAGGTTGAACAAAACCCATTGTAATCGCAAGTGGTGATGGATGTGAAATCACGATGAATTCATCTTCTCCATTGCTATAAGTCTGATTCATTTCGATTGAGAGCCCATTTTCTTTATATTGCTCAAATCTTTTTTTCATTCGTGAAGCATAATACAGTTGTGATCCGATTTTCCAACTAGTAACTAACAATGTATAAACGACGAAGGCATCGAGTACATATTCAAGAGACGACAACCCGATTGTTCTCATCCAACCGTGGCAGACGACAACGAGATTATACCCAACATCCCAGCCTGCTACTATTGAAAGAAGATACAAGCCCATCTGAAAAAAAATTATTGCCGAAATTGCGAGTGATATGATAAACATGCTAGATGATTGGCGTTTGTACATACTACATACCCTTTTTCAATTCTTTGATTTTTTCCTCGAGCTTGGCGACGAGAGCATCATCTACGTCTTCTAGAGCATCCAGCATGTGGCTTACGACAACGTTCCCAAATTCATCCATCAGCTCATTTGTCATTTCTTTCGACTGCGTAGACAAAAATTCCTCTCTTGAAAGAACTGGTTTATATAAAAACGATCGTCCATCTGTTCTTTTTCGAAGAATTTCCTTGTCCACTAATCGATTCATAACCGTCATTACAGTGTTGAAATTCGTCGACTTTTCCCTTTCAAGTACCTGCTGAACATCTTTGATTGTCATTTCAACATCATTCCATAAAACGTCCATTATCTTAGCCTCAAGAGGTCCAAAAAAGCGGTTCAATCCACTTTCATTCAACTTGAATTTCCGAATTCTCACGCCCTATTCACCTCACATTACTCATTGTAGTGCGAGTGAATTATCCAGTCAAGAAATCTCTTTTGTAAAAGTTACAATTAACAATTCTGTAACATTTATTGAGCAAAATTCTCATTATTAATATTTGATTCTACTGGTATAATAATCCACAAAAAACCTCCCAAGCACATATGCCTAGGAGACTTTCAGCACTATTTTACATAACCCATTCATTGGAGCAATACAGTAGTTATCTTTTATCTTCAAATTCAATTTTTGTTCCGTCTTTAAAGCGGATTTCCACCTCAAATTCTGTATAATCTTTTGGTAAATTGAATACTTTCATCACTTCTTGAATTGCATCTTGTTTGTTCGTTTGTTGCGTAATTGTCAATTGTTTCACCATTGGATAAAGTTCATTAAATGCTTCCGATCCCTTTTTCTTCACATTATTAAGCGAATCCTCTATTTCTGCATCGATCGAATCATCACTGTTCTTTTCAAGTTCCGCCTCATATTCTTGATGTTCCGCATAGTCAACCCCTAATTCAAAATCGACATACTCAAGGTCACCCATCTTTTTTTGCATATCATCTTGATTTGCCACAGTATTATTTTGTTCCGTTTTTGTACTCTCAGTTCCCTTGGGCTGGTCCGTTACATCATTTGTTGTTACATCATTTATTGCTCCATTACTTTTCTCACCCGTAACAGGTTCGTCCACTGCCTGATTATTATCCTTTTCAGCGTTCCCGCAAGCAACAAGTACGAAGGAAAATGCCAAGGTCAAGATGAAAACAGAAATTTTCTTCATCATATCTACCTCCTTATACAGTCCATTCCCCGTTGACGAACTTTCACACATACAAAAATTCCCGCTTTTAGTATTATTGATAAATACCTGTTAGGATGGGGATAATGATAAGTACAAATTGTAATCACGGAGGAATCTCAATGAAGGAATCAATCAAGCAAACTGTTGCCACACTTACATATATTTCAGTCGAACGAATTATGGGTTGGTATGACCAAAAGACAGAGAGAACCGTACATAGCATCCACTTATATGCTGACTCGATTTCAACTTCACGAAACACCTTCAAATTAGAACACGTACACGATATGTCCTATAAGCCGTTTTCCAGCGGAGCAGGCTTCTTCTATTTACATACAACCCAAGGTGTCTTCACTTATGAAGTCGATACAGACCCAACTTATTTCATCCACATCTATAAAAATTTACGCAGTTGATCAGCACTTTCATTTTTTTGTTTAGACCTTGCCTTTTGGAGGTATATAAAAAAGGAGATAAAAAAATGGAGGTAATTTTAATGACTGTACAAAAAACCGTTGAAAACGCCGTTCAGGCAAAGAAAGAAATCGAGGATTTGGTAACACAAGGATATACTCATGATGAAATTTATGTTTTTGCACATGACAAAAAAAGAGGAGACCACATCACGGATGCTCTCGATACAGAAAAAGCCGGTATGAAAGAACAAGGTTTCTTGGATAGCATGAAAAATATGTTCTCTTCACGCGGCGATGAACTACGCAGTAAGATGGAAGGCGCAGGTCTTTCAAAAGAAGAAGCTGCTACCGCTGAGGAAGAACTCGACCAAGGTAAACTTGTCATTGTCGCAAAAAAGTAATTAATGAATGAATAAATCCCGCTTTCCTAATTTGGAAAGCGGGATTTTCACATCCACAATGCTTTCATTGGCATAATCACCTCACTATTCGATATGATGAATAACGAAAGTAGGTGGGATTTATGTTAAATAGATTATGGAAGATTGGTTTTTTCTCCGGACTTACAAGTTTCGTCCTTCTTATAGTAGGTGTACGTACGATTCTAGGCCAAACACTGATTTTTAAAAACTACTTAACGTTTGGTGTTTTTGGATTAACCATTGGAATTTTCTCTTTCTTACTGTTGTTTTACAATTTGAAGATTGCTTTCAGAATTTTTATGGTCGGTGTCGTTCTTGCTTTTGCAGAGTTTTTCCGAAGTTTAATAGTGAACACGAACGGAATGGGAGATGTACTGGGAATCTTATCTTTATTCATCATTTCCTCCTTCGGTTTGGGACTGGCGTTCATTGTGCAATTCATCGTGATTTTAATGCGAAAGGATAAGTAACCAACTTTAATTCGCGTTCGACTAAAAACTAAAGGTTAAAAAAGAACGTGTAGCTCTTATAGAATAGGAATTACACGTTCTTTTCATTTTATATACTGCTTTAAAAGTGGCTCAATACCTGGATAGCTTTCATTCTTGAGATTACCTTCATACCCCTCTAACATAAGCTTTTTTGCCTCTTCAAATTCATTTGAAAATGCAATTGCTTGATATAGTTCTATAGAAAAAACCATAATACGTTGCTCCACCAACCATTACGAAAACTGCTATTAAGATAGTAATCCATTCTTTTGGATTCTTTTTCTTGAAAGTCCCCACGTTCTTACCTGTCTCCTGAATCCCAACTTTACAACAAAAGTTAACACTCTCGTTGTATTAACCTGCCCTTTAGTTGAATAGCAGGAAAGCCTGTCTCTCGACAGTCCAGTTCTGCTAAAGTACCCGTTAGCTTAATTCTTTTTTTGATTTAAGTCTATAATATCTACTAAATCATCTGTAGATCCAAAACATTTTTCGATTTCAGGTAAGTGATAAAATGTACTTGTCGTTTCAATGTTATCTATTTCTTTATTTTGTGAATAAAGATAGATTTTTTTCCCATTCCCAAGAGCAATACCGAGTTCAATATGGCTTCCTTTTCCTGCTGGTAATAAAACTACAACAAAATCAGCTTCTATTACAGCCTTTTTCTCCTTTTGACCTATCGCCTTTAGTTCTTCCAATGTTGTTACGTTTTCATTTACAGTCCAATCGTATGTATGAATAAAACCTTTATTTTTCAACCTTTTACTAACATATCTAACCTTATCTATATTTTTAAAGCTGGATGCAATATAAAACTTCATAACTTCTCCCCCTTTTTATTAAAAATTTGTCACATACAAATCGCCATATTAACTTAGCCACTTAGATAAAATTAAGCGTCTCTACTTTTACTTTCGATAAGGGTTAGTAACGCATTGTCATCTGACTTCTTCCCTTCTACAATGTCAATTTCCTAGTAACTAAATTCCTCACTACCTTCAATTTCAAGGGAACATTCCTTAAAACTTGTATTCAGATCCAACGATTTTTTCACAATCAAAATCAACAAATTCGATTCTACTGAAAAAGTAGGGAAACCTGAAGAATGGTTTCCCTACTTTTATTTTCCAGGTTCTTTTTTAGGTGCCTGTATGATTGGTTGCTCGGCTGCTGTAGAAATTTCTTCTTTAGCCCTTTTTACTTTCAGTTTAAAATATTCGTCTATAGCTTGCTGGATGATCTTATTTTGAGCGCCAGTCGTATGGTCTCCTGGCTTTGTAGTAATGTTCGGAATAAGGATCGCGTAAGCAATTTCTGGATTTTCGTAAGGTGCAAACCCGACATGGGATAGATTGATTGTCGATTTCCCTGAACTGAATGCTTGTGCGGTTCCCGTCTTCCCTGCCCCATCATAGCCTTTTCCAGCAAAAATATTCGCGGCCGTTCCTTTAGGTGCATAATACACGTAATGCATGCCACGCTTCACTTGATCAATTTCTGCATCTGTACTCTGAATTTTGTTTAAGACTTTAACCTCTGTTTCTTGGATTAGAGGTCCAAGAATTTGACCGTCCTCAGATGGTTCGCGTATTTCTTTTAACACTTTCGGTGCTATACGATAACCGCCATTTGCAATTGTTGAGACGTATTGGGCCAGTTGAAGTGTTGTATAAGTATCGAACTGTCCAATGGATAAATCCATTAAAATACCTATTGAATCGCTATCGCCAATTAGACCGCCTGACTCCCCCGGTAAGTCTATGCCGGTTTTTGTTCCAAGTCCGAAAGACGTAAAAGATTGTCGGAACGTATCATATGCATTTTCAATACTACGTTCCGATTCTCCAGAGCTATTGTTAGAATTCGCCATGGCCATTGCAATACGGAACATATATACGTTCGAAGATCTACCGATTGCTTCAATATCCGTTACAGCTTCCCTAGAGTTTTGATTAAACAGTGATCTTTTTGTAATACCACCGATTCTAATTGGTTCATCTATTTTCGTTTCGCCGATACGTACCACATTTTCCTGATACCCCGTAAGAAGCGTCGCCATCTTAACTGTTGATCCCGCTTCATGATTTGCAGTAAACGTCCCAAATGCGTAGTCCCATATTTCGAGCTTGCCTGTTTCTTTATTCGTCATGACCTGCTTGCCTACCAGTGCTAACACTTCACCGTTATTCGGGTTCATCATAACTAGGAAAGCCCTGTCCAATTCTCCTGTATTTGGTCCCCTTTTCAACTCTAACAGCTTATTCGATACGATATTTTCAAGTGTCTGTTGCAGTTCACTATCAAGCGTCAGAATAAGATCCTTGCCAGGTTCTCCTTGTCGAATTGTTTTCGTTTCGACGACACGGCCGCTACGATCTTTAATATTCTTGACGATTGTTTTCTGTCCTTTTAACAAATCTTCATAATATTGCTCAATATAACTTTTTCCGACCCGGTCATTTCTCGAATAATTTCTTGCCAAAAAATGCTTCTCACGTGATTTCGGAAGTCCTTCAATGGGACTGGTGGTTGTTCCTAGAATCGTATTTTCTGATCTCCTCATACGTTCCCAATCTATCGTTGTATCCACACCAGGCAATTCCCCAAGACGTTCAGACACAATCGCGAATTCCTCTTTGGTGACATTTCCACTTTTCACAATTTGCGGGGAATACGCATAGCCTGCCATCATTTCTCTGTAAATTGCAAGTACTTCCAGCTCCTCATCTGTGAATGAATTGGTTTCCTCTTTTGTTACACGCTCTCGTGTCAGCGTATTGATTTTACTTTGCATTTGCGTTCTTGATAATGAACTATCCTTTTCAATTGCAAGCTGTTCCTCTTTGGAAACTTTTTTAAGTGCTTCCTTCGAATTTTTCATAATCCAAAAATCCCTTTTATCCCCCGGGGTGACCCTTTTCGTATCTTGTTCAATCAAGACTGCAAGTTTCTCAGCAATTTCAAGCATATCTCTGGAACTCGTCGAGGTCATTTTCGTATATGTAATGGCTTTTTGCGGATCATTATCAACTAGTACATGTCCCATGCGGTCAAATATTCTTCCTCTTGGCACACTTGTGTTGACACCAATTTCCTCCCTTCTTTCAAGCTCTTTGGAATAATCTTCGCCCTTGACGATTTGTAAATAGCCAAGACGTAAAATGAGCAATGAAAATAGGACGAAAATTGAAAAGAATAGGAAGTTCATCCGGAATGCGATATTTTTTCGTTGGTGTACTTTAGCTTGGTTCGCTTTACGTATCTGTTTTTTCATAAATATCCCTCCATAAAAACAAGTACGAATGGCAGCAAACTCTTTCACATTTAATTACTACTATTTGAATACCTACGTTTCCAATATATACCTATACAGTTTAGCATAATATTCAGTTCTATTCCAACTAACAAATAATCCCTCCCTCTAAAGTTAAAGAAGGGGACCAAAGCAATTCTTTAACTTGTGGAAGTATTGAAAAGTAGATACTTCACTTCAGCGAATGACAAAAGCATAGTTAAGTGGGCTTCAACGCTATCTTGATATGCAGAAGAGTTAATATTGATATTTTCGAACTTGATTCGAAAATAGAATTACAAAAAAATCGAATTCCTGTACAGTAATGGAATCGACTTTTCTTAATTAACCATGTCGTATTAAAGTAGCAGGCTATCATTAGAAGAATTTGCGAGTCTTGCATAGTTGACACATATTGCGAAGTGTAGAGTTTTGTGTATGTTAGCAGGTTTTTAAATTTGGCTATTCAATAATGGTGCTGCTAAAGAATTTTGTTTATGGCATGTGTTAGGGAATCTGATGTAAGATTTTAGAACAAAGTTTAATGTGTGGGATGAATAGGATGGAATATTGTTCGAGGAAATTGAAATGGGAAGAAAATTGGATGGAAAGACCTCTTCCAACAGCTATATTGTAATAAATCTCGATAAAACGTGGATTTTAAAATTATCAAAATCATGGAACGCCATGAGCATTGGGGTTAAATCTCACTTCGAGTAAGAAAGATATCATCATCTATATCCCATAATTATGATTCTTTTTACCACTCGAATTTTTAAGAGTATTTAGTTCTGTTGTTAAATAGTTAATTTGCTTTTGCATATCTTTAATTTCATTATTATCATCTTTTTCTTGTGTTGCTTCTTCTAATGCTAGTACAGCTGCCAAAGTGGATATCGCATCACCGAGAATAGTAATGACTCCACCAATTACAGCAAGTTTGGCAGCTTGGTTTCCTTTATCAAGATTAAAACCATTTTGATAAAAATTCTCATTGCTTTTATTCAAAATTTTAACCCCCCGTACTTAATCATCTCCAATTTATTCTATACGTCCTATACTCTTTGGTGCATAGATCGACTATACTAGGCGGTAAACCTAAGTGAGGAAATATAGGACATCCCAACCTCTAATTTCTTTTTAGCATGTTGCTTTGATATTAAGTTGGATTGCAAGGTGAGGGATCAGTCATATCACATCATCACTATTGTCAATGAAAAAATTATGTTCTTCATCGACACCTAAAACTAATCGTTTATCAATTGTTATTTTCATTGGAAAAATTTCAGATTTCTTTTCTGAGAACAGCCACCTTCTACCTATGCTAGTTAAAATAATAAAAACACCATTTTTATTATTTTGCATGAAATTTAAAGAAGAATTAGTAATTAGATCACTATCACTATCAAAAATATTAATTTCCTTAAATTGCTCGCCGACCATTGGTGCATCTTTTACAATTAAACCAATCTCACTAATATTCAAAATGTTATTTACTGAAAATGGCGTATCACTATTTGCATTCACATTATAACGGGCAATGAGTTCTACTATATTTCCCGCTGGGTCTTCAAAATAGCAAGCATGTGCTGGCCAAAACGAGAAATTTGCCTCGTCTTCTCCGTCTTCTAATAAAAGCGTTGTTTTTCCTTTCAACCATTCCTTTGCTTCCTGAAAATGATTGGAGGGAATATTAAATGCAAAATGATAATATGGTTCTCCTGTTACATTTAAATTAGTAAATTCCAAAGTGCTTGTTCCTATTTGAATTTGAAAGCTATTTTGACTCTCCCTACAAATAGAAAATCCTAAATATTGCGTATAAAATTCTTTCATCATTTCCAATTCTTTTGTTTGTAATGTCAGTAATTTAATTTCCATAAATAATATTCTCCTCATCAAGAAAATTTAATTGTTCAATTGTTTAATTCCACGTCGCTTTTCCACTTATAATGGGTGTAAAATAATTGAATAGACAAAGTAACTATTATTGTCGAAGTAAATACAATCTTTAGTGGATCAGTGGCCTCCGAAATGAGTAGCATTACAATCAAAATAATACTAGGTGGTATCATCCATAAGGTTCTAATAAACTTTTTTCTATAATTTAACTGCCAGTAAATCAAACCGCTATTACGACCATTTTCCAATGTAAACGCCTCCGTTAAAGACTAATTTTTTGTTCAACTAAAGAACCGTTACTTGAAGAGATAAAGGGTATTCTTGCTTATTGAAGTAATGTCCCCCTTTAGTTAAGTAAGTGGAAAGCTTGGTTACTTTTTTAAATAATTTTCTAATTCTTGTTCAATTTCTTCATTGCTTATCTTTTCTATCATTTCTCTCTCTTCAACTTTAACATTAAGATGTTTAGAAACACTTAATAGAATTAAAATATCAATCAGTGCACCTGTTGCAATTGGAATAAATATATCTGTCGGTGGTATTAATGACTGCTGGTGCCAAAGCATCGAGTATACTATACCTGCAACACCAAAAATAAAAGTAAAAAGCATATCATCCCTCCTTCTTTTACAATTCTTCATTTAGATTTATTTTCCTTATTGGACTTATCTTTCCTTTAGTTGAAAAAGGATATATTCTACTAACTATATATGTTGAACAAATGAATACCGCCTATGCGCTTTACAAGGGCTTTTGAGAGGCCACTGAAAAAGCTCTAATACTTGGAGTGAATTAGAATTTCTACTAATACCGCTTCGACGCTTTGTGGATGCCTCCCGCGAGAGAGCATTTCATTATCTGTAATGAAATCTGCAATCTGAAGTGCGTCTTACTTGACTATAATTAGTATCAACTAATAA
>DYWT01000285.1 GCA_020742515.1 Sporosarcina psychrophila
ACTGTTAGCAACTGGATGCGGTTTTCAAGATCAGTTATCATTTCAGCCTTATTCGATTGTTTCGCGTATTGCAGAGACTCATGAGTTTGCTTAATTTCCGTTTGTATGACTTGCATAACTTCCTCGTCAGTAAGTTCTGTGCCATCATTCTTATCGATTTCTTTTTTTTGAATCGTACTTAACACCAAACGAATGCTTGTTAACTCTTCTTTATTTTTCGCTTTCATTGCTTCTTTCATCGAATCCTTAAGCTGTTGTTTAAGTGTCATTTAAAAAACTCCTTTTTCTAATTCATTTTCCACCTATTCCTAGTTTTCATTATATCCTACGTTTATTACTTTTGAAAAAATAAAGATTTAAAAACACATCATTTCTAATGAAAAACCAACAACCCGGACAGGAATAACACTTCGTCCGAGTTGTTGGTTTTTTTATTGTTCCCGCCAATTCAGGAAACGAAGTTATTCTTTTCCCAATGAAAAACGGTCCCCGCGATAAGTCTTGTCCGCAACGCTTTACGGTGACATTAAAACTCCGCTTTCTTCAACAATCAGAGAAAGTTAAATCACTTCTCACTTTCCAACAAAAGTGGTCCAGCAACTTTTACTCGAACCAAAATTGCTTCTCCTGGTATATAAGCCAATGGAAAGTCTTCCAACTGGATAATGTCGATTCGATGAGGATCTGCGCCAGCTTCGATAGCCGCTTGGATTGCTTCTTGTTTTGCTTCTTCAATCACTTCATGATGCTCGCGGTCTGTAAGCAAGTAAATTTTTTCGCATGTGCCGCTGATGTCTCCGAGTGCTGCACCAATTGCATTTGCCACTCCCGCGTGTTCGGGTCGGATAATACGGGTAGCTCCTTTTAAGGTTTCAGGCATCAAGGTTGCACCGCCACCCACCAACACGACTGGCACGTCCTCTTTGCTCGTTTTCATACGATCAATTGCTCTTTCTACCATTTCAACAATTTGTGGGTAAATGTCTTGTGTAGGAATTGAATCAAGTTTTTCATCTTGCGTATTCTCCATTCCCAACACACCTACCCCTACCGCGACATCCGTCACAGTTAGCGTTTCACCCCCGAAGATGAGTGCTTTCTTAGGCAATTGATAGCCCACACTTTCAGGTCCGATTTTCCACGCCCCATCTTTTAACGTTACTTGAGTACCGCCTCCTAAACCAAGCGAATAAATATCGGGCATGCGATAATTGGTGCGGACGCCTCCGACCTCAACGGCAAGAGAAGTTTGCCTAGGGAACCCATTTGCTAATACGCCGATATCGGTCGTCGTACCGCCAATATCCACGACAATCGCATTGTGCTCTTTCGATAAAAATGAAGCTCCTCGGATTGAATTGGTCGGACCGCATGCGATAGTGAAAATCGGGTACTTTTGAGCAAATACATCGGTCATCAATGTCCCGTCATTTTGACCAAAGTAAATTTTTGCGTGAATGCCTTTATTAACCAAAGCCTGCTTAAAGCCTTCTGCCACATGCTTGATGACATTTTTAAGTGCAGCATTCAAAATGGTCGCATTTTCTCTTTCAATTAAACCAATCGTCCCAATTTCGCTCGAAAGTGAAATCGGGATAAGCGGTAAATGCTGTTGTAAAAAAGCCGCCACTTCTTTTTCCTGATCTGCAAGAACGGGAGAAAAGACACCCGTAATCGCTATTGAATCCACTGAACCTCTAAACGACTCGACAGTTTCCATTAATTCATCAATTCTAATCCCTGTAATCGGAGAACCGTTAAATTCATAACCTCCATGAATCAAAGCAGTTTTAGCTTGTAATTTATCGACTAAATCTTCTGGCCAGTCGACAAGTGGAGGCACTGTTGTTCCCGAAGGAAGACAAATGCGAATGATGCCAATTTTATTTAACGATTTTCGCTCTACAATCGCATTTGTGCAATGTGTTGTACCAAGGGTTGCTATTTTAATATCGTCCACATTGACGGATGAACTAGCTAGTAGCTCTTCAATTGTCGTTTGAATCCCTGAAAAAACATTCTTTGTGGTAGGCGTTTTTGTACTGCAAATCACTTCATTTTTTGCATTCAACAGAACGCCATCTGTGTTGGTACCGCCAACGTCAATTCCTAACCGTATCATGAGGACACAAACTCCTTTATCAGTATTTCTAATGGTGTATAGTCATATGGATACTTGAAATAACGCGGGCCTGCCGTCTCAATACCAATTGGCGTCCGCCATCTCTCGTTCGCCGGGAAAGCTACAATGATGACGCGAGCTCCATATCTCAAACCTTCTGTTGTAATGGGCATGCCCGTCTCTTCATCTAAAACAGCAATTAAATCTGGTGTCATAGCAATCGGTTTGTTATTTATTTCAGCAAGAAGATGTTCATTTTGGAAGGAAAGCACGCAAGAATCAAGGTCATTTTCTTCGCTACCTTCAAAAACAGCTTTCCCTCTCGTAAATCCACCCTCGATTCCCCTCTTAATTTCAACTGCTTTTCCTCTAAATAATTGATGTCCATCTAATAATGTAAGCATTTGTTCGATCGGATGCACTGCTCCATTTCGTGGCTGTTTCAGTATCTCGCCTATTTTTTGAGCAAGTGTCAATGTACCAGGAATGACGCTTTTTTTCGCTTGTATACCCGTCACTCCATAATCAGCTACAATTGACGATCCTCCCATCGAGATCGTAATAGTACGCGCAATTTTTTCACTCCAGTGACCATCTGCCGGTTCAATCGTGACCGTATTTCCTTTTTCATCTGCAATCGTGACCAATTCAGGTTTTAGCCCGTCTAGATGAAAAGTAACCATTTGAGCTTCTGGAAAGGCACGTCCCATTGCATCGCCGTCTAAAATCGGGATCCCTTTCATTGCTGCTAATGCTACGGGAATCAACGAGTTAACCCCACCAATTTCGATTGGCATGACGATATCAATTTTTTTCCCGCTTGCTTTTTCATACGCAATCAAAGGTGCCATTAACATTTCAAATGAAGGAATTTTTTCGACGAGTACACTGGGCGACCCCATCCCGCTAATAGGGACAATCCAATGATCTTCTTTCAGCTCATCCATCGTAATTACTTGAACCGGCCCATATTTACGAATTGCATGAAGAGCCATTAATTTTCCTATATAGGGATCCCCGCCCCCACCTGTTCCAAGTACGGATGCTCCGATTGCAATGTGTTCGATATCTTCTTCATTTAACCACTTCATACTGATTCTCCTTCGTAAATTGACGTTTAATGACAAAACAGAAAATTCCCTGTGCAATAAAAGCGATGATGAAACTATCTAAAGACGGGATTGTTGTCAGTTTAAAAAGTTCCAGTCCAATTGGATTCTCCAATGTCATCCAGCTCACTAAAGTTCCCGTCCCCCAAGCGATCAACGGATATGCTTTGTACTTTGCAGGGGATTCAAATGACAGCATTTTTGCCCCGCCTATATAGTAAATAGCTGTATACACACCGCCAATTGGTGCGATAAACATTGTGATAATACTCAGGAAGTTAATGAAGTTTCCATAAATCCCGAAAACGGCCATAAGCGTCCCAATTGTACCTGCTGCAAATGTTAATTTCGCTTTACTAGTCTTCGTAAAAATAACAGCTAAACCAAGTCCAGAAGAGTAAGCATTACTCGTATTAGTTGTCCACTGTGCCAAAATCAAAACGAGAATACCCGGAATCCCAAGACCGACAGTCAGCATAATCGTCGTCAAGTTATCTTCATTCATGACACGGGATAGAATCATCGCAATGACCAACATAAAACTATTGCCTATAAAGAAACCAAAGAAAGATGCTAAAACTGCATCTTTTTTTGTACGAGCCCAGCGTGAAATGTCCGGTGAAATTACCGCACCTACAACAAAGATACTAATCACCAGTGAAATGGCCATTCCTATCGAGAATGTATTTTCTACAGGGGCCCCGATACTAGCAGTGCCAAATTTAGTGATCGCCATTCCAACCGCGAGAATCACTAATATGATTAATAGTGGTACGGACCAAGAACTGAGCTTCTCTATTGCACGGTATCCGAACATTGCCGTCAACATCATCAGTAATCCACCTATTCCAGCAAGAAGCGGAATGGGTAATTGAATTCCGATTGCCTCGGAGATAGCAACAGTTGCGTTTTCGGCAAAAAAACCAGCTTGTACACCAAACCACCCCATTAACGAGATCGCAAGAAACGCCGAAACAATTTTTGCGCCTGAGCTTCCGAAGGCGGAACGAGAAATCATAGACGTTGATAATCCCGTAGCCGCTCCGACGTATGCACAAAATGCCGCTAGAACACCCAATATCAGAGACCCAATTACCACAGACAGCAAGGCATCATTAAAGGCCATTCCTGCTCCGAGTTGTGCGCCAAATAACATAGCAGATAAATCAATTCCAACAGCAATCCAGATCAGACTAATGGATAACCATTTCTTACGTTCCTGCATCGGTACGACTTCCCGAGCATAATCATTTTGCATCTTCAATCCCCCTCAAAATTAGAGTTGTTAGATGGAAAGCATGTTGGAGTTGCTCAGACAAAGCATTTTCATCGTACATAGTCATTTCCCAAAAGATACCGTCCATTAGTAAAAGAAATTGTTTTGTTACATTGACACTTTGTTGACCAGAAATGGATGGGTAGTAATGCTTTAAAGAAGTGTTTAGCGATTGTATGAGCCAGTTATCAAATTGCTCCATATGATCTTTTAGAAACTGCTTAATCTCTGGCGGAGGAGAAGTGATCAATGAAATATAAGCCGCCGTTTCTTCTTCTTTCTCTTTATGGTATGAGACAGTACCATGCAGCAAACTACAGAAAATCTCCTCTATTGGGGAGTTTTCTACTTCATCCATAATTTTTCTCATCTGACTAAAGTGTTCTTCTAATAACTTCTGGAATGCTGCAATAAATAGAGCTTCTTTGTTTTGGTAAAAAAAGTAGATGGAAGCAGGCTTAATGCCAACTTCTGTAGCAATTTTTTGCATCGTTGCACCTTGATAACCGTAACGTGAATAATGGTAAATAGCCGCTTTCAATAATTTTTCTCTCATTGAGTATCCCCACCTAATAAGTATTAGGTTAATAATACAACGATGCTTTCGAACAAGCAACAACTTTCTGATTTATCTTTTAAAACGTTTTTTTATACTCGAAAATTAGTAAGAAGGACTTAAAATAAGATTTTCATAGTTGTATGAATTGTTAAATCATTCACGATTGTTTTGTTTGTTTCAGAGTTGTAGTGGTGACTGTCACCACTACAAAAGAACTTATACTTTTTCGTTTTCTAACTTGTTTTAATATAGAGAATAAATTATACTATATGAAAATGTGAATCTAGTGGGAAAGGAGAGGTGCAGTTGAAAGTATTTGATATCCATTCAGATCTATTTACGGACATTGCATGGCGAAGGAGTCAGGGAGAAACGAACGTATTCGATCGAATCCATTATCCTCAACTGAAAAAAGGTGGCGTGGATTCGATGATTTGCGTCTTTTGGGTGGAACCTGCTTTCCGCCAGGACCCTATCACCCGTTTCCGATTGATATTCAAACTTGTGATGGATGATTTGCGAACTTCTAGACATGCCAACGTTTGTGTAACTGTCGATGATATGACTGATGCAGTGGGTTCCGGGAAGATTAATCTCTTTTTAGGGGTTGAAGGGATGAGCTTTCTTGAACAATGGGGGCAGCAATCAATTGAAGACAATATTGAAAACGCTTTCGACAAGCTCCATGCCGATAAAATCCGACATACCATCTTCGTATGGAATGAATGGAATGCCTTGGCAAGTGGAACAGGTTCACCCGATGAGCCAGAAAAAAGAGGACTAACGAATCTTGGCGAGCTGGCTGTCAAAAAAGCGAACGATTTGAATTGGGTTCTGGATGCCTCCCATTTTGATGAATCCTCTTTTTGGAGTATGCATAATGCCTCTACCCAACCGATGATTGCTTCGCATAGTAATGCCTTTGCATTATGCTCGCAGGAGCGGAATTTGACGGATGATCAACTGAAAGCGATTGCCGCACGAGGAGGACTCATCGGATTGAATGCCTTTAGCGGGTTTGTGGACAAAACGAATCCGACGTTAGACCGGTTCATCGATCATGCAGTGTACATAGCAGACCTTGTCGGACCCCAACACCTTGCGTTCGGTTTCGACTTCCTCGATTATTTATCTCCTCATGATTTGGGGGAACCATTTTCAAGCAGCACAAAAGATCTTGAAAACGTCACCAAGGTGCCAGACTTATTAGAGCGCATGACAATTAGAGGTTTTTCATCAAAAGAGCTGGAGGGAATCAGCTTTAACAATGCTTTTGACTACATGAAAAAGATGTTGAAATAGTAAACTACTGGGGGAATAAAAATGTCAAAATCACTTATCCAGCCCGATGATATGATTACACTTTGGGGTATTATCGTGGTGTGGGCTGCAGTAAGTATTTACCTAGAACAGAAGTACAAGTGGGCCGGGCGAATTTCAGGTGCTATCATTGCGCTCATTGGGGCCATCATTTTGTCGAATACAGGTGTAATTCCGACTGAATCTCCAGTCTACGATGCAGTTTGGACGTTCATTATTCCACTCGCCATTCCGTTGCTGTTATTTCACGTTAACTTTAAGAAAATCTGGCAAGAGAGTGGCAGACTTCTCATCCTCTTTTTGCTCAGCTCCATCGGTACAATAGCAGGTACAATTATAAGTTTCTTCTTACTAAAAGATCATATTCCCTATCTCGATAAAATTGGGGCGATGATGAGTGCTTCGTACGTTGGAGGCGGCGTAAACTTTGCAGCGATGGCAGGGAAATTCGAGGCGCCTGGAGAAATGGTTTCTGCGACAATCGTTGCGGATAACTTAATGATGGCCCTTTACATCGTCGCATTAATGTTCATTCCATCCCTATCTTTTTTCAGAAAACGTTTTTCGCACCCGCATGTTCTGGAAGTTGAGAGTAATAAGGACGTTGAGGACGGCAAAACATTGGCAGAAGCTTTTTGGAAGCGTAACGAAATTTCCTTAAAGGATATTGCATTATCATTAGGAACTGCGTTTTTCCTAGTCGTTGTTTCCTTTAAACTGGCGGCACTTTTCGGCAGTTTCGTTCCAACGGGTGAAGACGTTTCATTTGGTTTGAATTTATTGCATGGGCTAATTGGCGATAAGTATTTAGTATTAACGACGATCACGTTCTTGGCACTTGCATTGTTCCCTAAATATTTTGCAAGCATTAATGGTAGCCAGGAAATGGGGACTTTTCTCATTTATTTATTCTTTGTCGTCATCGGCATACCAGCATCTATTCCACTTATCGTGCAAAATGCACCACTACTATTAGTATTCGTTGCGATTATCGTAGTCGTCAATTTACTCATTTCATTAACGGCAGGGAAACTGTTCAAGTACGATTTGGAAGAAATCCTACTTGTCAGTAATGCGAATATTGGTGGTCCAACAACTGCAGCGGCAATGGCGATTGCAAAGGGTTGGAAAAACTTGATTGGCCCCATATTAGTTGTCGGGACAATTGGTTATATTATCGGAAACTACATCGGCACTACTTTAGGTATGTGGTTTGCCACGATGATTTAATAATGATGAACCCCGGCGATGAACTGCGCCGGGGTTCATCTATGATATGCTAATGATATTGATAAACTGGAAGAGGTGGATGTTATGTTTGATGGACGTAAGATTCGTCAATTACGGGGTGAACAAAATCTTTCTTTAAAAGAACTATCCGATAGATCAGGCGTTAGTCTGAGTATGATTAGTCAAATCGAGCGCCGAAACACGGACCCGACGCTGACAACTGTCTATAAACTATGCAATGGGTTAAATATCTCAATTTCTACCTTATTAGGAACAGATGAAGAGACGACGCAAATTGTTCGGAAAAACGAACGAAAAATTGTTACTTTCCCTCAATCTCACTCAAGTTATCAAATGTTAACCCCTATTAATGAAGGAACGATAGAAATGATTATGATTCACTTGGAAGCCGGACAGGAAGATCAGCAGCTAGTCGAGCATTCCGGTGAGGAGTGTGGCCTTGTCACACAAGGAGAAATGACAATTGTCCTGGGCAATCAAGAAATCATTTTGCATGAAGGCGACAGCATTCGTTTCAAAAGCTCAACTCCCCATCGATTTTTCAATCACTCGAAAGAAACAGCTATTTCAATTTGGGCTATGACGGGAAGGGTACTATAAAGAACTTAAGCCTGTATTAAATGCGGTCTCCTCATTCATTGAGGAAAAGGGCTTGAAGAAATAAAGAATGGATTGCCTCAACGTCCATTTGAGGGAGTTCCCTTTCTCATTAAAACTAGAGGAGAGGAATATCCCTTTATTTAAAAGCCAACCCCCTTCTTAAGAACTTTATAACGTATTTACAACGCTGTTAAGCT
>DYWT01000286.1 GCA_020742515.1 Sporosarcina psychrophila
GTATGCAACTTAAGAGCGTTGATACAATGTTCCATGTCGAAAAACTTATATGTTCATATCTAATAAAAAATAGAGAAGTTTAACTTTCGGAGGTTATTATGAAAACAATCATGATACATGAAATGCCAAACCATGCAGGCGAAACGGTTCGAATTGGCGGATGGCTTGCCAATAAACGTTCTAGTGGAAAGATTGCTTTCCTACAGCTGCGTGATGGTTCAGGGTTCATTCAAGGAGTAGTAGTCAAAGAAGTCGTCGGTGAAGATGTTTTTGCAAAAGCGAAATCAATGACGCAAGAAAGTTCACTGTATGTTACGGCAGAAGTGACTGTAGATGAACGCTCGACATTCGGGTATGAACTACAAGTGAAAGATATCGAAGTCATTCACGAGGCAGTCGATTATCCGATTACACCGAAAGAACACGGAACAGAATTTTTGATGGATCACCGTCATTTATGGCTCCGGTCACGTAAACAACATGCCGTTATGAAAATTCGTGACGAAGTAATTCGTGCAACCTATGAGTTTTTCCATATGAACGGTTTTGTCAAGGTAGATCCTCCGATTTTGACAGGTTCTTCTCCAGAAGGGACATCTGAACTGTTCCAAACTAAATATTTTGATGAAGATGCATACCTCTCACAATCAGGGCAGCTTTATATGGAAGCTGCAGCAATGGCGCTTGGAAAGGTGTTCTCATTCGGACCGACTTTCCGGGCGGAAAAATCCAAAACACGCCGTCATTTGATTGAGTTTTGGATGATTGAACCCGAAATGGCTTTCGTCGAGTTTGAAGAAAGCTTGGTTGTACAAGAGCAGTATGTGACGCATGTTATCCAATCAGTGCTGCAAAACTGTCCAATTGAGCTCGAAAGACTTAATCGTGATTTGTCTAAATTAGAAAAGATACAAGCACCATTCCCGCGCATTTCTTATGATGAAGCTATCAAATTCCTAAATGACAATGGTTTTGATGACATTAAGTGGGGAGAAGATTTTGGGGCACCGCATGAAACCGCGATTGCTGAAAGCTATGATATGCCAGTATTCATCACACATTACCCAATTGGTATTAAGCCTTTCTATATGCAACCGCATCCTGAACGAGATGATGTCGTCCTATGTGCAGATTTAATCGCACCTGAAGGCTACGGAGAAATCATCGGAGGATCTGAACGTGTTCATGACTACGAGCTGATGAAACAACGAATTAAAGAGCATAATCTTGACGAGTCTGCCTATGAATGGTATTTGGATCTAAGTAAATATGGGGCAGTACCCCATTCAGGTTTTGGTCTTGGACTTGAGCGCACAGTTGCTTGGATTTCAGGCGTGGAACACGTTCGAGAAACGATTCCGTTCCCACGTCTTTTAAACAGATTGTATCCTTAATACCTAAATAGAAAAGAGGAGTTCGGACATGCAACATGAAGAACGGCTCCAAATTTGGATTGAGCAGGGAAATGTTAACATTTCCCAGCTCTTTTTTCACAATTATAAAAGCCTTGGGATAAAAGATTTGGATGCAATGCTGATTATGCATATGACAGCTTATAAATCTGAAGGCAATCATTTTCCAACACCCAATGATTTTTCGAGCCGAATGGATTTGACGGAAAATGAAGTATCTATGATCTTACAACGTTTAATGCAGCACGGTTTTATCCGGATTGGTCAAAGTGAAGATCAAAAAGGGGTGTTGCATGAGGCTTTCTCATTGCAACCTTTGTGGGATCGACTAGTCGACCACATTACACTTGTGAGGAATAAGATTGAAGAAGAGACAGATAAGAATGCAGAAGGGGAAATCTTTACGCTTTTCGAACAAGAATTTGGACGTTTCCTGTCACCGATGGAATGCGAATCAATCACAATGTGGCTGGATGACGATGGTCATACGGCCGAGATTATTCGTGCAGCACTAAAAGAAGCTGTTATCGCACAAAAGCTAAGTCTAAGATATATCGATCGGATTCTTTTTGAATGGAAAAAGAAAAATGTAAAGACATTGTCTGATGTTGAACGTCAAACAAAGTCATTCCGGACCGTAGGAACACGCACGTCACAGCAACCCGAAAAAACTGTTTCGGTAAAGCGTGTACCTTTATATAATTGGCTGGAAGAACGAGATTAGGTGGGAGTACATGCTGACAAAAAAACAATGGGAATTTTGCCTCGGACAATTTGGTGAAATGTTCCCGGATGCACATTGTGAATTGGTGCATGACAATCCTTTTGAATTGACGATAGCGACGCTTCTTTCTGCCCAATGTACTGATGTCCTTGTTAACCGGGTGACAGCAGAGCTATTTAAAAAATATAAAACGCCTGAGGATTATCTGGCGGTGGATATCGAGGAATTACAGTCGGATATCAGATCGATTGGATTATTCCGTAACAAGGCGAAAAATATACAAGCCTTAAGTCAATTGCTTATTGATAACTTTGGCGGAGAAGTACCAGCTAACAGAGATACTATGATGACGTTGCCGGGTGTAGGCCGTAAAACGGCGAACGTCGTCGTGTCGAATGCTTTCGGTATTCCTGCACTAGCTGTTGACACTCACGTAGAGCGTGTAGCAAAACGTCTAGGGATGAATAGGTGGAAAGACTCGCCATTAGCCGTAGAGGAAAAAATCATGCGGTGGACGCCAATAGAAAAGTGGACTGATGCTCATCACCAAATCATTTTTTTTGGAAGGTACCACTGCAAAGCGCAGAACCCGGGTTGTGAAGTCTGTCCACTCCTGCCATTATGCAGGGAAGGGAAGAAGAGGATGAAAGTGAATGCTTAGTGATGTGAATCGTATCGATAAGGAGTTTTTGGGACCTTATTTTGAGCAATGGAAATCAGTACGCGACCAGATTGAAGCTTTTTATGACGAAAAAGATCATCAAGCAGTCGAGTTAATGAATGCAGCAATAGTGAATTATAGTGAGTTGCTCGAGCACGGCGGTAAAACTTTTGATGATCGTAAAGACAAAGCTGTTTATACACTGCTCCCTCTAAATGGGGAAGAGCGTTTCGAATTTGTGAAAGATAAGATATCGAGTCATTACGCTTATATTCAACTGGATGCGCTTTTTACGGAAACAAAAAAGAAGGTTGCAAGACTTTCGATACAAAATAAATAGGAAAAGTGCAAGGCTCCTTTTTAAACGCTACGCCATGTCGCCACAATGAGGGATGAAGTTCAATCCTTCCAGGCAGGACTGTTTTATGACACGAGAGCTTTGCGCTAGACAACGTTCCGTGCTGAAAAACTTATATTATCTTTTGAACAAAACAGAACCCCAATGCCTGCATGGCATTGGGGTTCTGTTTTGTTAGATTATACTTGCCGCAATCATGGATTATCATCACCTGAGGTCCCATCTGTTCCGGCATTGGAATCAGAACCAGTGCCATCATCGCCAGAAGAACCATCGTCCGGGATAGTGCCATTATTACCGTTGTTGCCATTATTACCATTATTACCGTTGTTCCCGTTGTTACCATTATTCCCATTGTTGTCGTTATTGCCGTTGTTCCCGTTATTCCCGTTATTGCCATTGTCCCCGTTATTGCCATTATTCCAGTCTTCTTCATCTGGTTCCTCAGAATCAAATTCATCTTCATCGAAGCTAGGGTCTTCCTCTATTACTTCTTCAATCAGAATTGATGTAGATGCTGGACTGCTTTGAAGGTCCCCAAGTTTGGCAATAACGGAGAATGTATACGTCCTGCCTGGCTCTGGTGCAGTGAATGTAACGGACGATTCGGCCGTTGTCGTCATCTCTTGCAACTCGCCGTCATCAGCAGCTACAAACACAGAAAACTCGACATCACCTTCCATTAAATCTGAATCAGGTGCATTATGGGACCAGTTCAAATTGATAGAGCTTGTATTAGAGTCATATTGTGCAGTTAATCCATTTGGTGCTTCAAGTTCAATAACCTCTTCTACCGCAACTTCAACTGGAACTGTACCTCTCACGAATAATTCTGTCCGTGTCATGCTACTAGGTGTCGTCCGACTCGCAAGAATAAGTGGATTTGAACCATATTGGATCGTCGCTTCCTCTACGGACCCAGGTTGTTGGAAGCGTGCTGTATTTTTACCGGAAGAAATGTCACTCATAACCATACGAAATAGATTTTGTGGGACATATCTGCCTTTATCAAATGTGGTGATAGGTGTTGTATATTTCTCATAACCGCCCCATACGGCAATTGTATAATCAGTCGTATAGCCGGCGAACCATGAATCGGGAACATCTGAATTTTTCAAGCCATTCTTTGTTATTATTTCAGATGGATAGTTTGTCGTTCCAGTTTTTCCGGCAATATCTAGACCAGAAATACTAGCTTTGGTTCCTGTTCCCGCTGTTAATACGTCACGCAAAATGTCCGTTACCATATAGGCTGTCGAATCTTTCATGACCGTTTCGGGATCCGGTGTTATTTTAGGTGCTGTTTTTCCATCCCTATAAGTAATTTTCTTGATGGCGTGCGGTTTTGTGTAAATTCCGCCATTACCGAATGCCGAATATGCTCCGGCCATCTGAAGGGTAGAAAAATCATATTCTCCACCGCCAAGTGCATTAGAAGAATTCAATTTATCATACGGAAGTCCAAGTCCTTTCGCAAAAGCGCCTGCATTTTGTGTTCCGACTTCTTCAAATACCTTTACTGCCGGGATATTTCGAGATTTATATAAGGCCTCTCGAATTGTCATTGTCCCTTGGTATTTACCATCAACGTTCCGAATAGCTTTATCTGTCCCTTTATAGTTATAAGGTTCATCTACAATCGTATTACCGGTTGACCAGTTCAAGTTTTCGATCGCTGGACCGTAAGACAGAACCGGTTTAATAACAGATCCAGGTTGGCGTTTTTGGTCTGTAGCAAAGTTCCAATCAAGTCCTGAATAATTCCGCCCACCGCCTACGGCAACAATTGCGCCCGTTTTGGTATCAAGGACGGTCATTCCGGCTTGCATTTTTTCGGATTCAAATAAGTCGTTCGTGCTTAATGCATTTTCAACAGATTGTTGAGCGTCAGGGTCCAAATTCGTTTGGATTTTCACACCTTCAGCAAGCAAATGTGACATACCCGCTTCTTCTAATTCTGAAAGAACGATATCGACGTAAGCAGGATATTTCGTTTTGCTAACCTGTCTTTTATCATCAGCAAGAAGGGTACCTGTTACTGGCATTGCCTGTGCCGCTTCCATTTCTGCTTTAGTAATCTTTTTATGCTGGTACATGAGTCCGAGAACGATATTGCGACGTTTTTTAGCCCGCGCCGGATTTTTATAAGGGTTATATCCGTTTGGGCTTTGTGGAAGCCCTGCTAACATAGCGACTTCATGTAATTCAAGTTCATTCAGATTTTTGCCGTAAAAATATTTTGAAGCTGTTCCAAAACCATAGTTATTTCCGGACATCAGAATTTTATTGAAGTACATTTCGAATATTTCTTCTTTTTCATACTTATTTTCAAGCTGGAATGCAAGCCACGCTTCTTGCGCTTTCCTTTTTAACGTTTTCTCTTCTGATAGGAATGAGTTTTTAATAACCTGTTGAGTGAGTGTGCTCGCCCCTTGAGAACCGAACCCGCTTCTAAAGTTAGCAATGACGGCACCGCCAAGTCTCCAGAAATCCATCCCGTGATGGGAATAGAAGCGGACGTCTTCCGTTGCTAGTATTGCATCTTGCATCTGATCTGGTATTTCAGCATATGGTACGAATTCTCTTTTTTCAGCGCCAGATTTCATGAAGACATCGCCGTTTATATCAAGCAAATCAGATGACAAGGGGTCTTTCAAAAGGTTTTCATCGAGAGCGGGGGCAGAACTTGCATAAAAAGCGAACAAGCCCACACCGCCAACTAGTATAGCAACTCCGATGGCTACAATTGTAAGGATTATCTTTTTAATGATTCCTTTTCCCTTATTATTCTTTTTACCCTTTTTCTTTGTGCGTTCTGCCTCAATAGATTTTCTTCGTGCAGATCTTGAATTTATATTATCGCTCATACTTCTTCCTGCCTTTCAGTTGCATTGTAGGGTGTCGTTATAATGAGGGACACCGCTTTTAAATAATCGAGCCTAGGATTGAAACTTGGTAAGATTTCTATTGCCATAGCCTCAAACTCTATAAGTGTAATCGACTTTCTTCCGCCAGTATTCATTCTTTCCCAATATTTCTCAAAACTATCATAAGGGACGATAAAATAACGGTCAAGTGAAGTGAATTTAACGATGAAGAATACAACTCCACCTTGCTGTGACACCGATTTCATATGTTCCACCTGATGGTCGTGAATATTTTGCAACGGGAAAGATGTTGCACTCTTTGTTTCTTTTGCTTCGAAATCGATATACTTCCCTTGCCATACCCCGTTAAAGTCAGTTGTAGACGGCGTCCGAAAATAGGCTTCTGTTATGACAGCAGCACTTCTCGCCGGATAGTTCACGTTTACGATTTGGATTGGAACAGGTTTCTTATGGATGACGGCCACACCGCGACTTAAATAGAACTCATTCGTTTCATTCAATTCATCTTCTAATGATTTTCCTCGATTACTGAATGATAGATCGACTTTTTTTTGCAAGCCGCTTTTTTGAACAGGAACATATTTCTTGCCGTTCGGATAGCGTATTGTCATATATACCACCTCGCATCTCACTATCATAACACATGAATTAGACGGATTAGCACGGGGAAAGTTCCAACTTCAATTGTGGCAGAAAAACGGTGAAGAATATATGTTCCCTACAATATGGTGAATCACCGTTAAATCTGATAAAATGAAAGAAACGTACGGAAAGGGTGTACATGAATATGAATTTAATAGAGAAGACAGAAATTCTTCTTTCTGTCTGCAAAGAATGTTCTGAAAGACTTTCATATATGAGGGAACTCGATCGGGAACCCGACTTTTTTATAGAAGTGAAACCGTATGCGGATAAATATCATACGATGCTCGATGAATGGACAGAGGAAGTGTCTGAATTTATCAAGACTGCCAAACCGAAATATGTTCATCCGATTCAAATTGAAACACTCACTGACTCCATGAAGCAATTCATCGTCCAATCATTTTATCAAAAGACAGGAAAAAAGCGTTTTATTCTATCAATTAATTCAGCTGAATATACGTTGAAAACAATTCTAGATGCACTGCGTATTGAGCAAGAAGGCGATGAAAGATGACAAAGAAGATGGCGGTTCACGAAGTGTTGGAAAAACTTCACACTGACCCCTCTTTTTCCGAAAACGTCGTCCATACTAAAACGATTGACGGGAAAGAAGCGATCTACGCAGAATTTCCAGAGAAACTCCATCCTTCGATTATTAAAGCACTTGCATCCAAAGGGATAGATAAGTTATATAGCCACCAAAGGGAAGCATTCGACTTGGCTACAACTGGAAGTTCTTTTACAGCAGTTACGCCGACCGCTTCTGGAAAATCCCTTTGCTATCATTTACCGGTTATGCAAAGCATCCTGGAAGACGATACATCCAGGGCCATTTATTTGTTTCCAACGAAAGCACTTGCCCAAGACCAGCTGGCGGATCTCCATGAACTGATTGAAGCGAGCGGGGAAACGATTCTTAGTTATACGTATGACGGAGACACTGCACCTGGATTAAGGTCTAAAGTGCGAAAGTCGGGCCATATCGTGCTGACAAATCCAGATATGCTTCATTCGGGTATTTTGCCACATCATACGAAATGGGTTTCGTTATTCGAAAACTTAAAATATATCATCATTGATGAATTGCATACGTACAAAGGTGTTTTCGGCAGTCATGTTGCTCATGTGCTGCGAAGGCTAAAACGGATTTGTAACTATTACGGCAGCAATCCAGTGTTCATTTGTACATCCGCTACCATTGCCAATCCGCAAGAACTGGCAGAGTCGCTGATAAATTCAGATATGAAGGTAATTGTGAAAAATGGAGCACCGGCAGGGAAAAAACATTTTGTATTCTATAATCCGCCGGTCGTCCATCCGACTTTCGGTATTCGGAGAAGTGCGGTGCTTGAAGTTCGTGACATCGCTGCGCTTTTATATCGTGAAGGGATCCAAACGATTATCTTTGCAAAAAGCCGGGTACGAGTCGAGATGCTCGTTACGTATATGAAAGCGTTAACGAAGAAAAAACTGTTTGATGAAACAGTTATGGGGTATAGAGGAGGCTATCTGCCTTCTGAACGGCGGAAAATTGAAAAGGGGCTTCGAGATGGAGATATTCGTACGGTTGTCAGTACGAATGCACTCGAATTGGGCATTGATATTGGCCAACTGCAAGCGTGCATTATGACGGGTTACCCGGGAAATATTGCAAGTGCATTTCAACAGGCCGGTCGTGCTGGAAGACGACAGGATGAGGCCCTCATCATTTACGTTGCGCAGTCCTTAGCACTCGATCAATACATTATTGAACATCCTGAGTATCTTCTTGGTCAATCGGCTGAAGAAGCGCGGATTCATCCGGATAATATGTTTATCCTGATGGATCATCTCAAATGTGCATCCTTTGAGCTGCCGTTTTCTTCGACGGAAACGTACGGCGAATTCGAAGTGCAAGAGCTGCTCGCCTTCCTTGAAAGTGAAGGTGTTTTGATTAAGACAACAGACAAGTGGCATTGGATGACAGATAGTTTTCCGGCGAGTGAAGTGAGCCTTCGCTCCGCATCACAGGAGAATGTAATCATTATTGATAAAACCTATCCGAAAGAGACAAAGGTAATCGGGGAAATGGACCGCTTCAGCGCGATGACGCTTCTCCATGAAGAAGCGATCTATATTCATCAAGGGACGCAATTCCAAGTCGAAGAACTTGATTGGGATGAAAAGAAGGCTTATGTCAGAGAAGTCGATGTCGATTACTTCACTGATGCCAATCTTGCAGTGGAACTGAAAGTAATGAATGAAGATAACGCAGAATCGTATGGAGATAACAAAGCAGCTTATGGAGATATCGCTGTTCTTGCCATCCCGACGATTTTCAAGAAAATCAGATTCGATACGCATGACAATATCGGTTCTGGTCCGATTTCATTGCCCGCGGAAGAATTACATACTTCTTCTACCTGGTACGCATTTGACATACCGGAAGGATGGACGGGTGCAGGTTTGACCGATGCAATGACGGGAGCTGCGTATGCCATTCAGTCATTCATCCCATTATTCGTTCGCTGTGATAAGACAGATATCCATGTCGTGCCACAAGTCAAAGCCGTCCATACAGGAAAGCCGACTATTTTTATTTATGACAGTTATCCAGGAGGGATAGGTCTGAGTGAAAAAATCTTTGATCGGTGGGGCAACTTGCTGCGGCAAGCCGCTGACCATGTATCTGCCTGCCGCTGCGAGTCGGGTTGTCCGGTCTGCATTGGAGCGCAAGAAGCTGGAATGGGCATGAAGCGTGATGTCGGTTCCCTTCTTCATACACTGGCAGGAGGAGAACGCGATGTCATATGAACAGAAACTGATGCAAATGAAGAAAATGCTCAAGAAGACAGATAATAAAGCGATACCTGAAACCGTGGCAGAAAGTGTGAAGATTGTTGTGAAACCTCCTTTTTACGAACAACAGTGGCTGGATGCCGGTCTGACGAAAGCTGTGAATAAACACGGCATTGTTTACAAACGTATTGTTGAATACGACGCGAACTATCATCACGGAAACATCCCCCTTTCCGGATTGAAGTCAACGATCGATAAATGGAGGAAATCCGGTGAAGTGCATCCGCTTTCGCCGGATTTTTCTAAACAGCTACTGTTCTTCGATACAGAAACGACAGGTTTGAAAGGTGCGGGCACGTTGATATTCCTTATGGGGTTCATTGAACAGACGGCATCCTCTTTTAAAATGACGCAATATGTCCTTCCGGGTCCGGACCATGAAGCCGCCTTCTTATATGCAACGGGATTATGGGAAAAGCCATCGACACTCGTTACATACAATGGCAAAAGTTTTGATATCCCGATGGTAGAAACGCGTTGGACGATGAATCGCAGAGAATTACCGCCGCTGCTTGACCATACGCAAATTGATTTGCTGCATGGCTCCAGACGCATCTGGAAAGGTGAAATGGCAACGTTTAGATTGCCTGCCATTGAAGAAGAACAACTCGGGTTTCATAGGGAGGGAGATATCCCGGGACATATGGCGCCAATCATCTACCAAGATGCTGTGAAAAATGGACGGGCGGAACTTCTTATGAAAGTTCTCGTCCATAATGAATGGGATATCCTTTCACTGGTCGCACTTTATATACGGTCAACTGATCTGCTATTGAAAACAGATAGCCCGGAATCAGCGAGTACCCATACCAATATCGGAAAATGGTTTGCTGATCTAAAGTCGCATGACCGTAGTAAACTAATTTTTGAAAGCGTAATTGCTGAGTATGGAATCGATCATCCTGCCACACATTTTCACTTCGGGTTCATCTTGAAAAAGGAACAGGCTTACGAAGACGCAGTCTCTTCATTCGCAATAGCGGCCGACGGTCTTATCGGACGTGAACGAATTATCGCATTGGAGGAATTAGCGAAGCTTTATGAGCATAAGCTGAAAGAGTTAAACAGGGCATTAAACTCTACCAAAGAGGCGATTAGGCTATTGAAGGCGGATATCTACTTGACGGACAGTTTTCGGAAACGTATGGGGAATGACTTTTTGAAGAGGGAAATAAGAATAAATAGAAAATTATTTCCCAGGCAAGCGCATGAACCGACAGAAAACGGTTGAAAATCCGCTTTAATAAGACAATGTCGGTCAATATATGTTATAATCAACCGTATGTAAACAGAGACGGAAGGGCGATTTTCATGGACACTAAATTAGATACTAAAACGATTCTTGAGAAAGAATTCAAAACCGGCCTTCGCGGCTATAATCAGGAAGAAGTAGACCTTTTTCTTGATGATATTATTCATGACTATGAAGCTTTTAAAAAGACGATTGCGGAATTACGTACTGAAAATGAACGCATGCACAGAGAACTTGACTCTGCACAAAAACGTCCTGCAGCAGGAAGTGCCGGAACGACGAACTTTGATATATTGAAGCGTATTTCTAATCTGGAAAAGCATGTATTTGGAAGTAAGCTCTTTGATCAGGAATAATATATTGTAAATGAAACATAAGTACGGTATACTGAAAATATCATAGTGTGAATTCAGGTAATCGCTGCAACGTCCTATGTTGTAGAGGAAAGTCCATGCTCACACGGTTCTGAGATGACCGTAGTGTTCGTGCTCGGCGAAAGAATAAGCCGTGGCAACGCGCAACGCGCGTTGACGGCGGGAATAAATCCTAAGTCTTCGGATATGGATGAGGTTCCCTGAACAGTGCCACAGTGACGTAGCTGGCTCGGAAACGGGTCAGATGGAACGCGGTAAACCCCACGAGTGAGAAACCCAAACTATGGTAGGGGCACTCTTCCGAAGGAAATGAACTTAGGAAGGGACAGGTGTATACCTGTAGATAGATGATTACCACCCTAAGTACGAGGCGCAAGCCGTTTGAGTACGCGGGAACAAAACATGGCTTATCGAATTACCTATGGTATTATTTTTAAATTGATTGCTCTCCAATAAGATGGGGAGCTTTTCTTTTGGAGAATTAAGAGTTATATGTGGAACCAATGAATATGTATATAAACTGAGCGAAGGCGCCTTAACAGGGGGAGCCGAAGCGAATTCAATGAAATTTTTTATTTCAATATATATAGTTTAGTTAATAGAATGAAAATTCATTGGCAAAGATGGAACTATAATAAGTTGAAGTATTGAATAAGGTGTATATACCGAGTGAAGGCGAGTACACCAAAGTGCTATAGTGTATTTGTAGGAAATCTTTACTTCAACGTATATAATGAAAACCGCACAAAATTCATTGAAATGATTGATGGTATAGGATTGGAGTTGGAAGTGCATGACTGAATTTAAACTAGTGGCAACATCGGCAATGGGGCTCGAATCAATCGTAGCAGATGAAGTAAAAGCACTGGGATTTAAAACGACTTCGGAAAATGGGAAGATCTATTTTCAAGGCGACGAATTGGCAATTGCAAAAACGAATCTATGGCTCCGAGTAGCGGACCGTGTTCGTATTGTTGCAGGAGAATTTGAAGCTACGACATTTGATGATTTATTCGAACAGACTAAAGCGATTCCATGGGAACGTTTTTTGCCAGTTGACGCAGCGTTTCCGGTTGCAGGTAAATCTGTGAAATCAACTTTGTACAGTGTGCCTGATTGTCAGGCCATCGTAAAAAAAGCGATTGTTGAACGCTTGAAAATCGCTTATAAAAGAATTGGATTTCTTGACGAATCAGGCCCTTTATTTAAATTAGAAGTATCGATTTTAAAAGATAAAGTGACATTGACGATTGACTCAAGTGGAACTGGGCTGCATAAACGCGGATACCGGCTTGCGCAAGGGGATGCACCTTTGAAAGAAACACTTGCGGCGGCACTTGTAAAAGTATCACGCTGGAATCCGAATCGTCCTTTCGTTGACCCTTTTTGCGGTTCTGGAACAATTGCAATTGAAGCCGCAATGATTGGGCAAAACATTGCACCTGGATACAACCGTGAATTTTTAAGTGAAGAGTGGCCGTGGATTAACAAAAATATTTGGGATCAAGTTCGCGAAGAAGCGGAAGATCTTGCAAAATACGACCAGCCGCTTGATATTACAGGTTTCGATTATGACCCGAGAATGGTAAAAGTAGCACAGGAAAATGCTGCTGGAGCCGGATTCGTGGATTTAATCAAGTTCCAAACAGGTGATGTACGCGACTTAGCTGTCGAAGGCTTGAATGGTGTTATGATCGGGAATCCGCCATACGGCGAACGGCTCGGTGAAATTGAAGAGGCTGAAGAAATTACGCATGAACTTGGAAGGGTAATGAAAGACTATCCTTCATGGTCTGTTTACATGTTATCCTCATTAGAAAATTTCGAAAAATTGTACGGTCACAAAGCGACGAAAAAGAGAAAACTGTTTAACGGATTCATCAGAACAGATTTGTATCAGTTCTGGGGACAACGTCAATAATTGATAGAATGCGGAAGAGGGAAACTCCTCTTCCTTTTGCATGTAAATAGGAAGGGGTAAATGATGAAAAGCAAGATGCCATTCCCATTATCAAAAGAAAAATCGTTCTATGAGTCATTGAACGACTGGATAGGGGATACGTTGTACGATGACTTGACTGAAAAGGGATTTGAATGCCGCGATGAACAGATTTTTATGGCGTTCCAAATCGAACAAGCGCTAAAAGAAAAGAAAGTCCTTTTCGCAGAAGCAGGTGTGGGGACAGGAAAAACAATTGCTTACCTTCTTCCTGCAATTGCCTACGCTCGCTATACTGGCAAACCGGCGCTCATTTCATGTGCAGATGAGACGCTCATTGACCAACTTGTAAAAGAGGATGGCGATATTCGGAAGATTAGTGAAGCGCTTGGACTAAACATCGATGTACGCTTAGCTAAATCACGTGACCAATACCTTTGTCTGAAACGTTTGGAAGAGGCCGGTAATACAATTGATGAAGATTATGTCGATGTAGTAGCAGATGAGCTTCCAGATTTCGTCTATGGCACTGCCTCTTTGCAATCTATAAGCCCTTACGGGGAACGTTCGGACTATCCAGATTTAAGCGACGAAGAGTGGAAGACTGTGAACTTCCATCCAATCCAGCAATGCGCTGCATGTGATCTTCGCAACCGATGCGGGCAGACAATCCACCGCAACCATTACCGGGAATCTGTTGAACTTGTTATTTGTTCGCATGATTTCTATATGGAGCATATTTGGACAAAAGATTCCCGTAAAAGACAAGGGCAATTACCGTTATTACCGGAACCATCGATGATTGTCTTTGACGAAGGCCATCTTCTTGAGTATTCGGCTCAGCGTGCATTGACATATGAAGTACAGAACAGTACCTTGTTGAATCTGCTGGAACGAATCATGGTCGATGGTATTAGGGAAACGACGCTGCAACTTATGGAACGTTTAATTGATTCGCATGAAGCATTTTTCGCATTGCTTGAAGTGCTTGCGGATACAACGGAAAACGACCGGAAAGCGATTGAAAAAACACCTGAGCTTCTGGAAGTTGGAAAAGAGGTTGTAAAAATCTCGAATGCGCTTCTTGAAGAATTCGTATTTGAAGGTGAACTATACATCATTCCCGCATATGATCTGAGAATGGTTGAGGAATATCTCGATCAATATATTTATTCAATGGACCTTTTCACATCTCAAAATGATGCAGTAGATTGGCTTGAAAGCCGTGAAGGTGAATCCACACTGGTTATTATGCCGCGTCTTGTAACCGATATTTTAAGAGAAAAACTGTTTTCATCCAACACCCCAATCGTTTTCTCATCTGCTACATTATCTGTCGGAGAAACATTTACCTATTTGGCAGATGGTCTTGGCATTCAAGATTACCTGTCATTTTCGGTGGAGTCTCCGTTTGATTATGATGCTGTGATGAAAGTGTTTGCAACGGATGTAAAGGCTGGCGGTAAAGCGGAACGAGCGATTGAACTACTGGAGGATGGAGAGCAAACGCTGATTCTTTTCAAGTCAGAACGGGCAATGAATCATTTCAAAGAACAGGTTCCCGCCGTGTGGCAAGATCGAATCGCATTTGAAGGTGAAAGAGAATTGTCTTCTATTGTGCGTGACTTCCAACAGAAGAAAGTGCCTGTCTTGTGTTCCTATCATTTATGGGAAGGGCTAGATATTCCCCAAGATGCATTGACACGTGTTATTATTTACGACTTGCCATTACCGCCTTCGGATCCATTGTTTGACGCAAGACGAGAGCATGCCAAGGATTCTTTCCGTGAGGTGGATTTACCTTTCATGCTGCTAAGGTTACGTCAAGGCGCAGGCCGTCTTATACGGACATCTGCCGATTCTGGGACAGTTCATCTCTTGCTAGAAGGAGAAGAACAGAGAATGAAGGCTGAAATTGAAGGTATTTTCCCTGTTCAAATGAAGATGAGTGAGTAAAACTATTTCGAAGACCCTTCCAGTGATGGAGGGGTCTTTTCATAGGTTCTTTGTCAAATGACGTTGGCGAAGGATAGTAGCCAACCATAATTTAGTTATTGTAGGGCTATCCAAGAAGTCAGTAAAGCTGATTTTTTAGGATAGTCCTTTTTCATATAGTCCTCCATGTATCCCGTTGTTTTCCGTTCCAGATGGACGCTTTCCGCGGGCACGGCTTCAGCCAATCGAACAGCGTAGGGTTCGATTTGCCGTATTTCTGCGTTTTTTGCGGAAATTAAGGCATCCTGCTCTCAACGCTTCGCTTTTGTTCGCAAAAGCCGTTCTACGTGACGGCTTTCGCTGGAGTCGCCATCTTGCACTCCAAACAACTAGTATTGCACTTGGAAATTAAATAAAAATAGACAAAAGATTTTCAAGCCTATTAAATCCTCATAAATGTTACGCAGCGTCAAAATGGAATTGTCCTTGTTCCTGCTGTTTAACCGATGGTTTTAACCTGAAGTGTAACAGAATTCGTTTTCTATAGTTCTGGAAGTTTCTATATCCATAGGCGACACGATTCAATACCTTGATCTTATTGTTGTTCCCTTCAATTCTTCCGTTATTGTAGGGGTAAATAAAACTGTTTTCTATAAATGGAAGATGTTTTCTCAACGTTTTCAAGCTTGTTCTCATATAATTTGAAATTGCAGATGGAACAGGATTTGTTAAACAAGACGATAGTGCTCCGAAGTCCTTATTTGACATGGATTCCATTAATTCTTGATAAAGTTCATAGTTCTCTTTTAGTGCAGGATCATATTCTAACATCTCATCTACAATACTTTGCCCTGTACGTTGTCCAAACAATGAATAATACTTATATTCTACGCTGGATAAATCTGAATGTTTTTTTAATAATAGCTTCCAGTAGCGCTTAAGGCGACGATATTTCTTCATATCATCTCCACTAGACGTTTTAAGTTGATTCATAACCTGGATACGACACTTATTCATGGAACGATTAATCAACTGAACCAAATGGAAGCGGTCTATGATAATCTTCGCATTTGGAAATAATTCTTTAATCACACTTACATAACCTGCATTCATATCAATCGTTACGGTTTCCACACGTTTACGATCCGTTAAACTGTAGTTCACAATAAAGTGATTGTTAATCGTGAAATTGTCACGTCGATCTAGGATATCCAATATGTTGCCTGATTCCGCATTTATATATTCGAAGGCAATTGCATCTTTTGCATATTTGAACTCATCAAAAGAAAGGTGCTTGAGTAGCGCCTTGTAGTGCGGGATAAATTGTTTTGCGGCCTTGTTGATTTGACGTTGAACAGTTGTTGGTGATACAGAACAATCCCTTGCGATAGACGTAAGTGACTGTGCTTCGGCGGATTTAAGTGTGACTTGTGCTTTCACATTTTGTGAAATAAAACAATTCATTTGAACAATAGGCGTTTTAGCAGTAAAACTGCTTTGACAGGCTTGGCACATGAAACGTTGTTTCTGTAGTAGTAGGTAGGTCGGATTTACGCCTGTAATGGGCAATGTAATTCTAGATAATTGTGTGCCATTTTTATAGACTGTAAAGTTGGTGTTTTTCACACCACATTGTCCACAATGTGTGGGGGTATATGATAACTTTCCAGAAATATATTTACACCTTTTCCCTTTATAAGTTCCTTCCTTTACACAATCTTCATCAAAAGTAATGTTTGGGTCTTGAATATCAAGTAAAGATTTAATACAATTAGAATGAGACAAGTGAGTTCCCTCTTGGATGATGGTTTTAGTCGACTTCTATTCTATAGGGAATCTCACTTGTTTTCTATTTATATAAAGGGAATTTATCTTACCTAGACTCTCCAGCTGATTGAAGTGGAAAGCGGCGACTCCAGCGGGAACAGCGCGAGCTGAAGACCCTGGACTGAGCGCAGCGAGGGAAGCGGCTGAGGCCGTGCCCGCGGAAAGCGTCCGCTTGGAACGGAAATCAGCGGGTAGTAGGATTACCTTATCCAATATATTTATAAAAAAATGACGTTAGTGAAGATCCTCCTCATCTCCTTTTAAAGGGATGGGGATTTTCTTTCACCAACGTCATTTATTGTACAACCTTTTCATATCTTAATGCTAGAGGCTTCCCTAAGCGCAATAGCAAATTCGATGGAATTCTTTATTTCAACAACTATATATGAGTTGACCGAATTATGTTAATATAAAGGTCTAAGCATTAAGTAAGGGGGAAAAGATTTGTCAACAGAAGAGAAATTTGTGGCTTTGCTTAAAAAAATGAGCGCATACTCGGAAGCCGTTTCGATAATGTATTGGGATATGCGCACGGGGGCACCGAAAAAGGGAATTCCGGCAAGATCGGAAGCGGTCGGTACTTTGTCGACAGAGTTATTTAAAATGAGTGTTTCAGAGGAAATGGGTGGCTACCTCGAAGAATTAGGCAATAGGAGAGACACACTTAACCCGATTTTGTTGAAAACTGTTGAAGAAGTGAAAAAAGAGTACGACCTAAGCAAAAAAATTCCCGCAGAGGAATACCGCGAATTTGTCGTTCTGACTTCTCAATCGGAATCCGCATGGGAAGAAGCAAAAGAACAAGCAGATTTTGACATGTTCCTTCCATATCTTGAAAAAATTATTGCTACGACAAAAAAGTTCATTGGCTATTGGGGCGAGAAAGATGGCAACCCATATAATACATTGCTTGATCAGTATGAACCGGGGATGACAACGGATATCATTGATGAGGTATTCGGCCAATTAAAAGAAACAATCGTGCCTCTTGTGAAGAGAATCTCCGAATCAGGCAACCAACCTGATACGTCATTTTTATTCAAACAATTTCCGAAAGAAGCTCAGAAAACATTCAGTCATGCAATATTGAAGCAACTTGGTTATGATTTCGAAGCGGGCCGTTTGGACGAGACTGTGCATCCTTTTGCAACAGGCATCAATATAGGCGATGTCCGAATTACAACGAAATACGATGAAAATGATTTCCGTTCTGCTGTCTTTGGCACCATTCATGAATGTGGACATGCTCTTTACGAGCAAAACATCGATCTAGAACTTGAAGGACTGCCAGTTGCAGATGGAACTTCGATGGGAATCCATGAATCCCAGTCATTGTTCTATGAACAATTCGTCGGGCATAATGAAAACTTCTGGAAGTATAACTTTGATTTATTAAAGAGCCACTCACCTGAACAGTTTGAAGGTGTAACACTGGAGGACTTCCTGCGTGCAATCAATGTCTCAAAACCATCCCTCATACGAATTGAAGCAGACGAACTGACGTATCCACTTCACATCATGATTCGTTATGAAATTGAAAAAGGGATCTTCAACGGCGATTTCGAAGTGAAAGATCTTCCTCAAATCTGGAATGATAAATATGAGGACTATCTGGGTATCCGACCGGAAAATAACGGTGAAGGGATTCTTCAAGACGTCCACTGGGCTGGAGGATCATTCGGTTATTTCCCTTCCTACGCGCTCGGCTATATGTATGCTGCCCAGTTGAAAGTTGCCATGCTGAAAGATTTGCCTAACTTCGATGAACTATGTAAAACCGGTGATTTTAACCCGATTTTAGAGTGGTTAACGGAACATGTCCATAAATTTGGTAAAATGAAACAACCGCTTGAAATTATTAAAGACACGACAGGTGAAGGATTGAATGCCAAATACTTAGCTGATTATTTGTCTGACAAGTATACAAATTTATATAATTTATAAAAATAAAAACAGTTCCTTTAGCCGGGCATAATCCGGGAAAGGGACTGTTTTAGGTTAATTTTCATCAATTGTTAGAAGGATAGTTAACATTCCACCGCCGTCAATTTTGACGGGCAACTTAAATGCCTGCTTGAAGCCGTAAAATTTCGTTGTCCCTGTCATGACAGTCGGAGGGGAGATATCAAGGATAAGCCCATCTTTTTCTAATAGAGTACATAGATTTCCAGCAACCATATTACCGAGTTCACCTGTGAATGATTCAATCATTTCACCTTCAATAGACATGCCGAACATCGCTTGTCCAATTGTGTTGATGTCTTCTATCGATGTATCAATAATAAGTCTTCCTTTTATACCGCCGACTAGTCCTATTAAGACGCTAATCTCTTTTTGTTCATATGGTTGGACGGTAATCGACGGAGCAAGGACGTCCAATTTTACTGGAATAACATTTGTCAGTGAAGAAATTGTACCATTTAAAATCATTTGTACATTTTTAGAAGTGCTCATTTAAGCTTCCGCCTTTCAGAAATGATATCGTGGGTCGATTATACCATGAAGAAAGATATAGTAAAACAAGAATCGACAAATTTTGCATTAAAAAACTTTGTTAATAATACGAGGTCCGAAAAATGGTATGATGTAAAGAGCAATTGATGAAGGGATCGAAAGATAAATGCCAGAATTAGAGAAGTTATTAGAACAAGCCGCGACCTACAGTTTACTTTTTAAAACAAATGAAGATGAAAACCGCTTTGAGAAGACGGCGCTATTCGCCAAAAAACTAATAGACAAAGAATATACGATTGGATTTGCGGGACATTTTTCTGCCGGTAAATCATCTATGATTAATGCGCTAACTGGTCAAGATTTACTGCCCTCAAGCCCTATACCGACGAGCGCCAATATTGTAAAAGTACGAAAAACCGCGACGGATTTTGCTATTATCCACCATACGGACGGAACAGCAGTAAAATACGGAGGTCATGGATTCCCGGCTGCTGTCAAGTCGTTCAGCAAGGACGGCGTGGCTGTTTCGCTCGTTGAAATTGGGCATACGGAATCGAATTTACCGGAAGGGATTACTGTTATGGATACGCCTGGTGTTGACTCAACAGACGATGCGCACCGGCTTTCAACAGAATCAGCACTTCATCTCGCAGATTTAGTCTTTTATACGATGGATTACAATCATGTGCAATCGGAGTTGAATTTCCGTTTCACAAAAGAATTAATGCGCTACAATGATAACGTCTATTTAATCATTAACCAAATCGATAAACACCGCGATAGTGAATTATCATTTGCCGATTTTAAAAAATCGGTTGAGGATTCATTTAAAATGTGGGGTGTCATACCAAAAGGCATTTTTTATACATCGTTGAAAGATCTTGCACATCCAAACAGTGATTTTAGCAGTGTAAAAGCGATTATTGATGGATCTATGGAAAACTGGCAAGATCGATTCGTCGACAATGCTAAGCAAACGTTATTAAAATTAAAAGATGAGCATGCTCAATTTTTATCTGACGAAATTGAAGAACGCAAAAACACGTTTGCCGAGATTGTTTCAGAAGATGAATGGACTAAGCAAGCTGAGCTTAAAGAAGAGGCAGCAGAATCAAAAAAAATGCTGAAGCTTCTCTCCGGGGATGCATTTTCCTCAACATTTGAAAAGGCAAGAAACAGCTTATTAGAAAGTGCAGCGATAACTCCATATGAAACACGCGAATTATTGAAAGATTACTTGGAATCTTTGTCTTCCCGATTTAAAGTTGGTATTTTGTTCGGTGCGAAAAAGACGATAGAAGAAAAGGAAAGGCGAAAAAATGCGCTTGCCGATAATATGGGAAAACTTGTGCATGCACAGATTGAAGTTCATTTGAAAACACTTATGAAAAAGTCGTTGAAAGAAGCGGGCATATTGACGGATGAAAGATCCCTTGCGATTGACGAAATCAATATGACAATTCCGTTTACTGATATAGAAAAAGAATTCAATGTTTCAGACGTTATTACCGGTGACACTGTCCTCAATTATTCTGAACGTATGAAAACAACGATACTAAACGCTTTCCGGAGGATGACCGAGGAGTGGAAACACAAGATGGCCCAAACAGCGTTAATAGCTGGTAATGACAATGTGGGCATTCTCGAGCAAAAAGTATACCGACTGAGCGAGAAGTTAAATGCGATTCAACAAGTGCGTGACGTAGAAACCCAATTGGATAGTCTTGGAAACGAAATCGTCGGCTCGTCAATAGAGGTCAGAGAACTCCTTCAACAATGGAAAACACAGAAAACGCTCAAAATCGTCGAATTCAATGAGGAAGTGATTAGCCTTGAGACACCACTTGGACGGGAGGAGGAAACCAAGCAACTTGAACCGGAAGCAAATGCTTCTGACTCGGAATATGTGATTCGCCATGCCATCCATATCGCAAATTCGGTTGAAAAAATCCCGGGTTTTCTTGAGACAGCCGATTACCTACGGAAAAAAGCGGACCGACTTGATGGACAAGAGTTTACTGTTGCGTTATTCGGTGCTTTCAGTGCTGGAAAATCATCCTTTTCTAATGCTTTAATTGGTGAAAATGTTTTGCCGGTTTCCCCTAATCCGACAACAGCGGCCATCAATCGAATACGTCCAGTCTCTACAGATGAAGAAAATAGAACAGCTGATATTCTATTAAAAACGGAAGAGCGGATGACAGAGGATGTTTTACGCTCATTCGATGTGCTTGGTGTTGCTGCCACATCATTGGAAGAAGCGTTTAACAA
>DYWT01000287.1 GCA_020742515.1 Sporosarcina psychrophila
TTTTTTAGTGGATTTGGACGGGTTACCACCTGACTTTATCCATTATAAAGGAATTTTTTTATGCAGAAAATAAAGTTAGTGAACATTTCGGGAACTTTTTATATTGAATATATTTTAATGCAACACTAGTGTTGTTGGATATATAAATCCTTCTGGGTGTGGCCATTTAATATTGATTGAATCTCCAACTTCCATGCCTTTAGTTAATTCCTTTTGTGAATCGGTAAGAACTTTATGATATGGATCATTAAGTCTTGTTCGTTTCACTATTTTAATAAAAAAAGTTACAAAGTCAGAAAGCAGAGACTCTACTAATTGGTACAACGAACAATTCACACAATTGAATAAAAAAGCAAAGAAGATTAGATATTATAGTAAATACCTAATCCACGCCTTAAAATATGTAATTGTAGTTAATCGTCGGAATAGTATCAGGTACCTGAAATTAAACAACAAATCATTCAACTCTCCAACAAAACTAAATCATCCTTCGTAATTTCTTTTTCGAGCGCAAGCCTATTTTGTTTATTGCTCGCCACAGCCATTCGATAATCGACTTTACGCGTCATTTCTTTCGCTATTTTTTTAGCAAGACCGGCATTTCCAAAATGACTATCTCTACGCGCATAAATCTCTTCATAGTGACGAACTAATGCACTCTTTGCTTCATCTGTTATGCCGTACCCTTTACTATAGAGGTCGGTAATCTCCATTAATTCCTTTGGTGTATAATCTTCAAAATGGAACGTTAGTCCGAAACGTCGACGGAGTCCGGGGTTGCTGTCTAAGAAACGATTCATTTCTTTTTCGTACCCTGCGGCAATTAATAGGAACTCGCCTTGTCGATCGGACATTTTTTTCAGCAACACGTCCACTACTTTTTTTCCGAAGTCATTCTCTCCACCACTCGCAAGTGTGTACGCTTCATCAATAAATAACGCACTACCCATCGCTCGTTCAATCAGCCCGGCTGTCAGCTTCTCCGTTTCACCAATATGACTACCGACTAAATCGCTGCGATCTACTTCAATCAGATCGCCTCGTTCTAATAATCCAAGCGCTTGATAAATACCAGCGAGCACACGACCGACCTCGGTTTTACCTGTCCCTGGTTTACCAATCAACAGCGTGTGGTTCATCAATTTCTCCGTAGAATGATTTTCTCGTTTGTAGTATCTCATTAATTCAATCATTTTATCTATTTCAGCCTTCACAGAACCAAGGCCGATAAACTGATGGAGTTCTGCACGTTTATGGGCGAGTAGTACTTCATCGATTGGAACTTCGTACGTCTTCACTCCACGCTCTTGTACCGCTTGTACAACGTCTTGTTCTTCAAACGTCGTCAATACCTTTTCCGTCCACTCTTCACGCGGAAGTTTCGCAATTCTCATCGACTGCGCAAGCCCGATTTGATCGTATAGTATACGTGCCATTCGAGCGTTACTAAATGTTTCATCGCGCATACGATAACGTTCCACGAACTCCTCATAAACTGCTTGTTTGGCAGCAGGAGTAAGCACATAGCTTCCTTCACACTGGCTTAAGAAGATTTGAAGCAACTCATCTGGTGTATAGTCTTGAAAGTGAATCTTTTCAGTAAAACGATCTTTCAATCCTGGATTAGACGCTAGGAAACGGCTCATTTCTTCGGTATAGCCTGCCGCGATGACAATGAATTCACCGCGAGAATTTTCCATTGCAGGAAGCAACGTTTCAATTACTTTTTTACCGAAATCCTTACTAGAATTGCCCCCTGCTGCAAGCGTATACGCTTCGTCTATAAAGAGGACGCCACCCATAGCTTCCTTAATAATTACTTTCGTTCGTTCTTCTGATTCACCAACATGCGTTCCAACGAGATCTTCCCGCTTCACTTCAGTTACGTGGCCTGTCTTTAATAAACCTAGTTCCTTAAAAATCTTGCCTATAAGCCGAGCGACTGTCGTTTTACCAGTACCCGGATTACCTTGAAAGACCATATGAGGCGCTACCATCGGATTAGCTTTCATTCCACGCTCTAATTTGAATTGGTTAATGTCGCTTACGTTTTTAAACTCTTGGATTTTGTTTTTCACATCTTCCAGTCCAATAAACCCGTTCAAACCATTCATGAAAACATCCACCTGATCAGGAGGTGATGAATCTACAGTAGAGGAATGTCCAGCACTGCCGCCTAATTTACTAGTGATTGGTGGAACCTGCAAGTCCGTATTGGTGAGCACAGGAACACTGTCATCAAAGCGGACTAAATCTCCTGCTTGGTTGTTCTCTAAAGAACAGTCGTTAAGAACCGGAACCGAACGCTCGAGTCTCAGCCCAGCCTTCTTACCATTCATCACTTGCACCCCAGTGAATACAGCATCCGAACAATCTTGCAAGATGATTTGATCATCCCGATGACCATGTACTCGAGTTACCGTCACTTCAGTACGCTCCACCTGACTCAAGACGATTCCTGACGATTTACCGTCATAGATTTCACACTCCGTTATAAAGACTTCTGCAGATTCCGTTGCTCTTATTTGTGGCCTTTTATGATTGAACAAAATGGACCGTTCTACTGAAATAACTACTTCAGGACCTGCAAGTATGCCGTTCTTATCGCCACTCGATATTTTACAATCGGTAATTTCTGCTTTAGCCGCAGCACTGAGTAAAACGTTGGATCCCTTATGACCGAAGATGATGCAATTGGCTGCCGTCAACTTGGAATCTTTCACAACTATCCCTGCACTATCCCCACTCTTTACTTCGGTCGCTGACAGAATTACTTCCGATTGTTCAGAAGCAAAAATCTGTACACCACTATGATGGCTAATAAGAGAATCCGAAATAGTCACTTGACTACTTGTCACGTAAATTCCTTTATTGTTTCCACTCTCAATTTCACAACCCAGAATCGTGAACACGCTTTGAGTAAACGCAGAGAGTTGCGTCATCTGATTGTACTTCACTTCAGATTCGATAAGTGTACACGTGGAATTTTCGGAGACAATTCCTCTAGACTCACCCGAAAGGATCTGGGTTTTTGTAATCGCAAGTTTGCTTTGTTCGTTACAGGAAATTTGGTCCCCTTTTTGGTTTTTAAACTGCGAGTCGGATAGCTCAACTGATGAACCCCTGACGTGCATTCCTTCAGCCTCACCATTTTCAAACGTACTTGCCTCGACTTGGATATGGGATCCATTCGTAAATGCTACATGCTCCAAAGTTTGGTTTTTAAAGACACAATTTTTCAGGACACCCTTAGATTGATCACAATAGATTCCTTGGACATGTCCAAAATAAAAATTTGTACTTTCTACGTCCATAGAACTGTCTTGTTCCAAACGAAGTTGAACCCCGCGATTTCCGATGAATGAACTTTTGGTGATTGTTGCTCGACTCGTTTCATACAAGCAAAGGCCTTCTTCTTGCCCACTTAAAATTCCGGAATTCGTTACCGCGACTTCTCCTCCCGCGCGCACACTAATTTGTGCAGACTTGATCGTGTCTTCTACTATGCATTCGAACAAAGCCAAACGCCCTAATACCTCAATCCCTTGTATGTTTTTTTGAAAGATCGAATGCTCTGCGGATACTTTTGCAGCTGCACCAACTCGCATTGCAACTCCTTGAATCTCAGCGAAAAGACAGTGGTGAAGCGTTACATCTCCTGATTCGATATGTAAACCATAGTCCACTGGACCAGTGCCTCCTCCAATACTGATTGATTCGATACGCACTTCTTCCTTTGTCGCGATACGTACACTTCCTGTTAGACGAACTGAGCTCGCTTCACCTTCTGAACTTCGAAGAACGAGTAGCTTATCGATTGATACATGTTCATAATAAACACCTTCATCAACTTCCACTATATCTCCTGGTAGAGCTGCCTCTACTGCAACCTGAATGGTTTGATAGTTGGATCCTTCTCGCTGAGACACTTGAATAATTGCCACGTATCTTCCCACTTTCTATTAGTAAATTCAATTGATTTCTATACTTTGTATTTTTCTAAACACAATTATACGAATGAGTTCTATCCTCAGTTAAGTATACTAGTAAGCCTTGGGGCAGAGTAAAGAACTGCTTGATTTGAGCACCATTTCCACTAATTGACGATTGGATTCGGCATTCCCAATATTCTACGATGAAAGCACCCGGGGATAAAAGAATCGTGCACGGTCGAAAGAACCGCAGTCGTGAATGAGTGGTGTATGCCTGTGCACGAAACTTTCATGTTTGTTTCAACAATCAGATTTGCTCCATGAAAGGAACAAATTTGAATTGTGTGGTTCACAGACAGCCATCACTGTGGCAGAGATGGTACTAGATTTTGTCCGAAGTGGTATTATTTTTTGTCCCAAATGGTACTCATGCTTGTCTTTATACAGGACTTGCATCCTATAGACTACGTCCATGCTCGGCGCACAAAGAAAAACCCCCTCAACCATAAAGGTAAAGGGGGTTTTTTCGATAATCTAAACGAAAATGTCCACTTTTCGTTTAGATATGATATCGGCTCTTAGTAATCATACGTGTTTCCAAGACAATTATCAAGTATATATAATACTATTGAATATGACGATATACACCAACAACTTTATCTAGGATTGTTACTTGATCAACGATAATTGGTTCCATAGATGAATTTTCAGGTTGCAAACGGAAGTATGATGTCTCTTTAAAGTAACGTTTAACAGTAGCTTCATCATCTTCTGTCATGGCAACTACTATTTCTCCGAAACTGTGTGGTTACAGGCAGCCTGTAACCATGACGAACAATTCACATTATAAATTTATAATACAAATAGAGAAGTAAAACCGTATAGGTATTGATTTACTTTGTATTATTATAGAATCGCATTGTATTTACTGAATAGTGCAGCACAAGTCCCTAGCACTCATATTCCCTCACTTTATAATAATCTTAACTATAAAAACACAAAACTATATTCATCTGAAATCTATAATTAGTTTATTCAGGACCTAATTATACTTGTTGTGCCCAATCTTGTTCGAGTTTCAATCTATCTAGACTTGATACCTAACAAAATCAAACACTTCGCCGCTGCTAATCCACATTCACATTCTCCGTATACCGACAATCAGGATAATTACTGCAACCGTAAAACTTTCCGTATCTACCTGTCTTAAGGGTCAACTGTCCATTACACTTCGAACAAGCAGTAGATAATCGCGAGGCATCTTGCTTGGATATATTTTTCGCACGGCTCGTATGTGAACGTGCCGTCTGCTTGGCATCTTTCGCTTTTCGAATCGATTGCATGTGCTCAGCCTTGAAAAATTTCCTGTCATTTTTATCTAAAGCCAAAAGTTCTGCGAGCTTTTCATTGATCCCCTTCACGGTATCCTCACTAATGTGCTGCTCCTTGTACTGGCTGATTGTTGTTAGAAGATCAGGGAACTGTATGACATGTGCTGAGGTGAAACCCTTATTGAATTTAAAAGTAGAATTGGGTGAAAATGCGATGATGGAACAGACATCCTGCATTTCTTCTTGTCCTATGTAGGTAAGCAAAGCTTGAACATGGCCGTAATTTTGCCGGATTGGATTGTACATTTTTGTTTTCTGTTTATATAGTACTTGTGTCCAATATGGTTTAAATTCATCACCAAAAATCCAACCGCTGTAATGTTTCGTTTCGATGACAAACACGCCATACACGGATGTCACAATATGATCTACTTGTGTCAGTCCCCGCTCACCATTCGGAATATAAACATCATGGAAGACAGTATATGCATCCCCTAATTTCCGAAGCTTGGTCTTTACAACCCACTCCCCATAATTCCCTTTAATAACCGGCATTTTCCACTGCAGTATAATCCACAAAATCACGAATAGGACGACAACCGGAAACGCACTAGATGTCATAAACATCTTGATTGTAATCAAAATCCCCTCATAAAATCCCGATATCATACTATTGTCTGCATTCATAATATCCCCCCAAGTTAATCACTCAGTTGTCGTAACCTCGTTAATGTATCCATTTTCCCAACTATTACAATAATACCACTTAATACTAAAAAGGTTCCATAAAAATAGGTACCTGTGTCAACCATAGGAATACTCAAGTCGAATCGCTTCGTACCGTTTCCGGGTACGTTCTTCAGAAGTAATCTTAGCGTCCATGCCCTTTAGAATATGGGACGATACAGTCTTTAATTTGCCCATCACCCAGACGTCCCTCCCCTATTTTATTGTTAGGTGCACGAAACTTTCATGTTTATTTCAACAATCGGATTTGTGTTTGAATTGTGTGGTGCACAGGCAACCATCACTTACAATCACTGAACCGGAAGTCTCCTAAACCAAAAAATATTCTGAACCAACAACTAGACGCTCCACTTTTTGTTTGGCATTTAATTTTCATAGCAGTTGAAGAAGAAATTGGATTTACTACATGAGATCATTCTGTATACGCCATGCACATGAGGTTGACATAACACCTCAAAGGATGCAGCTGTTCGAGCCCGACCTTTAACTTGGGGTTTACTCCCTAATGGTTTGGGTAAGCAAGAATCGCTAAATGGAACAATGTCGACTTCGGGGAAAGTTGGTGTTATGTCTACTAGACATGAATATGGAATACAGTTGAATAATCATTCATATTAAGAAAACACAAAATAAGAAAATTAGTAGCATAAACAGCGAGACAAATGAAAAAACTCCCCACAACTAGTAGTAGGGAGTTTACACTTTCATTCAAATTTACTTTAGAGGGATTTCCACAATGGCTATAGTCTCTAATTCATTTATTGAGTCAATTGAGAATTTCCCATTATATCTATTCACAACTTCCTTCACAATAAATAAACCTTGCCCTCTAATCTTTCCTTGTTCTGCTTTCTTTGTTGAATATCCTTGTTTAAAAATATGTTCATGATCAATAATTTCAGGCCCAGTATTCGTAATCATAAATACATAATGCGTAACATTCGTTTTACAGCTAATCGTTATTTCACGTTCAGCTTTAGGTAATGCAATTGTTGCCTCAATTGCATTATCAATTAAATTTGACAGTATTATAATTAAATCTGTTGTTTTTATTTTATCGAATGCATCATGAGAAACCGTAAGATTCATATCAATATGATTGTTTTGTGCAGCCAGTTTTTTTGTTTGCAATAGGATTGAAAGACCAGGATGATCTATATTTAACTTTAGTGATTCTATCGCCAGAACTTCTTTTGACAAAGATGATACGTATTGCTGAGCCTGCTTAGATTCCCCTAGTTGAAGTAGTCCATGTAAAACCTGAATATGATTGGTGAAATCATGTCTTAAAGAAGAAATGGAAGTGATTAACGTTTTAAGTTCAGCTTGGTATGTATCTTCTGTATACCCGACTTCCTTTGCCACTTCTTTTTGATACCATCTTTGCAATAATAAGAAGGATCCAATTACGACCAAAATAAAGACACCATTAAAGATGAAGAGAAGGATATTACTTTTCAATACTGTCCTTTTAATATCATTAAGTGTATCAACACTAATATCGATACCTAAGTATCCCATGACCTTTCCTGCTTCATCCTTTATCGGTACTCCAACAGAAAGATAAGAGCCATGATCGGGATCCTCAATTACATTTGTAGCATATGTATTTCCTTCAAAGGCTCTTTTGACCTGCTTTTCGGGTACTGTACAAATCACTCCAATGCTATAGCTATCGTCTAATTCCTTCGGTAATCCGCCTATCATTATGTTCGATACTTTTGGATTATCGATTTTTAATGTATACACAACTAATGCACCCAGTTTTTCTCTTGCATCAACTAAGTAGTTTGTTAATTCCCAATAATATTCGTTTTTTACGGGATTCTTCAAAAAATTCTGATACGTTTCTTTATCTATCGCAGACGCAATGGATTCTGCTGCTACAAGACTTTGATTGGCCATTGACTCTTCAACCGTCTTTTTCATCTTCACGAATGAGGTAAAGACATTTAAACTTGTAAACAACAATAACAAGACAGTAGATAAGACTAAAATTAGTTTTATTTTACGATTTTTCATACAGACTTGTACTTCCTTATCTTTTTTAATTAAAAATTTGGGTAA
>DYWT01000288.1 GCA_020742515.1 Sporosarcina psychrophila
TCAGAGTAGTAATGAAGCAACAGTCGTTACAAGTAGCTTAACTACATCGAAATTTTATTTTTAAAAAACTTGAAAATCATCAAGGGGCTACTCTACACATTTTTAAAAATGGCTATTATGAAATTGATTCATTTACTATGTTATAGAGGTATTCACTGAAATTTGTTGGTTGATCCCATTAATTCATCTCTTTGCTTCTTAATTTCATTCATTGTAAACCCGCCAGCTCCCCAATGCGTATCTGTGACTTCCGTTATTAAAACCCTTACTTGTTCAGGTTTGACAGATAAGTTTCTCACTGTTGCACCGGTTAAATCTGCGATCAAGCTTTTAATTTGTTCATTGTTTCTACCTTTTAATACTTGAACTTGAATAATTGGCACAGTTATCTCCTTCCATCATCTGTTTATTAAATAGTGGTCTAAGCCCCATCAGATTCTCATAATTATGTGTATTCAAACAAACATATTTTGCATTTTTTACATTCTTCATTAACGCAAATCACTTGATCGTTAGAGTTATGTTTTAGATCGAATAAACTAGTTGGCTCCTCTTCTATTTTTGTTAAGTTCCTTCTATGCGAAGAAGCGCCCAGTTTTCGAGATTTTACAACTTGAATATAATCATTCTCCGACCTACTATTCATCATTTATTCCCTCCTTCAATGCCTAACAATGTACTCTAAATTTAACAAATGACGTCACCTCTCGCCCTATTAATTTTTCACAATATGAAATAGACTGAATATTATCTGAACTTTTTTCATAGTTTTCTTTTTCCTTAGATTATTTTTTTTGTAGATTGATGAAAAGTTATACATAATAATCTAAAGGTAATTCAACTTAGGATTTGAATTACCTTTGAAAGAATTAATAGACAAAAAACCACAGCTGTATTGATAGTCCAATAAAGAACTATCAACACTAACTATGGTTCGACTTTTTGAAACAATCCTACTGTCCGTTAATGCGGGATAAACATTCAATCGGCTCTTTTAGATGGTATTAACAAAATCACCATAGAGGCAATAATTGCAACTGCCGCAAACAAATAAAAATTAAACTGAAAACCCACATTCATACTTATTACGATTCCAACTAGTATTGGGCCAACTACGGCACCTAGTCTGCCAATTGCCGATGTTACTCCGATGGCGGTTGCACGATTTTGAGAGCTATATTGTTTCATAACATAACTGGCTAATACGAATGTCGTGCCAGTTGTCACAAATCCCGCCACCGCAATTAGTAAATACATGATGGTAATGTTGAATTTTATACTAAGTAATGCAATGCTTAACGCCGCTAAAAAAAATGTAAAGCTAATCACTTTTTTGGGTTGAAGATGATCAGCCGCCGCCCCGGCAATAATTCCACCAACGACAGCGGAAAGATTAAAAATTAGCAAAAAAACCAAACTTGAGCTCATTGGGTACCCCGCCTGCTGCATAATTTTGGGTAGCCATGTATTCATTCCATAAATCAGGAGAAATGCCATTATATAAACTAAACTAAATATAACGGTAGGTACAAAGTTATTTTTTGAAAAGATGCTTACCAAACTGCTAGAATTTCCTTCAGCTTTCTCTTCATCAATCATCACATTTGATAATTGATATTTTTCTATAATCTTTTGTGCTTTCGTTCGCTGATTTGTTGCTTGCAAAAACTTAATAGACTCCGGCAAATACTTCATTATTAATGGGACTAATACAATGGGTGCAGCACCTAATAAAAATAAGAATCTCCAGCCCATGCTATCAATAAACAGCATTCCTGAAATCGCAGCAGCTACTCCACCAAAAGCAAAACCCGTATACATTAATACATATACCAAAGAACGATATTTTGCTGGAGAATATTCCGTGGTCAGTGCCGATGCAGCCGGGACGATTCCACCTATTCCTAATCCGGCAATAAAACGAAAAACACCAAATAGTTCTGGTGAATTCGCTAAGGCCGTCAAAATCATCATGATTGACAATAGCGTAAGAGATACAATTAACACCAGTTTTCTTCCGTATTTATCGGATAGTATACCACCTATAGATGATCCAATAAACATCCCAAGTAATGCATAGCTGCCCATTGCTCCAGCCTGGGTTGGGGAAAGTCCCCATTGACTTGAATCCATAAGTGTTGGTAATACAACACCATAAATAACTAAGTCATAGCCTTCAATGAAAATAGCTAACCAGCAAATAGTTGTCACCAAAATCATAACTTTACTTAAAGGCTTCTTTTCAACCGATATGATTTCTCCCTTCTGATTCTTGTCAATATCTATTGCATCGCTTGAGTTAATTTCCATTTTCTATTACCCCCAATTTAAATTAACCTCGTTAAATTTTCAATATTAGATAATGCTTTTAATTGCTTCCTCGAAAAATTCCCACTTTCGGCATTTTGAACATTATTATTAAGAAAGCTAATTATTTTAGGATAAAGGATATTATTTGGATAATCACTCACAGTCCCCCCCTCAATTCCAGGTAACTGATTAAACCAAAAATGACCCTTATCTTCTACTTCCGCAATCTGAACCTCAATGTTTGCTTCACTTAACTTTTTAGAAAATATTTTTGATTGCATAGGGTTTATGACTTTATCTGCACCACCAAATATTAGGAAAAATTTCGTATCAAAAGTTGGACTGTTAACTGCGTTATTAATATAAGTAATTGGGGATGCGTCAATGAAAGCCTTTTCATTTCCTTTGAAGGGTAACCCAAGGAATCGTTCAAACATATTGTTATCACGTTCAATAATAGGATTTATGCACTCCTCTAGTAAATTGTAAACTCCATAAACACCAATAACTGAACATATTGTATAACTAAACGGTTCGTTTTTTAAGGCGAATAGTGCAGCTAAGTATGCCCCGGCCGAATCCCCTATTAGACCAATCCTCCCAACATCTATCTTCCAGTTATTCGCATTAAAAACTAACCAATTCATGGCCATCTCCATATCTTCTAAAACTCCCGGATAGGTAGAGTAAGAAGGGGTGGATAGCCTATAGTTGATCGCCATTACAAAATAACCTTCTTGAGCAAAATCCTCCCCCCAATCTTTATACATCTCTTTTGAACCCGTCTGGTAGGCACCACCGTGAATCAAAACAAGAATAGGTAATTCCCCAATACAATTAGACGGTTTGTATATGTCTGCCGTCAAATATTCCCTTTCTGTCTCACCAAACACCAAATTTTTTTCAACTATAATACCACTCAAAAGTTATTCAACCTCCTTTTTACTATCTTGAACAACAAAAAACCATAACTGTAAAGACCGTTCAATGGAGAACAGTCAATAACAGCTATGGTTTGTCTTTTTTTGGAGACCACCCATTGCTTACATCTAATAGTGAGCACACAGGAGCAACTGTGTGCTTTTATTGTTAATCACACTATACCAAAGGTTCTGTTAATTGTAAACATTTTTTTCATAAGCTCCTGAAAATATTGTCTTCCAATACTAAGACAGCCATTGCCGAGTCTTTTTCCAAATTCCAAGATTCATAGTTCTCTAGGACTTTGCATCCTAGAAACTCTTCAAACATAGCGATCCGATGTTTTTTATCCATTTCTAAAAACAATCTTCTTGATTCGATTACTATTCTTTTTCCCTCTGTATTTTCAATTAAAATTTTTTCTCGCTCCGTTAAGATCCCACGCAGAAAATAGACAATTGTATCACCCATAAATCTAACTTCAGTTTTTTTAGGACCTTTTCCTCCTATACTTTTTAAATAATGGTTAATAAAATTTAAAAACTCTAATTCAAATATCTTGGAATCTTTTATCCTCATAACTAAGACACATCCTTAATTTTTTTATCCAAGAAATTAAAAGTGACCTTTATCATAACTAGAACCCCACTTTATCGCCCATTAAACTTCAATATAGCCTAACTCTTTTGAGATTGACTGTGCGGTATTCATTACGCTTTGGATGATCATATTACGATCACCACCTTGCATATAAGATATAGGGCCAACCAAATTAACCGCGGCAATTATTTCCCCTGAATAAGATAGAATCGGTGCTGCAATTCCATACATCCCATCCGAATTTTCATTATTACTGATAGAATAGCCATTCTTACGGACTGTTTTTAATTCTTCTTTCAATTTATTAATATCTGTAATTGTATTTGGGGCCTCGTATGACAAACCCCTCTCAATGGTCTCTTGCAAATAAGTTGGATTATAAGATAATAATACTTTCCCAGAACTTGTGGCATACGCTGGTTTCCTAGATCCTATATACGTTTGTGTCGGTGTAGAATCCTGGGATGATACCCTCAAAACAAAAACTACCGTCCCTTTGTCAAACATCGCAATATGAACTGTACCGATAAATCTATGAACCAATTCCTTCACTAATGGCATGGCCTTATCGTAAACGTCTTGCTGAAACATTACGTGATTATTCCACTCTAGCAATCTCCAGCCAAGTCGATACTTTTTCCTATTGTCTTTCATCAATACACCTTCATTACAAAGTGTGCTTACTAAATGATGTGTTGTACTAACATTCAACCCCAGTCTATTCGCAATCTCACCAATTCTCAATGCCGGGTCTTCATTGGAAAAGCAACTGATTATTTGACAGGCCTTTTTTACAGATCCAATCATATGAATTCTCCTTTTATAAACAGATGATTATATAGTTCTTTTTCAGTCCAGATATAATCCATCAATATACATGGTGGTTATTGTCCAGGCTATTTCCTCCAGCGTTTCTGAAGTTGCGTCCCTAACTATATCCCATTGATAATTTTCATTGGTAAAGAACCAGGATCTAACCACTAATTCAGCTTTCAAATCCGTTCGTGCCAGTCCTTTATTTTGTGCATATGTAATATCTTTTGTGATGAAATAAATATTAGCTTGCCTAATCTCATCCCACTTTTTACTTACAGAAGGAGATAAGCCAATTGCATCTGAAAATACTTTCATAATATTCTTATTCGTTTTTGCCATATTCAAAAAGGAGCTGACTTGTTTCAAAACTAGTTGCTTTGCTTCTTCTTTTGAAGATGGCTTATAAGGAGTTTCTGCTAAATCCAAAAACTCTTTCATTACATTTTCCATTAGCATAATCAATATATCGTCTTTACCTTTGAAATGTACATAAGCTGTACCATAACCCGTTTTCGCCTGCTTAATGATTTGAGCAATTGTAGTTTTCTCAAATCCGACTTCAAAAAAACTTCACGTGCTGCATTTAGAAGTTTTTTCATGTTGATATTGAACACAAACTTCTTCCATCGGTAATTTTATCTTTTTCATTTATATCGTGTACTCATTCGTTCTCTATGAAATATATATTATGAATGATGGCTAATAATCATTAAGAATGAATTTTGTTCATGTTTGTTTATACAAGAGATATTTGAATAAGTAGATTAATACTACCTTAACTTTGAATGTTTAACAAATAAGATAATTTGAATGAGTGAATAAAAAAGATATTAACGATGCTTCAATATTATTACGAGCTGTGTCTATACTTCGAAAACACAAATTTTAAAGGAGAAAGATACAAATGAATACAATATTGCCTTACTATCAAAACTCAAGTAAAACAACTTGATAAAATGTATGTGCTGCTATTTGGTGCCTTAAAGTTAAATTAAACATAAAGGGTATGATCCGGTAGAACATCTCATACGCGAAAAAAGCCGTCATGGAAGACTACTTAGGGAAGAATTTTGCGGACTTAACTGATGTGGTTGTGATAAATTTTACTCCCAACAGTTTTGTATAGAAGTGGACAAATATTTGGTATTAAACAACTAACGTCTGATGAACATGCCCGTAGAATTTGTATCGGTTTCAATAGCCGCCATTATGTTGATGCAGCCCCACATTACTTCATTAAATGGGGAGTGGACCCGCTTTATAGTGCGACTATAAATATCGAAACGACGGCTACGGTTCAGTCGCTGGGATGTATGTAAATAAAAACATTTCTTCCTATATCTTTCTTGGCAGGACGGATAAGTTAAAAAAAAGACAAACAGCTCAATATGGAACACACATTAGACGTAGAAGAATCAGCAAGTGCTTTTCAAATAGGTACGGCACATATACTTGGTTTAGTGTCGATTCCCCTAATATTTACTTAACTGACTCTTCTAATATGAAAGGGGTCTATCACCTCCCCGTTTACTATACATATAGATCTACTGAACTGAACTGAACTGAAACAAAACTGATTCTATCTCACTTTTTAGTACTCCTTTCTAATCAAAATTCTTCAAAAGATAAATTAACTGGTTCATCTAACATCTCAGGAAAAAACTCTATATTCGTCGTCTGTACACTTTCATCTACTTCTTCAAATGAAAATTTGTCCATCCAGATTTCCCCCACCCCTTGCAATAACATCCCGAAAGAAATACTTGCACTTTCTTTTGGGATATCCAAAATAATCGAATAATAATTCCAATCTAAAGTACCAACAATTGGACGGTTGCTCATATTGTCGAACTGCAATACATCACCACTTTGATTATCTACTCGCATCCATGCCCCTGCAAATCTCGCTACATTATCACACTTCACAAAACATGAAAGCTTAATTCTTTTTCCTTTATAATTGTCAGATTTGAATTGTTGCATCATCGTTGCAAACTCATCTTCTTCGAGGACCGTTTCTGATTTTAAATACCCTGATACTCTTCCTTCGTGAACAACTTTATGGTCAACATCCATTTTATAATGATATGGATGACTTCCACTTAAAAACCAACCTTTTATAGGACTTTCCATTTGACTTTTCTCTCCTTCTTTAAATGTAATTATTCTCATCGTTTTTCGATATTCGCCAGGCGAAAGACCATACAGCTTTTTAAATGAACGGCTAAATGCCTCATGTGAATTGAATTGAGCATATAAAGCAATATTAATAATTCGTTCATCCGAATGAATTAATTGTACTGAGGCTAAAGCTAAACGCCTCATTCGTATGTAGTCATCAACACTCATATTTATCGTAATTTGAAAAATCCGATGAAAATGGAATTTTGAGAAGTTGGATGCTCTAGACACATCTTCAAGATAAATCTTTCGATGTAGATTTCTTTCAATCCAATCGAAAGAACATTGAATGACAGCTTCATATTTCAACTTTGCTGGCCACCTTTCCTAAAGTTAATCATACATAGCTTTTAAAAAACCTTTTGATAATAGTTGCGAATTTATAGTTTGTGACGTTTTTACAATTTAGCAATATAAATCAAAATTTATTTGGGTCAAAATGCTAAAGTTGCTTTATCAAAAAGAAAAGAGGTTTTAAATAATGAACAAACACATTAAAGTCTGCCTTGCTAGCATAATTCTCGCCACAACAGTAGTTGTTATTCATGGGTTTATAGGATACTTTTTCGCAAGTAAAATCTTTAATATTTTCAACTTTCGTTCATTAATTCTATTCATTGTTGTGTTTTTTGGAAGCCTCACAACCATTGGTGAAGGTACTGAAAGAACTGACTGTTTTTCCTAATAATCCTATCTACCTTCCCAAAATAGACAATAAAAATAACACGCTCAAAATTCATTGGATGAATAGAACGTGTTTTGTGTAGTTAAAAAAACTTACTCTTGTACAATCAATTAACACATTGGTACTAAAACACTAAACTATACTTCTATTTACTGCAACGTTGTTTTATAAACATCGTCAGGTGAATGAAATCCATCAAAAATAACCGTGCTATCCAAGTTGTGTTTGTTTACAGCAATTGGCGTTAGTAACACAGAAGGGACTTCAATTTTCCCATTATTAACTTTTTGCTCAGCAGGTATTTTCTCACCTTTTGCCATTGCAACCGCTAATTCTGCTATTTGCTGTGTAAGCATCTTAATCGGCTTATAGACTGTCATTGTTTGTGTTCCAGCAACAATTCGCTGTACGCCTGCCAAATCTGCATCCTGCCCGGCAACTGGTACTTGACCGGCTAGTCCAATTGCTGTGAGTGCTTGGATCACTCCACCTGCCGTGGCATCATTCGCAGCAATCACAGCATCAATCTGCTTGTTTGTTGTCCGGAGAGCTTCTTCCATATTGGATTGCGCATTCACTGGAGTCCAATCCTCAGTCCATTGATCATAAACAATAGTAATATCCCCACGATCAATATAGGGACGCAGCACATTGAACACACCTTTTTTCAATAAATGCGCATTGTTATCCGTAATAGCCCCGCCAATATAGACGTAATTCCCATTCGGTACGAGGTCAGTAATCGCTTTGGCCTGCATTTCGCCCACTTGTTCATTATCAAAAGACACATACAGATCGAGATTCGCATTTTTGACAAGTCTGTCATAGGCAATTACTTGTATACCTGCAAGGTGTGCCTTATGTACAATCGCAGCTGTTGCCTCAGCATTATGTGGAACAATTACTAAGAGATCGATCCCGTTTTGAATGAGCGCCTCTGCCTGTGAAATCTGAAGTGCATCATCTCCATTCGCAGCAACAATCTCGACTTCCGCTCCCAGTGCTTCAACGGCTTCTCTGAACAAATCTCGATCTTTCAGCCAGCGTTCTTCAAGTAATGTATCCATCGAAAATCCAATACGTATCAACTCATTCTTCTCACTGGGCGGTGTCGTTTCCTCAGATTCTCCGGTTTCCGGTATCTGCTTTGACGTACTTATACTAGCAACTAGAAGCAAGGCTATCCCCGCAAGACACACGACTCTAATCTTCTGTTTCATCTGCTCCCCCCTTTCAGACTTCAGCTTTTTTACTCAATAACGTTCTTCGGTATTCCTTCGGGGATATTCCACACATTTTCTTGAATACCTTGCTAAAATAATTCGGCTCATGATAACCGACCTCAAATGTAATTTCCTTTAAACTTCTCTCTGGATCATTCAAAAGCTTTTTTGCTTTTTCAATTCGACACTCCGTCAAAAAATCGATGTAATTAATTCCTAATTTCTCCTTGAACATTTTACTAATGTAAATCGGGCTTAAGTTGACCCGTTGCGCGAGAATATCCAATGAAATAGCCTTGTGTGAATGCTCGTAGATGAATTGTTTAATTTGGTGTATCTTATCATCCTCAACCTGATCATAATGCGCGTCGTAGATAGCATTCATGCGTTCCAGCAGAAGAAGCGTTTCCGTTCGTAATTGACGGTAATCCTGTACTTGAAACGGGAAAAAAGGGGCGTTCGCTTCCATTCCCATCTCATCCATAACCCGGTTCGCAACCCAGAGCAACTCGAGCACCCGCTGCTGAGTGTAGATCAGTGAATTCCCTCCATTTTCATGCTGCCGAATCAAATCCAACACACCAGAACGAATGGACACCCAATTCCCTAAACGAATTTGGTCAAAAAATTCTTTCTGTTGCCGCTTGATAATTTGATTGTCCGTTTCTAAACTTAAAGCTGGAACGTCAGCATAAAAACGACTTTTTGCCGCTAGCGTTGTATCTATGGTCGCAATGAGCGCTTCTTGATACGACTGACGTATTTCGTCTAATGGCTCATAAACCTGGCCAATCCCTATAAACCAACCCGAACCCATTTGCTTTTTGCCCAATGATAAAATTGATGCAGCTAATGTAATCGCTTGTAATCGAAAAGATTTCTCCTGATCACGGAACATAATGATAGGAAGCTGACGTCCATATAACGCACCTATCCAAGCAGTTCCGTTTTCGCGCACCTTTTCCTTGATGGATATATAATAGTGCTCTCCCCCCTTCGGCAGTAAGACCACTAGAACAAATTTTTCAGCAGTGGAGCGAATATTCAGCATCTCAACGAGCATATCGATATGTACTTCATGTATATGGTCAAATAATAGCTGTGTCACGATATCTGTTTCCGCTAGTGTCAATGCCTGTTGCCACTTTTCATGCTGTATCTGACTTGTTGCCTCTGCCTCACGTTCACGCCTACATTCCTCTAGAACCCTACCCACCGTGTCGACAATTTCACTTGCCCTACTCGGCTTCAGCAAGTAATCTTTTACACCGAGCTTGATAGCTTCTCTCGCATAATCAAACATATCAAATGCCGTCACCATTACAAACTTGATAGAAGAATGCTCTGCCTGGATTTTTTCTATAGCTTCAAGCCCTGTCATTCCAGGCATCATAATATCCATTAAGATTAAATCCGGTTGAATTACATTTGCTAGCTCAATTGCCAATTTACCATTTTTCCCTTGGTAAATAGTAAGATCGGGAAATGCTTTTTGTAAGATTGCCTGCATCCCTTCTCTTTCAATCGGTTCGTCATCAACGATAAGAAGCTTCATCAGCAACTTCCTCCCTTGCCGTTGGAATTTGTATGATTACTTTTGTACCCCGACCTTCCTTGCTATCAATTGCGATTAAATCCTCTGCTCCATAAAATAACTGTAATCTTTTCACCACGTTCTGAAAGCCGATTCCTGTAGAATGTCCTTCCATTGGCGCGACATCTCCATTTAGCAGTTGCTCCATTTTCTCTCGAGCTATCCCTTTTCCACTATCTTCGATTTCAATGATGACCCCTGATCCATCCTTCTTAATCCTGAACCATATGATTCCCCCGCTCTCTTCGGGTTCAATAGCATGGATTACGGCATTTTCAATAATGGGCTGAAGGGTTAAACCCGGGATTTTCACCTGTAAGCAAGATTCATCAATGTCAGATTTAAATTGTAAACGATCTCTAAATCGCGCCTTTTGAATTTCCATATACTGATTCAAAACAACCACTTCTTCAAACAACGTTACAGAGCGGTCAATCCGCTTCAAATTATAGCGTAGCAAGCCTGCTACGCTAACTATGAGATCACTTGTCTCCTCCGCACCATCCAAATACGCCTTTTTCGACAATGTGTTCAATGTATTGAATAAAAAGTGTGGGTTTATTTGGCTTTGTAAGCTCCTAAATTGACTCTCTTTCAACAACAACTTGCTTTGCTGAAGCTCATGTTCAAGCTGGGCCTTTTGCCGAATTTCCAATATTAAGTCATTAATGTTTATACGCATTTTATCAAAGGTCTTTGCTAAAAAAGCGATCTCATCATTGGATTTCACGTCAATTCGTTGATTAAAACGACCTTGAGACAATTCATTAGCCGCCTGTGTGAGCTGATGAACCGGTCTCGTAATGCTAATTGAAAACCAATATGTAGCCAATAGTGACACGACGGTGATCAAAAGCAATAACCAAATCCCCAGCTTTTTCAGCTCCTGCGACTGTATGATAATATCCCTATAAAATCGATCATACGTCTTCAATTCCCGGTCTAAAATCGTTAAGGTCATTTCAGATATGTACATAGAAATACGATTTGCTTCATTGAATTGGTTGGTCGAGCCTTCCATGTCTTTTGCCTCTGAAAACATAATGGAGCGATTGGTCGTCTCGATAAGGCTATCGATTAAATGAATATAATTGGTTACTGAAAATGCATTTTCTGCGTTTCGCAGCTCCGCTACATCCAGTTGTACCTCTTCAATAACGGCGATGCTCTTCTCTATCTGTTGCTTATGATTATTTGTCATGTCGAATAAATAATTATTTAAATTGGTAATTATCTGCTGACTAGCTGTTGTCACTTCATTCATTCGCAAATAGCGCTGTAAAATAGCATTGGATTGTTCCTGCGTTTTCTGATTGTAATGCGTAAGCGTCAACCAAATGACCCCCATAATCAGCAACATAACGGAAACGAGTATCCAAATCTTCTTTTGAATCGTCGTCATAGCCCTTCAGCCTCCACTACGACCATGCGCGTTTCGGTAAGGTAACCATTCGAATCAAGCGGGACAGTTTCGTCTGAAATCCATTCCATCAACCATTTCACACTCTCACTGCCCATCTCTTCCGGCTTTTGTTCCAAAATCCCATCAAGCTTACCTTGTTTTAATAAAGCTGTTGATTCAGCCCCATCATCAAAGGTATAAATATGATACGGCTCGACCTGCGTGCGTCTTCCTATTTCTTGAATCATCGGCCCTGCATAATTTGCATTGATGGCTATAAAAGCAGAGACCCACGGAACTTCATTCATTGCCTGCTGAGTCGTTGCCATGATTTGTTCCTTTGTATCCGCGGTCCCTCTAATAATTATTTCAATTCCTGGATATCCGCTTAATACATTCTGAATACCGGCTAAACGTTCCTTCTGATAATATGCTTGCTCTTGATCGCCAAGTATAATTACTTCTCCTGTCTGCCCCATTTCTTTTATCAATTGACGGGCAACCACTTTTCCTGCCAAAAATTGATCCGAACCCACGTAGGTTTTTCGCAAGCTTTCTTCCACAGGAACATCGTTTGCGACGGTAATAACAGGAATCCCATAAAAAGCCGCTTTAACCTTTGTCAGCTCTTTAAATTCTTCATTATCTAGCCCTTGTACGATAATTCCATTCACTTTTGAATGAATGGCAACCTCCATTTTCTTCAAAAAATCAGCTTGGTTGGTGCCATAGCTCCCCCACACTTCGAGTTGAACATTTTCTTCTTGTGCCTGCTTTACGGCCCCATTACTGACCTTATTCCAAAAAGGAGTATCAAGCTCTTGCGTAATAAGTACGAGACGAATAGATGCCGGTGCAGAGGAGAGGTTAGCAGGCATCTCACTAGTTGAACGAAAGGCTTTAGTTGCTGTTACAATAGTCAAATAGCCAAAAATCACAATGAGCGCGCCAAGCGTAAGAACAACTTTTTTCCGCATACACCTTCCTCTTTCCCCATGCTTTTTCCTTTCATCTTACCACTTGCCGAGAAATTAACAATGACTTACAAAACGATATCAGGCACCCCACAAACAGGATGCCTGATTATTCTAGCATTCACTTTTAAGCACGTTGCTTACGAGTCATTACGTCGAAGATTACTGCTCCGGCTAAAACACCGCCGCGTATCATATATTGATAGGAAATCCCGACGCCCAGTAAGTTCATCCCGCTTGATAACGAAGCCATCACGATAGCTCCAATTATGGCACCTGTCACTTTTCCAACACCGCCTGCTGACGAAACTCCCCCCACATATGCAGCTGCAATGGCATCAAGCTCAAAGAGAGTTCCGGCTGTCGTCGTTGCGGATTGAAGCCGTGATGTAAAAAGAATTCCGGATAATGCAGCGAGCATTCCCATCGAACCAAAGACGATATATGTAATCTTTTGTACATTGATTCCACTTAAATGCGCGGCCTCTGGATTACTACCGACCGCATAAATGTGACGACCAAGCACTGTTTTAGTCGTTAAGAAATGGTAGATTACTACAACGATAATTATAATGACAACCGTCCAAGAAAATCCATTATAGCCTGCTAAAATCCATGTAATATAAGCAATGATAGCTGATATCAAAACAAGCTTTACGCTAAATATCCCCTTAGACATTACATCAAAGCCATACGTCAATTTGTTACGACGATTGGCGATTTCATTGTATATATATAAAAGAACTCCGACAAACCCTACTAATAACGTCAGTAGATGCAAGCCGTTAATTTGCATAATCGATGGAATAAATCCATTCCCAATCGCATTGAATTGTTCATCCCTAACAATAATCGTTCCCGTTTTTTCTGTAACCTGAAGGAGTGCACCACGGAAAATCAACATCCCCGCCAGCGTAGCAACGAATGATGGAATTCCAATTTTAGCAACTAGTACCCCGTTAAATAATCCAATGATAGCACCTAAAATTAAAATCAGCGGAATAGTAATCCATACTGACAAGCCCATTTGCGTCAAGAAAATGGCTGTAATCGCACCTAGAAATCCTGCTAAAAAGCCCACCGATAAATCAATATGACGAATGACGATAACAAGGGTCATCCCCACCGCCAAAACCGCAATATAACCAGCAGAATCCAGTAAGTTACTTATGTTTCGAGAAGACATAAACAAGCCGTTCGTCATAATCGTAAATGTTAACAAAATAACGATTAACGCAATATACATCCCGTAATCTCGAATATTGGCTTTGACGAGCGCTTTAGTTTCTTTATAAAATCCCAACGTTATCCCTCCTATTGCGTCGCAAGTTCCATAATCGCTTCTTGTGTCGCTTCCTTCATGGCCAGTTCTCCTTTGATCGCGCCATTTGCCATAACATAGATACGATCACTCATCCCTAGCACCTCACCAAGTTCAGAGGAGATCATAATAATACTCATACCTTCGTCAATCAACTGATTCATAATCGTATAAATTTCGAATTTCGCCCCAACATCGATTCCCCTTGTCGGTTCATCTAAGATCAAGATCTTAGGTCCAGTAAACAACCATTTCCCAAGCGATACTTTTTGTTGGTTTCCACCACTCAATTTGCCAACTATTTGCTCTAGTGAACTCGCTTTAATATACAACGAGTCTTTGTACTCTTTACCAACCTTCACTTCTTCATTTAAATTGAGAATCCCCTTCGTCGAAATACCTTTCAGATGCGCCGCCGAGACATTACTCTTAATATCCTGTAATAAAAACAGTCCGTCTCCTTTTCGATCCTCCGTCACATATGCAATACCAGCCTTAATCGCATCACTTGTATGCTTCAGTACTTTTGGCGCCCCCTGAATTTCCAAATCCCCTTGTAACTTATAGTTTTTCGGATTCCCAAAAATGCTAAGAGCAAGTTCTGTACGACCGGACCCCATCAGACCAGCGATCCCAATAATCTCGCCTTTTTTCACGTGAAGATTGATGTTTTTCACAACATTTCTTCCTAGTTGCGTGTCATACGCTGACCAATTATCCAATTTGAAGACAGTATCCCCGATTTTCTTATCAGGATGTTTCGGGTAAATGTCTTCGATTTCACGTCCTACCATATTTTTTATGATGACATTTTCCGCTACTTCCCCTTTACTTGCATCTAGCGTACAAATCGTCTTGCCGTCCCGCAAAATCGTTACTTTATCCGCTATCTCGATAACTTCCTTCAGCTTATGAGAAATCATAATGCAGCTAATTCCTTGGCTTTTTAATTCCTTTAGGAGTTTTAACAGATTTTCACTGTCATCTTCATTCAGTGCTGCCGTCGGCTCATCTAAAATCAGCAGATTTACATCTTTACTTAATGCTTTGGCAATTTCTACGAGCTGTTGTTTTCCTACACTTAATTCCCTAATCAGTGTTTCCGGCGTCACTTTCAGCTTTACTTTTTTCAGTATCTGCGTAGCTTGAACGATTGTTTGATTCCAATCAACGAATGGACCCTTCTTCACTTCATTGCCAGCAAATATATTTTCATAGACGGACAAATCCGGAAAAAGTGCCAACTCTTGATAAATGATGCCAATACCAGCCTTCACACTATCGCTAATTTCATTGAACTGTTGAACTTGATCTTCAAATACGATATCTCCATCGTATGTGCCGTATGGATAGACTCCACTCAACACTTTCATCAGAGTCGATTTTCCTGCACCATTCTCACCGACTAAACAATGAATCTCTCCTTTTCTCACTTTGAAATTCACGTTCGATAGGGCCTTGACTCCCGGGAACTCTTTAGATATGTCATTCATCTCTAAAATATATTCGTTCATTCTATCGCCTCCCCAACCCAAACAAAATAGAAATGGAGAAATAATGATAGATTTCACTATCACTATTTTCCATTTTCCAATGTGATACTTTTACTCTAAACCTGTGAATTCGCTTGCCTCATAGTATTCAGAATCGATTAGCTCAGATTTCACGTTATCTTCATTCACAACGATTACGTCCGTTTGTTTCGCTTTAACTTCAACTGAACCATTATCATAAGAACCTGTTGTTTCTGGAGTATTGCCATCTAAGATTTCAACTGCCATACCCATCGCATCTTTCACCAGTGCACGAACGTCTTTGAATACCGTCATCGACTGTTTTCCATCGATTATATATTGGATAGATGCTTTCTCTGCATCTTGCCCAGTCACAAAGTAACTTGAAATTACACTATCAGAAGCAAATACGTCTGCGATTGACCGAGCTGTTCCATCATTCGGAGCTAGAACTGCAACATCACCTTTTAAGTCGTCACCCGCAGCTGTTAAGTGTGTTTGTGCTTTGTTTTTCGCATCATTTGCATCCCAGTTCGTTGTGACTTGACCAATAATTTTTCCTAGTTGGTCGCGCGAAAGTTCGGCTGAATCTTTTAACCCCTCTGCTTCACTTGAGTTAGCAATTTTAAAGGTACCATCTGCAATTTTCGGTTGAAGCACTTTCCAGGCCCCTTCGAAGAATAAAAATGCGTTGTTATCTGAAGCCGCACCGGCATAAAGGTAAAGCGGAACGTCAGATCCCTGCGCATTGTCCACTAAATACTGTGCTTGTGCAGCACCTACTGCTAAACTATCGAATGTTACATAATAATCCACTGCATCCGTATCTGTAATTAAACGGTCATACGCTATAACAGTTACACCCTCTTTTTTCGCTGCTTCTACTGCAGATGCAGCAGCCGCACCATCATGAGGAGTGATGATTAATACCTTGATGCCTTTATTTAATAATGCCTCTACATTTTCTTTTTCTTTCGCTGAAGATCCTTGACTAAATAGAATTTCCGTTGAATAATCTGAATCTGCTAATGCATCCTTGAAACGTTGCTCATCCTGTACCCATCGAGGTTCATCCTTCGTCGGTAATACAATACCTACGTCAACCGAACTACCTCCGTCATTGTTACATCCAGCTGCGACGAGTGCGAACACCATCAAGATTGCCAAAAATGTTAACCCCTTAAATTTCTTAATCATTTTTTTACCCCTCTCTTTTTGAATAAAAAGTATTTACTACTTAATCATAAACTCTGAAAATTCAATATGAAAGCGCTATCAATGGTGTTTTTTTAACATTAACTATACTTTTTTAGCTTTTTGGCGGAATAAATAATTTCGGCTTTGAAAGAGAGACCTCCATTTTTTTTTGAATTGATACCTTACTTTGCTTGATTTGGGCACTACCGGTACTGCCCGCTTTAATCAACCGATTCAGATGCCATTCAAGGTGAAATAATACGTCAAAAAGCCAGTGGAGCATTATGCTCCACTGGCTTTTTGAGTCTACTTCCTCATAACGCAAGGAAGATTGGTCTCGATTGTTTTATTTTGTTGCTTTATATTTTTCCAAATACTCTTTTGCCTTTGCAGAGTCCGCAACAAGTTCATTACCTGTATTCACAAGTGGGCTTACTGTGGAAAATGCTTTTTTCTTATTCCCTTGGTAATAGCTTAAGAATTCGTCTTGGTTAATTGAATAAAGCACTGCTTTTCTTAAATCCTCGCTTGTTGCAACTTCGCGATTGGCCGTGTTGAATAGCAAATACGAAACTGCATTGCTATCATTCTTTTGCAAGAACAGCTTATCATCATTCTCAACAAGATCATACTTTGTTTCCGGTACACCATTGAATAAGTGAATTTCACCATTTCGTAATGAAGATAATGCACTATCCGCATCTGCAATGAAACGCACAATGACATTTGAAATAATTGGTTCAAAATCCGTACCAGGTCGGTACGCAGGATTTTTCACGAAATCTGCTTCGTAGTCATTCTTTTTCACCAAAATATAGGGTCCACTTGCATACAGTGTATTGTTGTAGCTTGCACCTTCCGTAACTGTATTTTGATCACCGTATGGAATATCCTTGTTCACATCAAATGCCGCAACATCATAAGTGTTAATACTTTCAACTTGTTTTTTCGAAACAATTCCAGCAGATTGATGTGCTAAATAATTCAAGACTTGTGGGAATGGTTCAGTTGTCGTCATTTTAATAACTTGGTATTTTCCTTCTTTACTGTTTGCCTTAGTTTTGTCCCCCACAAGTTCTGAAATTTTTACGTCCAAACCTATTTCAAGCGCTTCTTTGACCGTACCACTACCATCTGACTGTTGGATTTGATCGAGAGCAGCAAGATCTGTTACAACTTCTGCGTCTTTAATATGCTCATGCAGACTGTATGTCCGGTGATCAGGAACAGAGTCTTTGTCTTTTGCACGATTTAACGAGAAGATAACATCATCTGCCCCTACGCGCTCTCCGGTATCCACAGCCTTCCCATCTGCAACCGCTGCAAAGTTGATGTCATCTCGAAGAATAAAATAGTACTCCGAATTTCCTTCAGCGATACTGTGATTATAAGATAGAGAACCATCTGAAACGACAACATCATCATCCGTAAGATTTACAAGTCGAACATATAAATTAGTGTTTAACGTATTAATGGAACCGTCATTTCCTTTAATCGGGTCAAGAGATGTCAGTGCACCCAACGCTTGCTGCATAATTAAAGGTTCTGTCTCTCTCATAGACGCATCATTAAAGTCAATTGTTTCCCACGCAACCGCACGTGATTTTGCGAGTCGAACCGTATCTACATTCAGCACTTCCTTATAAACACCTTGTGCTTTGAATGAATTGTAAAGCGGCGCAATATAGGCTTTCTCCGTAACAAGCTGTTGTTCCAACTGCTTATAGGTCTCAACAAATTCATCCGGCGTTTCTGTACTGGCTTTATCGACTAATTCATCAACTACAGTATCTGCTAAAATACTATAATCGCCGCCTGTTTTGAATAAAGAACGGACTGCATAATCTGGATTTCCAGTAACTGTTGTCCAACTAGATACAGCAACATCATAATTCCCAGCATCTTGTTGGGCTTTGAAACTGCCATAATCGGGCTGAATATTTAATTTTACTTCAAATCCATTTTTCGTCAATTGATCCCGTACGATATTCATGTCCTCTTCACTAGAACTCATACCAAGAACTTCAATTTCAGCTTTTGTATCGTCTTTAATGCCACCTTTAACTGTATCCTCTTTTTCGTTGACATCCGATTTCGTTTGCACACAGCCAGTTAAAACCAATATCACTATCAATAAGACTGGAAATAAAACTTTCTTCATGAACTTTTTCCTCCTTCATCTTGTGTTCAGTTAGTCTAACTTTGGATCTAATGCATCCCGCAGGCCGTCTCCTAAAAAGTTGAAAGACAGAACAAGTGCAATGATGGCAAGCCCTGGAAAAATAGCCAGATAGGAATGAGATTCAAGATAAGTGCTGCCAATTTTCAGTATATTCCCCCACTCCGGAATATGCGGCTCTACGCCAAGCCCTAAATAACTTAAACTACTTGTCGCAATTACCGCGCTCCCTATTGTCAATGTCGACTTAACAATCATCGGTGCAAGTGAATTCGGCACAATCTGTTTAAAGATGATCGAGAAATCCGATGTGCCAAGTGCACGCGCTGAATCGACAAAATCATAGTTCGATACCATTAATACATTCGCCCGCATCGTTCTAGCATATGTCGGGATGGACCCAACGCTGAGTGCGATAATAAGATTTGTTGTATTGGCGCCAAAAGCTGCAATAATGGCAATTGCCAGTAGGATTCCGGGAATGGCATATAAAACATCAAGCAGACGCATAATGATATTATCCGTCCGATTGCTGTAATAGCCGGCAATCGCCCCTAAAAACCCTCCGATAATTGCTGGAATCGCAGTGGATGCAAACCCAACCAGCAAGGATATCCTAGCTCCAAATATAATTCTTGAAAACAAATCCCTACCAAAATTATCTGTTCCTAATGGATAAGCAAGACTTGGGCTCTGCAACAGATTCCCATAATCATTATCTACGGCAAACTCATAATCAAAGGTGAACTTACTAACGACCGAGATTGTCAGCAGTAGGATAATGAATAACAAGCCCATGCCTGCTGTGGAGTTGCGTGTAATTTTCCCCCACATCGTGTTCCATTTTATAATTCTTGATCGATCACGGCTTTTCGATTTTAGTAACAAACTATATCCTAGAAGTAGCGCAAAAACATTACCAGATAATGCGGTAATAATCGCTACGATAGCAATAATGGACATAACCGGTGAAGCCGTTGTATCATCGACAAATTTGATTACAAGAATTAACGCAACAAGATAAAAAATTGCAATTCCTATTAAAATACTCATCGCCGGTAAAAAAGTATCTGAAACATACGGCTTAAATAAATTAAGTGCAGATATCGCAATCACAAAAATCTGCGTTAGAAGCATATAAACGGCAAATGTATACTCCGGTGTTTTTTTCTTGTTTATCAAACTAAATGCAAATGCTGTTGTGAAAATATTCCCTGTACACAAGCTGAATAATTGAATAAAACCAAAACGCCTTGTCACATTTTGAATTTCACCATACCTTATTAGATCTCTTTTCACCTTCCAAGTAATAACCACTTGAATAAGCATGAACAAAGCATAAGCAATAGAAAGGATAAACATATTCCAATTTACATCGCCAGATTTAATATCAAAACTGTTCGAAAGAAAAATCACTGTTAAGACCAAGGTAATAATCCATGTGAAAACTGATTGTGAATATTCCCCAGACAATTTTACGGCATGTCTTTTCATCGATGTTGCTTTCATTTTCACACCTACTTTACGATTGTTTCATTTTGGAACGAATACGTGGATCAAGGAAAGCATACAAAATATCGATAAGTAAATTGACCAGCGAAATGGTAATAGCAATATAGACGACCCCACCCATAATGGCGGGAATATCCGGAATGAACTGCTTATCAACAATATAGCTACCAATCCCCTTGATATTAAAAACTTTTTCCGTCACAGCTGCTCCGCCCAACATGCCCCCAAATAAGAGACCAATGACTGTAACAACCGGAATCATTGCATTTCCCACCGCATGCCTCCATAGTACTTGGCGTTTGTTTAACCCTTTTGCTTTGGCAGTAATAATATAATCTTCATGAATGATCTCCAATAAAGAAGAGCGCATCATCCTAGCCACAGATGCTGTCAGCCCCGTTCCCAGTACAACAATCGGCATAATCATCGACAACCCATTCTGTGGGCTGTACGTAGCAGGCAACCATTGATGTTTTATCGAAAAGTTCAAGATAAAGATGAGTCCTTGCCAAAAGTTTGGGATTGACAGACCTATCAACGCAATGAACATAAACGTATAATCCAGAAAAGAGTTTGGCTTTGTCGCAGAAATGATCCCAACTGGAATCGCAATCATAATTGCCATTAACACAGAATACATTGCAATTGTAAATGTGACTGGAAATTTATTTGCAATACTTGCTGCCACATCTTCATTCCCGGCAAAAGATGCACCAAGATCGAATGTTGCAATCCCCTTAACAGCGTTCCACAATTGCTGCAAGTAAGGTAAATCCAATCCATACAAATGATTAAATGAAGTAATTTGTTCTTTTGTTGCAGAGACACCAATAATATTTGAAGCAGGGTCAAATGGTGATATGTAGAGAATTGTAAAAACAAGAACAGCAACACCCGCAATAACGAAAACGCTTTGCACAAGTCTTTCTACTATATATTTAATAAACGGATTACTAAGCAAGAATAGTAGAACATACATGAAAATACCAGGAACAAAAGAAACAAGTAAGAAGGAAGGTCGAGCAAATAACGACTCAAAATAGGTGGAATAGCTTGGCTTTCCTATCCCTTTTCGTCCAACAATCTCATCCGTCTTTTCGATTGTTTTCTTTTCAAATTGTTCTTCAGCCAGTTGAGTAGCTTGCTGATTTGTTTTCTCTTTGTTTACTTCCTCCTTAAAAAAAGCCTGTTTCCTAAGCAATTGCTCTTTATACAAACCTAGTAAATCTTCCTTGTGACCAGTTACGATCATTTCGCTCTTCACTTCTTCCAAGGTAGAAAAATAGGTATGATCCTTTCTTTTAAATAAGTAGAAAAAATAAGTTATCAAGTGAATTGGAAGCCCGGCTAGTAAAAGCAAGCTCTTATACATCCATCTCCCTTGCATCTTCCTATGGGATCGCTGTAAGATATCCGACACCCCCTGTCCCATTAAATAAAACCTCCTCCCTAAATTGCATAATCCCTATCTGTAAACTATACTATATGTAATGAACACAATATTGTCAATTCTATTATTTATTGTTACTAAATATGTCTACAGGAAGGTGTCTACATTGGATACTATTTTAAAAGTTACCGACTTGCATGTCTCTTTCGTAACCCGAGAGGAGGATTTCAATGCAGTACGTGGTGTTAGTTTCGAAGTTAAGAAGGGTGAAACGCTAGGAATCGTGGGTGAGTCTGGCAGTGGAAAAAGTGTGACAGCCCGCTCTATAATGCGCCTCCTTCCTTCTCCCCCTTCCTATATGAAAGAAGGCACAATCGAATTCCAAGGTCAGAACCTTACGCAAAAAACTGAAAAAGAGATGGAAAGCATTCGCGGTCGAGATATTAGTATGATTTTTCAGGATCCCATGACTTCTCTCAACCCAACTATTAAAATTGGAAAACAAATTGCTGAAAGTTTGATGAAGCACCAAAATCTTTCGAAGCGAGAAGCCAAAAAAGAAACACTTGATCTACTGAAACTAGTGGGGATTCACAATGGCGAAGCACGGTTCAGTCAATACCCTCATGAGTTTTCGGGAGGAATGCGCCAACGCGTGATGATTGCCATCGCACTTGCCTGCCGCCCTTCGCTTCTTATTGCAGATGAACCGACGACCGCACTTGACGTAACAATCCAAGCTCAAATATTAAACTTAATGAAGCATATGCAAGAACGTTTCGGAACATCCATTATCCTAATCACACATGATCTTGGGGTAGTTGCTGGGATGTGCGACCGGGTTGCTGTTATGAAGGATGGAGAAATTGTTGAAACCGGAACTACAAACGAAATTTTTGAGGATCCGCAGCATACTTATACGAAGAAGCTATTGAACGCGCTGCCAAGATTGGATGAAAAGAAAAAGACTAAAAAACCTCCCCTTATTAAAGATGGGATAAATTCTACCACCCCTTTACTTGAGGTAAAGTCCTTAAAGCAGTATTTTGATGCTGGAAAAGGAAACTTGACGAAAGCTGTTGATAGCATCAGTTTCCATATTCAGCCCGGTGAAACACTTGGGCTGGTTGGCGAATCTGGATCAGGAAAATCCACAACAGGTCGTGCCATTTTGCGCCTTCATGAACCAACTGATGGTGACGTGCTTTACCAAGGAATGGCTGTGAATAGATTATCAAAAAATGAAATGAAAACAATGCGACGTCATATGCAAATGATTTTCCAAGATCCTTATTCATCCTTAAACCCACGCTTTAAAGTACTTGATATTATCGGTCAGGCGCTGGATATCCATCGATTAAGCAAAAACAATGAAGAACGTAAAAAAAGAGTGGAGGAATTACTCGTTATGGTCGGATTGGAGCCATCACATGCCATGCGGTATCCACATGAGTTTTCAGGAGGACAACGTCAACGAATCGGTATCGCACGTGCATTGGCCGTAGAACCTGATTTCATCGTCTGTGATGAGCCTTTATCAGCACTCGATGTATCAATTCAGTCACAAATCGTAGAATTACTGGAAGACCTTCAACATCGCTTGGGATTAACCTATCTTTTCATCGCTCATGATTTATCGATGGTCAAACATATCAGTGACAGAGTCGCAGTCATGTATGCTGGAAAAATTGTTGAGCTTGCCGAAAGTGAAGAATTATACAACAATCCGCAACATCCATATACAAAATCATTGCTTGCCGCTATTCCAATTCCAGATCCCCGTATCGAATCGAAGAAAAAGCGAATTCTTATGGAAGAACATACAACAGAAGACCGCTACCAACTGGAAAATTCTGAATTTGTTGAGGTATTCGATGGACATTGGGTAGCCGTTCCTATTAAATGATTTGAGACTGTATGAATTATCGTTTCGTACTTAACACTAAAAAAGCAATCTGACCTTTTCATATGAAAGGGCCAGATTGCTTTTTATAATGACGAAAATCAGGATAATATAAGATGTTAATGATTTTCTTTAATTTATTCGTACAACAACTCAAGTTCTTCATTAAATAGTCGGACATCACTTTATCGTCCCGGCAATACAATCCAAAATGTATTAGTATTTCTCATCGTATCAATCCCTATCTTTCCTTGGTGATGACGTTCTACGATTTCCTTTGAAATCGCTAGTCCTAATCCTGAACCACCAGTCAATCGGCTACGAGAAGAATCAAGTCGGTAGAACCGCATGAATATCTTTTCCCTTTCGTTAACTGGTATAGGATTACTGGGTCCTGTTATGGAAATACAATAATCTTTCCCTTGTTTTTTCCCTGTTACTAAAATTGGCCCGATTCCTTCATAATACAGCATAGCATTTTCGAGCAAGTTGCTAATGACTTGTTGTATACCTTCAATATTAATATATAGTTTACATGATTCAACCTCTACTTGTATCGGTATACTTTTCTGCATCAAGGCCCTATCAAACATTGCAACACATTGAGTTAGCAGGCTTTCTATTTCATGTGTTTCTTTTTTTACAACCGATTGGGTGGATAAGTAATCCCATTCCTTTAATTGTTCAAGTTGCTCAATCATTTGTGATAATCGGCTTGATTCCTGATGAAGGGATGCAAACAGGACTTTATCGCCCACTATATCTCCATCCTTCAATGCTTGCAGATAACCATTTAAGTTTGATAAAGGAGTTCTTATTTCGTGGGAAAGATCTGAGACCAGTTTTTTTCGTTGTAGTTCATTCGTTTGTAACTGTGCAATCAGCCCATTATATTGTGTAACCAGTTGACCAATTTCATCTTGTTTATAAACTTTCACGGGTTCCGGGTAGTGTCCGAGCTTCAGCTTTTCTGTAGATTGAATCAAGCTTCGGATTGGTTTGATTAAGCGTTTTATTAAATAAAAATGTAGAAAACTTCCTACAAAAGCAGCAGCAATCATGAATATCCATAAGTAATTTAGAAGTATACTGTTAAATCGCTGTTGGGTTCTGCCATCTAGATCTCCCACTCCAGCTGCCAGAAAACAGGCTGTATTATAGATAGCCCATCCACTGATGGCCGTTGCGGTCACGATAACTACAATGTTTAAAAACGTTAAACGCCAAAGGAATCCAGAAGGGATTAATGTGGTAAAATAGTTATTTATTCGTGACAAATTTATACCCCATTCCCCTGACGGTTTGTACTCGTTTCGGGTTCGCTGGAAAATCTTCAATCTTTTCACGAAGCTTCTTAATATGCGCATCGATCGTTCGATCCATTACAGTATGCTCCTCGTTTGGATAAATCATCGTAATGAGCTGTTCTCGTGACAAAACTATATTCGGATTTTGCATAAAGTAATGAAGAAGACTAAACTCGAACTTTGTCAATTTTATGTCTTTACCGTAAAGCAAAACTTGACCTTTATTCGGCATTATACATAGCCCTTCAGCTACAATCTTTTGACAAAAGTGACTTGTGCGGCGTAAAACTGCTTCTACTTGCGCGATAAGCTCGTTTGGGTCAAATGGCTTTGTCATATATGCATCTGCACCTAAATTTAAGCCTGAAATTTTATCGTCAATTCTTGCTTTAGCTGACAGCATAATAACCGACACATTATTTTGATCTTGCTCAAGAATCCATTCATAAAATTCCTCGCCACTTATTTTGGGGAGCATTAAATCTAATATTAGTAGGCAGGGCTGATGTTCCAGAAAAACTGCTTTCGCATCTTCTCCATCACATGATTCCACAACTTCATAACCATTTTTCTTCAAATAAATCGCAATTAATTCCCGAATCATTTTATCATCTTCGACAACCATAATCGTTTGTTTCACACGAATCACCCCGCTACTAGTTTACACGACAGAAGGAACCTATTGCATCATTTCAAATCCCTGGACCATAAAGTCATAATTCAAGGCACCCATTACAACAGATTGAATACGACCATTTGAATCAATCATAAATGAGGTAGGATAAGCTACAATCTGATACTGATTTGATATAGCAGATTCTTCATCCAATGGAATAGTCAACGTCAGCTTCAGTTCGTCGACAAACTTTTGAACGTTTTCTAGACTTGATTCTGTACCAAGTAAATTTACAGCTAAAATCTGCACATCCTTATCCCTCTTGAATTTTTCCATATCAGGCATTTCTGCACGGCATGGCGGACACCATGTTGCCCAGAAGTTAAGCATGACCCGTTTCCCTTTATAATCGGACAACCTTACTGTCTCACCATCCAATGTCTTAAGTTCAAAATCTGGAGCTAATTGCCCCTTACGAATCCCCACTTCATTGGATTCAACGGATTCTTCTTTGATGTTAGCATCTTCATATTCAGATGTTTTTATATTGCCTCCATCATCAGTTGAAAGAAAGAACTCATATACAGCCCACCCAAGCATTCCCACTACAATCAAAATAAGTATTGCCTTTTTCATTTAGCATTACCTCCATTTTTATCCTAACTTTTCGAACCATGTATCTTGCACTAATTTAAGAAGAAATTCGGTGATGCGTGGCATTTGACCAGTAAATAAAATCAAGCCCATAATAATCATAATAATGGCTCCTGTTTTCATAATCACTTGACTATGGCGAACAATCCATTTGGTTGATCCAAGGAAAAAGGTCAGGATCAGAAATGGCAAGGCAAAACCGATGACATACATCACTGTATACAAAATACCTTGGCCCGGGTTACTTGCCGCCAAAAATAAAATGGATCCGAAGATCGGACCAATGCATGGTGTCCATCCAGCAGCAAACCCCATACCGACGAAAAAAGTGCCTAAATAGCCAACTGGCCTTTTTGAGGATTGGAAACGCTTTTCTTTCATTAAAGTTGGAATAGTGACCCAACCTCCAACAAAAAGCCCCATAACTATAATGAACACTCCGGCTAACCGCTGTATTAGTATTCCAGAATCACCTACTAATAACGTTTGAATCCATTGTCCTAAAAATGAAGCCCCGACACCCAAACTAATAAAGACAAGTGAAACACCTAACAAAAAGAACACAGAATGGCTTAATAATTTACTACGTATTTTCACGTCATGATTTCCTTGCAATTCTTTAACACTAATCCCAGTTATATACGATAAATACGCGGGAAAAATCGGTAACACACAAGGCGATAAAAAAGATAGCGCACCCGCCCCTACTGCCAAAAACATTCCCACCACTAACATCGTATCTGCATCAATTCCGCCCATTTACGACACCTTCTTTCTTTTTTAAAATGATTACTATCAAACAAATCACTAAGATTAAACCCAAAAACCACGGAGCCATTGTATAACCGAATACCATCATAAACGGCATCACAAATGTCAATCCAAAAGTACCTAAAGACCAACCAATTGCCATGATTATATTTAGCCTAAAGATTGTTACACGGGCATGAATGGCAACGAACGTAATTATCAGCACGGCAAGTAAGCCCATGTATTTAATTGAATATGTATTGTTATTCCATACAATTAGAATGAATTCATACAAGAATGATGTTATTAAAAACACATGTATAAAAGCATTTATAAATGGAGTAAGATCAATCTTTTGTCGTTTGGACTTAATAGCAATTGTAAAAAAACTTAGGAACACGGCAATATAAAACGCATTCGAATTACTTGGGTATGCTAAAATTGCCAACGGATCCTTTAAGAAGACAGAAAGATTTAACAGAATTTTACCCAGCCACATAAACAGGACAAAATTCGTAAGTTGCGATGCTAATTCACCCATATAAATTTTCTTTTTTGTTTTTGATAAATCGCCTATAAAATAAAAAGTGAAAAACCCCGTACTCAAACTTAAAACGATAATAGCAATTGACGTTTGTGCACTTGCCGTTACCATAGATGTTCACCTCCCGCTCAAAAGCACCTGCACTTCATATTACTAAAGCTATATGAAGGTTTGATGAAAATCGAAATTCATTCGAAATATTTTTCGGTATTGAATACTAATGCTCTTTTACAATCTGGTTTCAATCTTTACAACAGACGGAACGAGTAGACGTAAAAATTGCCTTTCGCATAAATTTACGAAAGGCAATACTTTTGAATGACTATGATTCTTTCACTTGGAATTCTTTCTTCTCAATCTTCTTAACGAACAGTTAATGCTCCTTCTCAGACGCTATGAATGTTCACTTCTAACTTCACATCGTACTGCTTTTTTTCTTAAGGTATGAATAAATAAAATCAATGGCGTGAATGTCTTGATAAATTGTCTTCATTTCATGCATGTTGAATAGTTGACTCCCGCTATTGAATGTATCACTTCTGATGTAATTGTAAACTAATTATTTCATCAGAATGGAAGGGGCTACTCCCTTAGCCAGTCATCTACTAGTTGATTGAATCCTTCTGGTTGAGCGAATGAGATGCCGTGCCCCACTTGCGGAATAACCACCAGTGATGATGTTGAATAGTACTCTGCAATCTTGACCGCTGATTTCCTCATAACCCCTTTCTCCTTTTCACCGACAGTTATCAATACCCGGGTAGTCGTTTCGATTTGTGTCCCCGGTAATCTGTAGGATAAGTTCTCCCGTAGCATTGCAATTAAAGTGCTGGATTTCATTTTCATGCTATCTTGGTAATATCTTTCGAAATAAAGGTCATCGATATATAATTGTTTCGCTTGTATTTTAGAAAATGCTCTATTTTTAATCAGAGGTGCGGTCAATCGGATTGATGGAGCAATAAACAAATTGGTAATTTTCATTGGTATAACAAGGGCACTATTAATGAGAGCCCTGTTAACAAGATTCGGAGCTAGATTGAGAATTTCAAGCGTAATTTGAGCCCCTATGGAAAATCCCACTATGTTAACCGCTCGCCCATTCTTTTTTTCATTAATTAGTTCTATAATTTCCAGTGCATTTTCCATTATAGAAAAACTAGATTCTCCACCTCGGATCCCATGCCCTTGTAGTGTTGGAATCAAGCAATGATAATCGGTAAAATAGTCTACTTGCTTATCCCACATCCAACCGCTCACACCACCTCCATGCAAAAACACTAAAAGGGGGCCTTCCAGACAGCCCTGTTCGATATAATGCATAACCAGATATACCTTCCCCTCTGTCGTTGACTTTGAAATGTATGTCTTTCATTGCTTAACTAGATTTCGTTAATAATACAGCATTACTATAATTTCAAAACATTAAAATCAAGTGAAAAGTTTAATACTAGGATCCTTCTGGTTATCAAATTTTGAATACTTCATACTTAACTTTTTCACTAAATTCAAAGCTTCTATCTTAAGTATATATAGAAGCGTCAAATAATGCCCACCTGAAAAACAGGTAGGCATTATTTGACGCTTACTTAGAAACTGTCCATTGCATGAGATCGCAACTTTTTTAAGAAAGCTAGATCAATGTCAAATTTATAATCGGTAGCAAGTTTCCGAATTAAATTCTCGACAACATACAATGCATTCAAATAGGCGCTATTCAACTCTACTTCATTTAATTTAGAAGTAATTGAAGCATATTCTTTATATGCTTTTACTGACAAATCGACCTCTAAGTTTTTAGTGGAATTCAGCCAACGTTCTACTGTTTTTTCACGGATTCTAATCAGGCTTAACACATACCGCTGAACGTGTGACAGGCATTCCAGCGAACGTGCAAGTTCTCCTCTATTTAAAACGTTAACACCCATTAGCCAAGCGTTAACGAAATTATTAAAAGCAAAATCCACATTATCGTCAGTCATTCTATCAGGTCCATCGCCCTTTAGAAAATCCAAACATGCTGTTAATTTACCAGTTATATCATAAAGAAACATGGATTCTATGTCAGGAAAAACTCCTGTATTTTTAAATGACTTTATAACCTCAATGTTAGATTCAGCGAGAAAATGAAATTCGCCTCTGACTAAATTTGAAAAAACGACAACTTCAGTACCGAAGTCATTTAAGAAAAGTAAATCATAGGGTGCAATATCGCTAATCCAGTTAGATGAACTGAAATCTTGAAGTTCCTCATTTTTTAGAAAGATATAGAACTCAACATCAGAGTATTGGTCTCCTTCACCTTTTGTAAAAGACCCATACATCATACAAGCTGAAATACTAGGATGACTCTCACACTTCTCTTTAATCATTTTTTATTAACTTTTCCTGTAGTAGCATAAATAAAACATCCTCCTATTTTTGATTTAAAGGGAAGTTTTTATTTCTACTACCGGACAACATGAAGAACACATATCAAATTCTCCTTTCACTTACATCATTTCAATAGTTTCAATACTCTTCTTAAAATCAAGTACAACACATCTTATTTACCTAAACACACACTACCAGAACACGTTCTTTTACCTCCATCCCAATGATTGGTATCAGAATAATTGAGTTGTTTTGATGCGCGCCATTGAGCTATTCCCACACTTACACCAAGGAATATTGAACCTAAAAGCGTAAACATCTTACCCCGTTGGAGAAACGAATCAATGATTGTTTGTTTTGAATCATCAGGATTATATAAGATATTGATTATTTTCCCAATCTCGATCCCGGGTGTTTGAGCCGTAGAAGAAGTTTTATATTTGGATTCCCAAAATCAAGAGAACAGTAATCCTTTAACAAAAAACCACAGGTATCGCATTGGTATAATTATAAATAAAAACCAAATAGATCAGTGAAATATATGGCAAATAGCTCTTATAATTTTTCATTGACAACCCATCAAAGAGAATATACATTAAAGATAATGATTATCATTATCAATTAGGAAAAGGAGACAAAAAACTTCATTCTCTTGTTGCTGATTCTCTGATCATGATCAGCGCCTGTGTGGAAGACATGTCGGAAGAAAAACTCAATCTCACCAGCATTGGAGCGGAAAGTAAAAAACTCAAAAAGCAATAATTAAAAATACAGTTTATGATAAGGATGGTTATGAAAATGAATACAAAGCTAAAAATCTCATTAAAAGCATTACTAATTTCGGCAATGGCTATGATACTACTAGTTGGTTGTTCAGGTCAGAAATCAAGTTCAACACCTGATTCATCATCGGTAAATACCGAAACATCTAAAACAGAAAAACCTGCTTCCCAAGATGGAAATTCTGAATTTCCGATCGTCATCAAGCATGCATTTGGCGAAACTGAAATTGCAAGCAAGCCTGAACGAGTTGTTACAGTTCAATGGGCTAATCATGATGTTGTTCTCGCTCTCGGAGTTGTACCTGTAGGCTTCTCAGCGGCTAATTATGGGGTTCAGGATGACAGCGGACTTTTGCCTTGGACAGCTAAAAAACTCGAGGAACTCGGCGCAGATGAACCTAATATCTTCCAGGATACCGATGGTCTTGATTTTGAGGCTATTTCAGATGCAAACCCTGATGTAATTCTTGCAGCATACTCGGGTATAACACAGGAAGACTATGATGTTCTTAGTAAAATTGCTCCGGTTGTGGCCTATCAGGACGCTCCTTGGGCAACTGAATGGCGTGAGCAAGTGATTTTAAATTCAACAGGTATGGGAATGAAAACAGAAGGCGAACAACTTATTAAGGATACTGAGAAACTAATTGAGGAGGAATCAAGTAAATACCCTGAGATGGAAGGCAAAAAAGTTGCCTGGGTCAACTTCTCGGCTAAAGATATGTCTAAACTCCATCTTTATACACCAGCAGACCCTCGCGGTGCATTTTTGATTGAACTAGGTATGGAATATCATGAAAGTATCACGAAACAGATTACCGACCCTACAAGTTACTCATTGAACTTAAGCGCTGAAAATGCTGACATCCTTAACGATGCTGATATCTTAATTGGGTATGGTGATGAAAGCCTATATGAAGCCGTTAAAGCTGATCCTCTACTTGGTAAAATTCCAGCTATTCAGAGAGGTTCTGTAGTGTTCATTGGTAACGATACACCTTTAGCTGCTTCTGGAAACCCAAATCCACTTGCGATATCTTATACGATTGATGAATACCTTGAATTAATAGGGGGAGCCATTAAGAAGTTAAATGAATAGTTTATCGGTTTCAAAATTAAAAAAACCAAGCTTACATATTCCGAGGAATTTTATCACGGTTCTAGTGATTTGTTTTGTCTTGCTCGGCTTGTGCATATTTGCATCCCTGGCTTTAGGTTCTCGAATGGTGGGATTAAATGAAGTGATGGACGGTTTATTTCACCCAGATGTAAACTCCTATGAAGCAAATGTGGTTCGAAAGAGGATTTCACGAACAGTTTTCAGTTTACTTTGTGGTGCAGCACTCGGAGTTTCCGGAGCGCTTATGCAAGCGGTCACTCGCAACCCGATTGCAGACCCGAGTATACTGGGAGTTAATACAGGTGCATCATTGTTTGTTGTTTGCGGAATTGCGTTCTTCAACATAAGTAGCGCAAATCAATATATATGGCTTGCTTTAGCTGGGGCTTCGGTTACTGCTGTTTTCGTATTTGGAATTGGCTCTATGGGGCGTAGTGGCGCCACACCCATTAAGCTTGTTTTGGCGGGAGCCGCCACAAGTGCCGCCCTTTCTTCTCTAGTCATCGCAATAATGATTCCACGTTCTCATGTCATGGATCAATTCAGGTTTTGGCAAGTCGGAAGTGTTGGATCAGCAAACTGGAGCGCTATTACGACTTTCACCCCGTTTTTGATAATTGGAATACTGATAGCTATTATTTCTGCACCAGCACTAAATGCACTGGCGCTGGGAGACGATGTTGCAACCGGACTCGGCGTTAAAACAGGAATACTGAGGCTTGTTGCAGCTCTTGGGGCCGTTCTTTTGTGCGGCTCAGCTACTGCCCTGGCAGGTCCAATTGGCTTTGTTGGGCTTTTATCAACCCACGTCATGCGCCTTATTCTTGGCCCTGACCTGCGTTTTGTTATACCGATGTCTGCTATTTCAGGAGCCATCATTTTGACTGTATCAGATGTAAGCGGCAGGCTCATCGGTAGCCCTGGAGAGCTTGAAGTCGGTGTAGTTACAGCATTTATAGGAGCACCGATACTAATACTATTAGCTATGAAATCGAAAGTGCGGTCATTATGAAAAATGAATCTGTTAAGTTTATTATGGCGGGCAGACGTCAAAGACACCGTCGATGGATACTTGTTACCGGCTCCCTGGCAGCACTTGCATTCATTCTTTGCTGTGCGATGCTTTTACTGGGGAACACCATCTATCCCGTAATAGATGTAATCCGAGTACTTTCTGGAGAAGAACTCCAAGGTGCTTCTTTTGCCATTAATACCATACGTCTACCAAGAATGTTGGCAGGTCTTTTCGCTGGATTCGCTTTCGGAATTGCCGGAAACACCTTTCAGACTATGTTGCGCAATCCCCTAGCTAACCCGAATGTAATCGGTATTACTAGCGGCTCGAGCGCAGCGGCTGTTTTTTGTATAGTCATACTTCATACTAGCGGAGCTGTTGTTTCCATTGCTTCCGTGATTGCTGGCCTTGCTACTGTAATACTAATTTACATATTATCTAGGGGAAAGTCATTTTCAATCGGGAGATTAATTCTTATCGGAATAGGCATACAAGCCATGCTTGGCGCTTTGATATCCTATCTTTTGCTGATCGGTGCAGAACAAGATCTCCCCGCAGCGTTCAGATGGCTCAGCGGTAGCCTCAATGGCTCACAAATGCACGAACTTCCGCCTTTGATACTATCAGTTTTCATCTTTACGCCTATTATTATAGTGCTAGGAAAACACCTAAGTATATTGGAACTTGGAGAACAGTCGGCCACTTCTCTCGGAGTGAACACGGACAAGACAAGAATTGTGCTTATTTTTAGTTCCGTTTGCATGATTTCTCTTGCTACTGCTACCACGGGTCCAATAGCATTTGTCTCCTTCCTCTCCGGACCAATTGCAAAAAGACTAGTCGGAGTTGGCTTCTCAAGCGCAATTCCCGCAGGTCTTGTTGGCGTTAATTTAGTTTTGGCGGCAGATCTAATCGGACAATTTGCTTTTGTGGCCAGATACCCTGTGGGCGTCATAACAGGAATACTCGGAGCGCCGTATCTGATCTTCTTGCTAATCCGAATGAATCGAAGGGGAGAATTATAATGAAACCGACACATATTTTTCAAGCCGAAGAAATAGTAGCGGGCTATGATAATAAAACGATCATCCACGGAGTCAGCCTTATTATCCCAAGTAATAAAATAAGCGTTATTATTGGAGCAAATGCCTGCGGAAAGTCTACGCTTCTTAAAACACTATCAAGGCTTATAAAGCCTACGTCTGGAAAAATCACTCTTGACGGAAGACCCATCAGCAAAATCCCATCAAAACAATTAGCTCGTGTTTTGGGACTGCTACCGCAATCCCCCATTGTTCCAGAAGGAATTTCTGTCGCTGATTTGGTTGGACGCGGAAGATTTCCGCACCAATCATTGCTCAGCGGTTGGACAAAAAAGGATTATGATGCAGTCGCCGAAGCTATGAGTATTATGGATATAACTGAGCTTGCAAATAATGATATTGACGAGCTTTCTGGCGGTCAAAGACAGCGTGTCTGGATCGCAATGGCTCTGGCTCAACAAACAGATATTTTATTTCTTGATGAACCAACAACCTTTTTAGATATCACATATCAAGTCGAAATTCTTGACCTACTCACAGACCTTAACCGAAAGCATGGAACTACGATTGTAATGGTTCTTCATGATATAAACTTGTCCGCGCGCTATGCAGACTATATTTTTGCACTTCGTAAAGGAAAGCTTATAGTTGAGGGTGAGCCATCAAAGGTTATTACAAGCTCATTAGTTAAAGACATATTCGGCCTCGATTGTATGGTGATAAAAGACCCTGTTTCAGGCTCTCCTTTTGCTATACCAAAAGGACGTTATCATGTTAATAATGAATGTACTCCTTAAATGACCCAAACAGTGAATCAAACTAAACTATTTTATTTAAGCATTCATCATTGCGCTTATGTGCACATTCACTTTAGGCATTGCCAGCATTCCTTTCGACCTCCACTGCTTTGATTCGAAACCAATACAGTAGAGGATTTTGAAAGGCTGGCAAGCTTTTTTGTTCTTTAAGTTGCATAACACTATAAGTAAATATAAAAAAGTCCACTAGTGTAACCAACCTACTTAAAATATTCGTAAATTCCCAAGTACCTTTATTAAAACTTTCAATAAATAAAAAATGCATTCTAAAAAAATGCATTCTAATTGAAAGACAAGTATTTTAAAAAACTTCTTAGCAAATCCCTCCTTACCAATTTTAATTAATAAGATGAAACTTCATACTAGCTATAACCCCATTAAAAAGTTAGGAATATAATAATTGAATCAATTTCATAAATCATCTTTTTCAAAAGCTTAGACTTCTCCTGTATCAGAATTTACGTTTTTAAAAATTAAGCAGCTTTGTTTTTTGTTTGTAATAAGGCATTCATTCGATCCACTGCCAATTTGCAGGCATTATAAATAAACGTCACTAGATTGAAGTGCAGTTTTGCTTTTTTTACCTGTTCTGTGACGGATGTTGTTTAATTGAAAGTATTCTTTTAAATAGGCGTTCACGCGTTCTACTGCGGTACGTTCTTTATAAAGTTTCTTCCATAATTCTGAGCCACGTGCTGGATACGTGTATTTTCGAATATCCGCTTCACATTTGATTTTGAACACCTTTTGACAGAGTGAATCCTCTCGCAATGGACATGTTATGCATTCTTTCGGGCGGGTAAATTTTAATGTATGGTATTTTTCATCGAAGCTGTCGTAACAGTAGCTATGCTCACGTACACAAGTTGGGCGAAAGTGTTCATCGAATCCTATATATTCGCCTTCATTTCGAACATTGTATGGAATCACGACACGCATCGTTTGCGCTAGTGCTTGTTTATAGATCGATTCATAATCATAACCCGCATCGAATAGCGCTGTCGTAAAATGTTTTGGCAAAAGGGTAGCTACCTTTTTTAGCAGTGGAATGGCCGCTTTACTGTCAGATAAATTACCCGACGACATAAGGCGCCCTACAATATACTGGCTTTTCGATGAAACAGCCAGATGTCCCTTAAAGCCGTACCAGAACGTATTCTTCCCATCACTATTTTTCTTGATGCCCCACTTCGGCTCAATCGGTATGTCCTGCCAAAGTGTTTCAGCTGAAATCGACAACTGTGCTTCCAATTTCTTTTCGTAGGTTGTTAAATTCGCTTCGATTTCTGCTTGTTCAGCGAGCCAAGCTGCCTGTTCTTCTTTTGTTTTACGTCCACGTTTCTTCGGCGGCTTAGCCTCTTTTTTCTCAGAAGGTTTTGATGCGTCACGTGCTTCGAAATGCGTGGCATCAAAGGCAAGGTGTTCATCGCAAAGAAAGCCTTCTAAAAAGGCCGTTTGAATCAGTTCATCCTGCATGTTATCAAGCACATCAGACTGACTAATTACACCGATCATACGTGAATAAGATGCCTCTGAAGGTACAGAATCTGAGACAAGAAACCCGCAATCTAGACGGAATAAAGGATCGTTGACTAACCGTTTTATTAAATCCTTTACGGTTGGGATACGTTCTACAATACGAATTATCAATGATTGAATCATCGCACCATAATTACATTCACGCGGAGCACCACGCAGCGTCTTTTTAGAAAACAGATGAAAGATTGGTTGCACATCGAAAGTGGAAAAAATCGCTTCAAAACGGTGCGAACTTTCCATTTCGAATAATTGTTGGATGTCAAATAGGCTAATTTGTTTTATAATAGTCATGAGGCATTCACTCCACTCGGTTAGGTTGTTTAGTCGCTACCATTATACCGAATTTGGGGAGGTGCCTCATTTTTATTGAATTGAAATCCTTGATACTAAAGGGATAGGAATTATGAAATCAACTCAATTGATAAACAAAAATAACTGTTTCTCTCCATCCAGGTCAGCCGTTTGTTCTAATTGAGCTGTATAGTCAATCCATTTCAACCTTGTACATCTAATTTCAATTTTTTCGTCTAACTCTAATTCAATAGCGTTCATCAGACTAACCACTTTTTTAATAGGAAAATCAAAATGGCGTCCCGCGAGCTCATATGGAGAGTACTCTACTAGAAGACTAAGAAAATGATCCGGTGTTTCCGCACTTTGGACCAAACAATCTTCTATCTCAACGATAAACTGATACAGGCTCCTCTTTTCTTCCGAAAGCTTTTTAACTTCACTTCTTAATAAAGAGTCCATTAACCAATCATTCATTTTCATCACCTCACATAGTTTTCATTAAAAAATTCAACCATTCTTAATAAAAAAATGGTTGAATAGCTTTTACCAACTTGCTTTCTTAACACCTGGTATTTGACCTTTATGTGCTAGCTCCCGAAAAGCTATGCGCGACATGTTAAATTTCCGCATATATCCTCTTGGTCTTCCCGTCAGTTCACATCGATTTTTCAATCGTGTCGGGGAAGAGTCCTTAGGTAGCTTATTTAACGATTCATAGTCACCTTTCTCCTTCAATTCTTTATGAAGTACCGCATAGTGAGCAACCAACTTCCGTTGCCTTTTGTCTTTCGCTACCTTAGATTTCTTCGCCATTCTATTTCCTCTCCCCAATTAGTAATCATTACGGTTTAAAACTATGCAATTTTTTTTACTTCGTTTCTCTATGAATTGTGACTTTTCTTAAGCGCGGGCTATATTTCTTTAATTCAATACGCTCGGGATTATTGCGTTTGTTTTTTGTAGTGGTGTAATTGCGGTCTCCTGATTCTGTACAAGCTAATGTGATATTCACCCTCATACTTATTCCTCCTCTTATAGGTCAAATTTCGATTTGAAAATTAGGCAATGGATCCACAAAACTTGTCCAATCTTGCACTAATTCTTCTTCCGTAAGCAAGCATTTATCTAAACTACCCTCAATTTCCTGTTGATTCATTCTAATACCAATCATTACGAATTCAGTCATTTTCCCACCAACTTCTTCATCCCAAGCACCGGCTCCTTCTATACCTAAGGATGGACCCGCTTGAGATAGTAAAACTGCAACATCATTGCGAGTCGCCAGCCATAGAAACCCTTTTGCGCGAACAATTTCAACCGGCCATTCTAAAATCCAATTCATCAAGCGCTCTGGATGAAATGGATTTTGTCTTCGGTATACAAATGACGCAATCCCAAACTCTTCTGTCTCTGGAACATGTTCTTCATTCAGCTCTTTGATCCACCCGGCACTTTGACTGGAAGTCTCAAAATCAAACAATCCAGTGTCGAGCACTTCGCTCAACTCCAATTGGGATTGCACCGTTTCGATAACCCTCGCATCTGGGTTTAACGCGTGAAGCATGCCTTTCAATTCCTCCACCTTTTCTTGGGAAATTAAATCCGTTTTGTTTAACAACAACACATTGGCAAATTCAATCTGGTCGATGAGTAAATCTGCAATTTCTCGTTCATCAACTTCTGTGGCTGCCTCTCTCCGGTCTAGCAAAGTTTCACCTGAAGTAAAATCTCGCCAAAAACTATTAGCGTCTACAACGGTAACCATTGTATCCAGCCGGCAAAGCTTCGACAAATCGATTCCAAGTGTTTCGTCAATATAGGTAAATGTCTGCGCTACTGGAATCGGCTCGCTTATTCCCGAAGATTCGATAATGATGTAATCGATATCGCCAAGAGCCGACAATTTTTCCACCTCCAGAACTAAATCCTCTCGAAGAGTACAGCAAATACAGCCATTTTGCATCTCCACCAGCTTTTCTTCCGTGCGTGAAAATCCACCCTGTTTAATCAGAGAAGCATCAATGTTCACTTCACTCATGTCATTAACGATGACGGCGACTTTCAGCCCATATCGATTGTGTAAAATATGGTTCAACAAGGTCGTCTTCCCCGAACCTAAGTAGCCACTTAACACCGTGACGGGTATCCTTTTTTTCATTTCCCCACTCCTTACGCTTTAATTATTGCCCAATGCTTCCACAAGTGTTGCAATGTTGTATTCCATCAAAGATAAATAATCCGCTTTATTTTCCACATCCTCACTTGTTAGAACACCAAGATTATGCAACATCAGTGATTCCGCTCCAATTTCCTTTCGAATGACATCAGTTAGTTTTGAGGAGACGTTTTGTTCGAATAAAACATATTTCACATCATGTGCTTTCGCGTATTTAACGAGAGAAGCAAGTTCCTTTTGTGAAGGTTCACTTTGCGAATTTAATCCGGCAACCGCCACTTGTTCAAGTCCATACGTATCAGCGATATAACCAAAAGCAGCGTGTGAAACAAAAAATGTTTTTTCAGAAGCATTGGAAGCCATGACTTTAAACTTCTGATCGAGGTCGAGTAAATCTTTTTTTAGTCCTTCAAAGTTTTCTTTAAACATATCCTTTTTTCCAGGAGATGCCTCGATAAGTGAGTCTTTAATTACTGTTGCGAGTTCTATACTTAATACAGGAGAAATCCATACATGAGGGTCGAATGCCCCGTGGTCATGGTCGTCATGCTCATGTGAATCATTTTCTTCATGCTCCTGTTCATGTGACCCATGCTTTTCATCATCGTGCCCATCAGACTCATGCCTCTCCTCTCCGTGATCGTGATCATGTCCTTCACCTAGCGACTCTTCTGGAATTTTGTCAGCTACCGCTATCAATTTGACATGCTCGCCTTTCATTGTCTTTTCGGCATTCTCCACAAATCCTTCAAGACCAAGTCCTATATAAAAGAATAAATCCGAATCAGCGAGTGCCATCATATCCTTTTGTGTCGGGTCAAAAGTATGCTCATCGGTCCCAGGTGGATAAATAGATTTTACATCGACCGCTTCCCCGCCGATCCGTTCTGTGAAATATTGAAGCGGGTAGACAGTTGTATAGACCGATATGAGGTCTTCGCTACCTTCCGCTTTTACCTTCTCTTTCGTTTGCTCTTTGTTGCCGCATGCTGCGAGCAATAGTAGAGTAATAATTGATAAAATAGACAAAAACTTTTTATTCATTGTAACCGCTCCTCCTTCATTCTCACAAATCGTAATGATTACGTTTTGTTTATTTATTCAGCATACAAGAGTATTTTTAAATTAGCAACTGTTTTTTTCGTAATGCGTATTTCTAAAAAAAACCTGAAAAAAGGTATATCTGACGATCCTATTGCATAGTTTCAAAATACAATCCAAGTCAACACATCACTAAAATTACGCGCTTTCTTGGCTTATCTAGAAACTTATCGTTAAGAAATTGACCTACGATAGTTGCATATTTATTGAACATTAAAAGGAATTAATGAACCTAGCCGCTTCTTCGAATAATCATTTTGAGCAATTTGAAAGTTGGAACTCTATAATTCGTCGACAACCTTTCCTTAAATTAAAAAAAGAATTCATTCGCAAATATTAGCAGCAACTGACGATTTTCCCTTCGAAACACCAAAGCAACATAGCCTCATCGAACACAATAAATTTAGGCTCCGTTGAAATAGAATACGGCAATACAAACACGCTACATCCGTCCTCCGTTTTTCAAGACTTGTGTTATCTCTCATAGAAATCAATGGTCCGCCCTAAAAGTTCCGGTTGTGAATTGAAGATAAAAGACGAAGAATAATCTTTAAACACTACAGTCACGAGACACTCGATTAATTTTATCCAAAGTTAAAGGGTAGATTGCTGGTTCTTCCTTTCTTTCGATTTGCTTCTTGAAGAAGCGATAAGGACAAGTTGCGTAGAGACTGAATCTTGAGAAGGAAAAGAACTTAGTGAATCCTCCTTTCTATTTGTGATATCAAAAAAGCCGACTACCCCGTTTTGGGTAATTCGACTTTTAAAAGATACGTCGCCTATTTTACTTTGTCTAACCTAACTTTCTTTTGGCTACTCATTTTCTGTTTTAAGTTCTCTTTACCGGCATCAGAAAGTGTCGCGTTCTGATGCTGACTGTTCTTTTACCCTACTTACTAAAAAAATGATTTGATGTCGTTCATATATATTTTGTCCGAGGAGGAATTCGAGCCCCGAACAACTGCTTAGCTAAACACCAGGAACCTCACGATAATCTTTTGCAAATTTTACGTTGTGTACTTGACTATTCTTCGGTGCCTCTACTCTCAAGCTTAAGGACTTATCAAATCGTTTAGGGTCAAAGTAATAGCATTCATCGGTTTGTGGACAATAAACACAATACACATCAATTTCGTTTTTGTCGACAACTGATGTGACTATACCTTTTGTGTTGCAATATGATGAACGAAATCTGATTTCCAGCAACCCTCTTGAAATAATGTCTTTATAAACAACGAGATCAAATGGGGAATGTTCGGTATGGGGTATCAATATCAAATAGCCTTTTTGATGCAAATCGACTTGGGCCTTTAAAACACCTAGATCTCCTTTATTCTTAGTGTGATGATACAAAGTCATTCACCCCTTTCCCGTAATATTTCAGTATTCAATAAAAACATCACTATTCCCTTAAATATTTTTACTGTTTTCAATTAGGTATACAACAAGGAAACTTCCAAGTCCATGTTAATCAATCCCAATTTAGAAGTATTTCCATTATGATTGATAGAGATAAATATTTCTAACATTCAAACAACATGTCAATCGATATTTCTTTCGAATATATATGTCGGAACAAGCTAATCACTTGACGTGTGCGGAGCTCGTGTAGTTACTGTTCAAAACAATCGGATTCAACCAGGCTCTCAACAAATAAAAAAGGTTCTAAGTCAAATGTTGGGGTGATGTGATTTGCACGTCACCCTTTATCCTAAATGAACCCCGATTTCTTTATACTTAATGTTCAATAATATCTTTGCTTTAAAGTGATCGAAGCGCCTAAAACCATACGCGTTACGCTTCATCACTTTTGTTTTGTTATTGATTCC
>DYWT01000289.1 GCA_020742515.1 Sporosarcina psychrophila
ATCAACTAGTAATCACATTATAATCTCGACATATACAACTCATAATTACATTTCTCTCGATAATGAACACACTAGCGCAGGCGCGGCAAAGAGGTCGCCGAAGCCGTAAGACTGGATGCGAAGCGCTAATCCAGGCTTACGGCGGAAGGCATCCCCAAAGCGCCAAGCGTTCTACAACCCACACCCCGAATTACAACTTACCCATTATTGAGCGCCACAGCGGATTCAATGAGATTCTTTAATTCAACATAACTATTCGTATTGATTATCGCATGAAATCGATGGAAGCAAGTAATGATTGCTCCGATAGAAAAAGCACATTCAAGCGGTCCGAATCGCCTGTATGTGCTTTACCTCATGAATGGAACAATATTAATTTCCCAGCAGGGGATACGACACGATGTGTCTTTTCGAGAAGGCTTTTTTCCATAAGCATTGCTTGGCCTTTTTCTTTTGCTGCGTCGTCTGTTTCAGCTGCAAATGTTTCTTCTGTAATTAAATGCCCTGTTGGTTCGAAGGCTGTCAATTTATATGTTCTCACATAATTCACCCTTTCCAATCTATTTCATTCATTATACTACGAGTGGCTTGAAAAGGAAATTTGTAAAGGTTGCTTGACATCTTGAATGTAGTAAAGTAACCTTTACGTAAAGCTACCTTTACTATTCTCGGTGTTTAGACTTCGGGCGCCCTGCGCTTTTCATATGAAAGGGGGAGTATTGAACTGAATAACTTGATCAAAGAAATGCGAACTGAGATGGGATTAACTCAAGATGATCTGTCGGAGAAGCTAGAAGTTTCGAGGCAAACCATCATCTCACTTGAAAAAGGTAGATATAACCCATCACTTACTTTAGCGTTCAAACTTGCGAAGTTGTTCAATTGTCGCATTGAGGATATCTTTACACCGGAGGAGGAATGAAGATGCATGAGGATTTTGATTTACTGGCTTTCATGCTAGGTTTGCCCGCAGGACTTGCAGTAGCATTAACCGTGTGGTACTTCGTATGGAAAAAAGGGAAAAAGGAACGACGATATGACGAGCGCTATAAGAGGGTTCAGGAGCAAGCAAAGTCGTTATCCTGGGCAGTTACAGTGTTCGCTATTATTATTGCATGGGCAATTGTTATCATTGTTGAAGGACCGGGACTTTCCTTCTTTCTTTTCACTGCGCTATATATAATTGCCATGGTTTCTTATGGAGTTACATCCGCCATTGCAGATAAAAAGAATTAATTTGAAACTTCAGTGTACGAGATACGTATAGTTAACAACGGGAAAGAAGAGAGGGGAAATACAATGTCATTGCTACTTGAAAATGTAACGAAACGGTTTGGAGACTTCACGGCGGTAAATGATTTGACGCTGTCAGTTGATAAAGGCACCATGTACGGATTTCTCGGAGCGAATGGTGCAGGCAAGACAACGACATTCCGAATGATTCTTGGTCTTCTAAATGCGAATGAAGGACGTATAACTTGGAATGGGAAACAGATTTCCTATGCGACGAGTCCTGAAATTGGCTATTTACCGGAAGAACGTGGTCTGTATCCTAAAATGAAAGTAGAAGAGCAACTGGTTTTTCTGGCACAATTGCGCGGTATGAGAAAACTTGATGCAAAAGTGGCGATGAACAAATGGCTGGAACGAATGGAAATCACCCATTATGCCAATAAAAAGGTTGAAGAATTATCAAAAGGAAATCAGCAGAAAATCCAAGTAATTGCATCACTCATGCATAATCCACAACTGTTAATTCTAGATGAACCATTTTCAGGATTGGATCCGGTAAACGTTGAGATGTTGAAAGAGGCAATTCTTCAATTTCGTAACGATGGTGCAACCATCGTATTCTCGAGCCACCGCATGGATCATGTAGAAGAATTATGCGAGCAACTAAGTATCATCGATAAAGGGAAGCAAATTGTAAGTGGCACACTACGCGATGTAAAACGTTCATTTGGCAAGCAGAATGTACGCATAAATTCGGATAATGATTTAGCGCATTTAGAAACAATTGCAGGTGTTACATCTGTACAAAAATCGATTGAAGGTGCGCTTTATCAAGTCGATTCTGAACAAGTTGCGAATGATTTACTGACAGCAGCGTTGAAATCAGGACCGATTCGCCATTTTGGGATTGAAGAGCCTTCGTTGCAAGATATTTTCATCGAAAAGGTGGGAAAACAGCATGCGTGAATTCATGATCATTTTTAAACAGGCATTTATGACAAAAGGGAAAACAAAATCGTTCATCATAACGACATCTATCATGATTTTGGCAGTTTTCCTTTTTGCGAACATGGAGAAAATCATTGATACCGTGAAAAATGCGACGGGCGGAGATAGTGATTCGGTGGAAGTGCTGCAGATTATCGATGAAAGCGGTATTCTTGCAGAGCGGTTGAAAATGCAACTCAAGGCGAATGAATCGGATGTTAAAGTAGAACCTTCCAGTAAATCGGAAAAGGAACTTACAAATCAAGTGAAAGAAGGAGAAATCGATTCGTTCTTAACGCTTGCACTTGATGATACAAATACAATTCAAGCGAACTATGTCTCAATGAGTACTATGGAAATCACTCTTCCGACGATGTTGCAAGAGGCGCTTCAGTCAATTCAGACAGAAATGAAAGCAGATGAATTATCATTATCTAGCGAACAAGTACAGACATTATTCGCACCCATTCAATTTGAACAGCAATCTGTATCTCTATCAGCGAAATCAGAAGAAGAATTGAGTCAGGCACGCGGCCTTGTCTATGTACTCATGTTCCTTATCTACTTTGCAGTGATCGTCTATTCAAGCATGATTGCAACAGAAGTCGCGGCGGAAAAGTCCTCCCGCGTGATGGAAATTCTAATTTCAAGTGTGTCGCCTGTTAAGCATATGTTTGCAAAAGTGCTTGGCATCGGATCGCTCGGTCTGTTGCAAATGGTACTGCTAGGCTTGGCGGGATATATTGCCTTGAAGACGACAGGTTCTGAAATGGCGGATGGCTTCTTTTCCGTCTTCGGTTTTTCAAATATGAATGTAGGAACGCTGATCTATGCGCTCATTTTCTTCCTGTTGGGGTACTTCCTTTTTGCGACGCTCGCAGCTCTTTTAGGCTCACTTGTCAGCCGGACGGAAGATGTACAGCAGATCATCATGCCGATGACACTGCTGATCGTAGCTGGTTTCATGATTGCCGCAACCGGACTCGGCAATCCGGAGATGGCATACCTTAAGTATGCTTCATTCTTCCCGTTCTTCGCACCGCTCGTCATGTTCTTGCGAGTCGGGATGCTCGACTTACCACTATGGGAGCCGCTGTTGTCAATTGCGATTATGCTAGTGACGATTTTCATTCTTGGCTTCTTCGGTGCCCGTGTTTACCGCGGAGGGGTTCTCATGTACGGACCGTCCCGTTCGTTGAAAGATATTAAAAAAGCGATCCAGCTTGGAAAAGAATAAGTAAAGATGTAAAAAGACTCTGAATTAATTCTAACGGGTTCGGTTGCTGGGGAGAAAACATTAAATAACAATGTAATTGGAGACGAGATTCATATATGAATCTTGTCTCCTTTTTTCTTGTTATATCAATGATTTAATGGATTTAACAAACTAATTAGCACATCAATACACACACTAATTCATGACACTACATAAACTTTTGCGGTGTTGTTAACGCTTCCGCTAAAAGCGTTACGAATTGACATACTAAAAGTAGTTCGTGAACTTATTTCTGGTAGGAAATTGGATTTTTTAAATTAATCCAAATGCAGATTGTGAAAGAATTGAGATTAATCTTTATTCAACAAACGGGCCATTTAACGGCATAAGACTTATTGCACAAATGTCCCTTTAGTGAAATGAAATAAGGATAATATTAACCAAAAAGCTTGTATCTATGATTATTTTGTGATCTAAGATACAGGCTTTTTGGTTCAACTATACCTTCTATATGTTAATTTTATGAACTGCTCTTATAAAAAAAAAATGTATAGGAATAAACGCCGATAAAAGAAAAGAACCTTTGTTAAATTAAATATTTTAAAAAATTGAACCTATTATGATTTGATAATCGTCTAATGGCTGAATTTGAAGTACGTTGAAAGGGGGGCTAGTGGATTGGATAGAGAAGAAAAAGATTTCATATTAGAAAAAGTGATGATTGAATATGGTGATGAGTTGGTACGATTGGCATTTTCTTATTTGAAAGATACAGAGACTGCTAAGGACATAGTTCAAAATACGTTTATTAAATGTTATAAAAGCGTCGATTCGTTTCGATATGACTCACAAATTAAAACATGGCTATATCGTATAACAATTAACGAATGTAAAGATTATTTAAAAAGTTGGAATTACAAAATGGTCCAAGTAAAAAACTTTATAAATACAACAGCAAAGTCCATATCTCCATCAGTAGAGAAAACTGTTATTGATAAATACAATAGCGAAGAAATAAAAGTCACAGTATTTTCTCTTCCAAAAGTGTATAGGGAAGTGGTTTATCTATACTACTATGATTCATTAAAGACAGAGGAAATTGCTCAGGTTTTGGATATTCCAGTTAATACAGTGAAAACTCGATTAAGAAGAGCAAAACAAAGATTAAAGCCGATGATAAAGGAGGCAGAACTTAATGGAAGATAAACGATTAAGAGATAAAATTTATAATACATCTGATCAAGAATTAAGATTTACGAAAGAAGATCGAAATAAAGTGTTTAAACAAGTTAATAAAATGGGTGAAGAGTTTAATCCCCCCAAAAAATGGCTTGTTTCTATTTCTAAACTCGCCCCACTTACAGTCTCCTTGTTAATGGTAAGCTTGTGTATAATCTTGTTTGTTCCATCAATTCTTCAAGGGAATTTTATTAACAAAAGTAGCTTAACTGACATAGATGGAGTTGTATCTGAAAAAAACGCAACTGATTTAAATGAAGTTGTATCTCAAAGTGACAAAGATTTTACCGCTCTATTTACGGTGAAAGATGAGGAAAATAGAGTCCCTATTAACCTTTTACTTACTTATAGTAAAGATAAAAAGATGATGAAAGTTCTATCTATCCCTCGTGATACTTATGCTCCCATAGTGGATAAGGACGGCACTACTTCATATGATAAAATGACATTTGCATATGTTGACGGTTCAGGAGGAGCTGAAAGTGTAAAAACAACAGTTTCCAAGCTATTTGATTTACCAATTGATTATTATGCTGTTATGGATTTAGAAACCTTTTCATCAATAATTGATTCAGTAAATGGTATAGATTACGACTTGCAAGAAGATATTCGTGTAAGAGCTATATCTAGAGTGGCATTTGAATTCCCAAAGGGGGCGAATCATTTAAATGGAGAAGAGGTTTTGGCATTACTAATGGATGCTACAGTGGGAAATAGCTTGGATGAAGAAGACCTATTAAACCTCATTAGTGCAGTTATTAATAAAATAACAAACAAAGTCCCACAAACACATTTAAATGAATTTACTTCTAAGATAGAAGGTAATATTCCAATTGAAAAATTGATAGAGAATAAAATGGAAATTGACTCGATACAATCGGTATCATTAATCGATGGAATGAAAAATGATTCTATAGATGAAAAATACTATATTACATTTGAGAAAGAATTTTTAAATTCAGTTTCAGAAGAGTTAACCACAATTATTAAATAGTGATTGAAACTTTTCGGAATAACCTTTAGTGACTTATGGATGTGACTTTATTGTTAGATAAGATAAAGTTGTGTTAATTAAAGGCACATTAACGCAACCCTTAGAATAATTTAGCCAGTCGTGATAAGTGTATCTCGGCTAGCGAATATTCAATTATCGGGCGCGATTGCCGTGTAGCGTTGTGCTGCAATCGCGCCATTTTGTGTAACAACAATTGTAAACTTTTATTGATTTGATATGTCTATTTTCAATAAAGGGGTGAGGGCAATTATAAAGATTTTTACCACAATCGTTATCATTGGATTGATTGTTATAGGGGTGTTCATCTTTGGACCATTTCGTTCGAAACCACCAGTACCAACTATAACAGTAGGAGATACAGAAATACTTACTACGCAGGGTTCATATTGTTGGGGTGGGTTAATTTCAGCTCGGTGCGTAGATAAGAGTTATACAGGTGTGTTAGATATGGAAAAAGACATAAGGCAACAGTTGTGTCTCCAAATGAAGAAATTAAAATTGATTTTAAGAAAGATTCCGAAATAATGGAAGTAGAGCAATGGATTGATAAAGAAAGTACAGAAAAAATTAAATTGAATACTAATTCAATTTCGGCTCCAAACGAAAAAGGAAAATATGTTTATAATGTATTAGCTGATTGGAAGCAAGGAGACGTGAATTACGTGTTCTCAATTAAAGTGGAATAAGTATTTTATGCCGTTATCGGGCGTAATTCTGAAATTAGAATTTTCGCCCATTCCTCAAGAAAAGGGCTATTTTCTTCAAGAGGAACTATAAAGGTTAAATTTACGCAGGGGGTAATGTATGAAACGGTCTGGGATTATTTTGGGCTTAGTAGTGGGTGTCGCAGCGGTGTTTTTATTCGTAAATAAATCATACTATCCTTCTTTACCGATAGAAAATCTATCAGCAAAAGAAGTAATTAAAAAACTAAAGAACTCCGATGAGAAGGTAGTAGAGGTTGCAACAGATGATGATTCCATTTGGTATATCACAAGAACTGAAAATGAAGGTATTTCGATAGCTGATGATAATATTAAAAAAATGATTGGCTCAAAGGGATGGAAATTTAAAGAAAAAGATGGAGCTGGTTTGTTCTTTGAAAAAGACGAAGATAGATTACTTGTGACTACTCAAATGTGGACTGGAAAATCCGTGCTTGTTCAGGTGCGAAATAAATTTAAAGGACTTTAAGGTATTCAGCAATCGGGCGCGATTGTCAAAAAATAACCGCCAAAAGGGTTGCCTTAATGGCAATCTTTTATTAAAAAGAGGTCACTAGTGTTGCATTAAAATATATTCAATATAAAAAGTTCCCGAAATGTTCACTAACTTTATTTTCTGCATAAAAAAATTCCTTTATAATGGATAAAGTCAGGTGGTAACCCGTCCAAATCCACTAAAAAA
>DYWT01000290.1 GCA_020742515.1 Sporosarcina psychrophila
AGTAGCAACTATTATCTTCAAATTTTACTAGTGATGATTTTTTCACAATCATCATAGCACAGGTGGGAAATACTTACTTTTCATCCACCAAAAGTCCACGGTCAATTGCTACATACAAAAGCCCGATTGCATCAGAATCTGTCAATGTTCCCTTTACTAACTTTTCATGCCATATCGGGGATAACGGGTTATCCGCCATCTTTTCAAGCTTCTTTAAAACGGCACTTGTCGAATTGATAAGTGACTGCGATGATGGTTTATACAATTTATGTGCTCCTTCCTTGAGGGCTGATGTTGGATTAGTTATCGGCTGCAATTTAAAGAATGTAGCCAATCCTTCCGCAATAGCTTCACCCTGGGCTTTCAAGTATTGATTGTCTCGTAACTTTATTATGTCAACTGTAGAATCCATAAATCCCCCCTCTGTTAAGATTGCCGGCATAGCAGATTCTCGCAGAACGTGGAAGTTCGCCCGCTTCATACCCCGATCACTTATCCCCATCGCCATAACAATCCGGGGATGTATAGCACCTGCAATTTCAATTGATTTCGGATTCGCTTTTGGGTTGTCCATTGTATAGGTTTCAATACCGCTATGGTTACCCCATTTATTTGCTAAGGCATTATGGTGGATAGATGCATATACATCCGCTTTCCATTTATTAGCAAGGCTCGTGCGTGTTTTAAGTGGTACATCTGTTTTCCCGGTCGGATCATCCACACGAAGAATTTCCACATCTTTGTATGTTTTTAATTTAGCTATGGCGTATTTAGCTACTTTATTATTAAACGACCATTCTCTCTCATCATCAGGAGAACGTTTACCTGGCGTATTTAATCCATGTCCTGCATCGATTACGATTTTCACCATTTGTGACACCTCCTTATCGTGTCCTATTAAAAAGTACTGTTTATTTTTAAATTGCCGCGGAAATCTAAAGTACCTTTCTATCTATACTATTCACTATACGTTTTTGGATGGCGGCACTTGTCCATTTTCAGACAAATAAGTAAAGGTCGCATTAAATTTGAACATTTCGGGGTGTCTTATTCATTTAATTTCATTTTTCAACTTCGCTCTGTTAAATGGCAAACCTAATTGTTTTCTGTAAAAGTTGAAATTAAGTTCAACATGGCGTAATAACCGCTTATTTTTATCAAATAACTTTAAACTTTCTTCGTAGTGCTCCCATCTGATATCTTTTTTTATGGACCAAATAATTGAGTCTAAATCCGGATCCACTAACTCATAGTTTCCCTTAATCACTTCTTCAATTTCAAAAAAAGCTTCTTTTGTAATGCCATCATACCCATCTCCAGGCACTATGGACGCTACAAGTATTTTTAATAATGGTGTGTACACTTTTCTTAAAATTTCTGTTTTATATTTAACAGCTTCGTTTCTTAGCTCTCTCATTAATTGAAAATGATAATTAAAAAAGCTTGTGATGACGATTGTAATTGAAGAACTGACCAATGCAATGATGACTTCTCTCATTGTTCTCTCTCCTACACCTCTATTCAACGGATATACCATTATATTCAGATGGCATAAGAAGGTGTGTGTAATCTGCTGGAGTTTTTTCAAAAAAAAGCCGCTTACCCATTTGGATAAGCGGCCGTATATTAGTTTTTTTCGACTTTGCCCCTTGAGAGTCCGAAGTATGCCAAGACTGCAATTAAGCCTGAAGCGAAGATAATGGCCCCCATTGGAATTGCGGTCTCTTCCCCAGCAATACCTACAAGAGGTGCTGTTATTGCTCCTAAAATGAAAGGCAATAGTCCAAGTAATGCCGATGCACTTCCAGCAATATGGCCTTGCTTTTCCATCGCGAGTGAAAAAGATGATGTCGAAATTACACCAATCGAAGCAACGAAGAAGAAGATAGGAACAACGATGGTAATAAGCGGCCCATTCAGTAACACAGCAATCAGCAGCAATGCGCCTGAAGTGATAGAGATGAACAAACCCGATTCCAAAAATCGTTTTTCTGAGACAACACCTGTTAAGCGTCCCACTACCTGAGTCCCGATAATAAGTCCAACTCCATTCATACCGAATAATATGCTGAATGTCTGTGGTGAAACGCCGTATATATTTTGATAAACGAAAGGTGTTCCTGCGACATAAGCAAAAATACCGGCCATGATGAAACCTTGTGCAAGCGCATACCCCATGAATTCCCTACTTTTAAGCAGCGAGAGAAAGTTTTTTAATGTATGAGAGAGGTTACTCGGCACGCGCATTTGTTCCGGCAATGTTTCATCCATTCTCCAAAGGACAATGACAAATAGCAAAAAGCCGATTGCGCTTAAGACTGCAAATACCCCAGTCCACTCAGTAAACGCGAGGATACCTCCCCCAAGAACAGGTGCGAGAATTGGTGCTAAGTTATTAATCAGCATGAGCAAAGCGAAAAACTTCGTCAATTCCCGTCCACTATATAAATCTCGGACAACAGCCCTTGAAATAACAATACCTGCGGCCGCAGCAAATCCCTGCAAGAAACGAGCGGCAATGAAGAACCCGATATTCGGGGAAAATACACATAAGAGTGATGCGACGAAATAGGCAATAAGTGCAATAAGCAAGGGCTTTTTCCGTCCATGGACATCACTCATGGGGCCAAGAATAAGTTGACCTAATCCGATCCCTAACAGACAGGCAGTTAAACTGACCTGCACAAAGGTAGCTGTGGTGCCGAAAGCTTCAACGATTGTGGGGAATGAAGGCAAATACATATCAATTGTTAAGGGGCCCATCGCTGCTAGTGCTCCAAGAAGTAATGCAAATCGTATTCGTTTATTACCTTTAAGTGGTCCCATGTTCACTAACGACCTTTCTATGAATGAAAATAGTGCGTATGTATGTGATAAACCCGCAAAAAAAGAATCACAAGTATCCTACTATATCACCAAATAGCTAAAGATTAAAGAAGGATGATTCGGAACGCTAAGCAATGTTACAAATTATACCTATCATTTGTTAATTTCATTTAGCTGTGGCGCTCTTTGCTTGGAAAGGAAGCAGTTCAATCCTTCCAAGCGGTTGGCGCCTGAAATCTGGACAGTGCTCCAACTCAAAAAAATATGCTTTCCCTTTTAAAAAAACGTTAGTGGAGTGTAAGTCTTACACATCCACTAACGTTTTTACTTTTGATAATCGGACTTGTTACATTATTTTTGTGAACCTGTACGTGCTTTCGTCATTTGTTTCCAAACAGAACCTTGGGCTTCTTCGCCTTCAGAAATTCTTGCTATTGCCATACGGACTTGAAGTTTGACTTCAAACTCCGGATCATCTTCCGCTGCCTTTAAAGCGGGAAGCGCCTTTTCAGTTCCAGTTTCGTATAAGAACATAGCTGCACGCCAGCGTACCAGTTTGTTCTTATCCATCAAAATTTCGATTGCTGCCTGTTCGAACCCCTCAAAACCCAGGTCACTCATGCAGTCTCCAGCTGTACGGCGAACTGCCCAGCTTTTATCTTTCAATGCTTTTTCTACATATGGAATGACAGCGGCATCTTCGATCATACCAAGATAAACCGTTGCGAGGCGTCGGATTGACATCTTTTCATCGTCAAGTGCACGCTCAAGGAGCGGCGCATCTGACATGTCCGGATCAGGGATTTGATCTAGCAATTGGAATCTAGTTTCCCATTGATCCACCGAAAACTCTTCCAAAGAAATTTTTCTTCCGCGCTGGATACCTTCACTTTGTCCTTCATTTGCCTGACGGATAATGCCTCGCAAGCGTTCTTCAGGATAGGCCGCTTCAATTTCCTGTATCACGGTTTCACCGATTTCAACTTTTTCTCCGTAACGAATGCCATAATCTGCCCATTTACGAAGCAAGATATAATTTTCCACTTCACGTCCATGGACCTTTTCCATCGCCTGCGTAAAGCGTTCACTTAGGCCAAATCGTTCTTCGGAAATACTATCAAATACCTTCACTTGAAGAGGGATATCTTTGTAGGTTTGAACGTGTACATAAACTTCCCCGTAGCTATCGTCAAACTCATTTGTAGTTTCTGTCTGTGTACTTTGCTCTTCATTAAAAACGGCTTGGACGTCGGCAAGAATGGCTTCCCATGCGACATTGCCAATTCGCTCGACTGCCATGAAGTTCATGACATGATAAATTCCTTTTACGCCATTAATATTCAATAATGCTGAGGCTGGATAGGATGCTGTTTCCGCGTCGCTTTTTTTATAATTATGACTAGTACCTTTTGGTAACTCCGTGTCGAGTACAATTTTCATGGAGTTGGGACTTGGTGTCGGTTCAATTGTTACTATTTTCAAGTGTATTTTCCCCTTTCATTGGGACTTATTCAATTCTTGTAAAAAAGACCAGCGTTCAATAAGTGTTTCGTATTTACTATTTACTTCGTCAAGTGTTGCCGTCAGATCCCTCAGTTTATCGTAATCGGAGCCGGTAGATGCCATTTCTGCTTCCGTTGATTCAATCAGTTTTTCTACTTTTTCGATGTCCGACTCAATTGTTTCGTATTCTTTCTTTTCAGCATAGGACATTTTCTTTTTTTGTTCCTGTTGAACTGGCTTTTCTATTGCAACGATTGGCTCGGGAACCAATTTTTCTTTAGGCACATAGGTTTCAAGGAAATCAGAATAAATACCAAACCACGTGTCTATATCGCCTGAGCCATCCATCACCCATAGTTTTGTCGACGTTCGATCTAAAAAGAACCGATCATGGGAGATTGTGATGACAACGCCTGGGAATGTATCGATGAACGTTTCAAGAACAGAAAGGGTCTCAAGGTCGAGATCGTTAGTCGGCTCATCTAACAGCATGACGTTTGGTTGCTCCATTAGTAGTTTCAATAAATAAAGTCTTTTGCGCTCACCGCCTGATAATTTACCAATGGGTGTCCCGTGTGCTTGTGTAGGAAATAAAAAACGCTCCAACATTTGAGAAGCTGAAATACGCACACCATCAGCATCTTCAATATCATTCGACGTATCTCGAATATATTCGATAATTCGTTTTTTCTCATCCATTATTGGCGTGTGCTGTTGGAAATGGGCTATCTTAACTGTAGTTCCTTTGTCGATATATCCGCTATCCGCTTCGCTCTCTCCAGAAAACATATTCAATAACGTTGTTTTGCCTGCTCCGTTAGGTCCAACAACTGCTATGCGATCACCTGATTGTAAAATACATGAGAAATCATCAATAACTTTTCTGCCGCCGAACGACTTCGAAATGCCAACCGCCTCAATTACTTTCTTACCAAGTCGTGTCGACTTAAGCGCGACGTCCATTTCTCCACCCGTGTCTTCTTTTTTAACTTTCTCCGCTAGTTCATCAAAGCGGCCAATCCGTGCTTTTTGCTTTGTCGATCTTGCTTTCGCACCTCGTCTGATCCATTTCAATTCAGACCGGTATCGATTGCGTAGCTTATCATCCGACGCCGCAGCCATTTCAGCGCGAATGGCTTTCGATTCAAGATAATTCCCGTAATTACCTGTATGTGAATATAATGTTTTATCTGCAAGTTCATAGATATTGGTAGATAATTCATCTAAAAAGTAACGGTCATGGGTAACAAAGATAACCGCTCCTTGTTCATTTTTCAAGTAATCCGACAGCCACATAATTGAATCTACATCGAGATGGTTTGTCGGTTCATCCAGCAACAAGAGATCAGCAGGCTCAATCAGTACTTTTGCAAGTGTAACCCGTTTTTTCTGTCCGCCTGAAAGCTCGCCCATCTTCTTATCAAACGTTTCAATGCCAAGTTTCGATAAAATCGTCCTTGCTTTTGAGTTTATATCCCAACCGGATAGATCGTCCATCTGGTTTTGAAATTTCGAGTATTGGTCCTGATTTAGTGTAGACTCCGGATTTGCTGAAAGTGCTTGAAGTGCGTTTTCATACTCCAAGTTGACCTTGATAATCGGGGCATCACTCATGAACACCGTTTCCATCACTGTAAGTTCTGGATCGACTTCCGGTTCTTGAGGCAAATAAACAATCCGGTATCTGTTCGGATGATCGGTCGAAATCGAATCTGCTTCTTCGATTCCTGCGATGATCGATAACAACGTCGACTTGCCTGTTCCATTAATGCCGAGCAAGCCGACTTTCTCACCGCTCACGACCGTAAACGCTATATTTTTGAACAATGTTTTCTCCCCAACGGTCTTCGTAAGGTTTTCTATAATCAATTGACTCATGACAACACTTCCATTTCTAATGTCTACCTCGTACTATCATAGCCGATTTGGCATGCTTTTTAAAAGGGTATTGTACTATCCATGCAACTTAACATAAGAAAAATGCATGTTACCTGAGAAGTATTGTTCCAAAACCCACAAAATGGTACGATTCCATCAATCGTCTTTCCGCTAAAGGATGTGGTAATTATTCATTTGAAAGTCCATGAATCAGAAGAATACAACGAAGTTGAAGTCATTATAAACTGTCGACAAATCGATGACCGGCTTAGAAGGTTAATCGAACAAATAAAACAAATGACAACCTCAATAACCGGAACAAAAGATGGGCGAACATATTCCCTTCCTATCGATGGCGCATATTATATCGAATCCATCGATAATCGTTCTTTTCTTTACAATGAAAAAGACGTCTACGAAACTGATTTAAAACTGTATGAGATTGAGAAAATGTTGACAGGAACTCATTTTATCCGCATTAGTAAAAACTTAATTGTGAATACGATGCACATTGAAAGCGTCCGAGCTTTGTTCAATGGAAAGTTTGAAGCCTCTTTGACGAATGGAGAACTAGTAATTGTAAATAGACATTACGTTAAGTCCTTCAAAGAAAAGTTTATATTGCGGGGTGGAAATTAATATGGATGGATTCAAACATTATATTTCAACAGGTTGTATTTCGTTTACATTCAGTTGTATCTTCTATTTTTTATTTAGTTTCTTAAATTTTTTTCTACCTATGGACGAACGAATGGTCGTCAATATGTTGGTTATCTCAATTGGCATAATGTGTTTAATTTTCGTGACACATTTGTTGCCCATCCGAAACTTTTTCCTGTCCCGATTACTTGAATTTGTTGACGTTATAATTGTTCTACTAGTGGCCGGCTTCGTTTTCGACATGTTTCCATTCAGTTGGTCTACTCTAACATTTGTTGTCATAATTGGTTTCCTGACATATATTGTGGTAGTTTTTATGATTTTTATGGGCAATCAATCCAGTGCAGTGCAAATAAACTCCGTTATTGCGCGTGGAAAAAGGAGTGGTTCAAATAAACAAGATAATTGAAGTGCAAAGATTGTCAAAGTCATACGGGAAAGTAAAGGCTGTTAACGATATCAGTTTCTACGTAGAGGAAGGTGCACTGTTCTCTTTTTTAGGAACAAATGGTGCGGGGAAATCTACAACCATTTCAATTTTATTGACACTCTTAAAGCAGGACTCAGGTCTTGTAACTGTAAATGGCTACATTGTCGGCAAACATGACCAAGCCATTCGAAAAGAAATTGGCGTTGTATTTCAAGAAAGTCTACTAGACCCTTTATTAACTGTAAAAGAGAATTTAGCTATCCGGGGATCATTTTATGGGATGACTCGGAAAGAACGTAACGCTAGGATTACTCGGGTTATGGAGATCGTGGATATACAGTCTATTTCAAATCGTCTTTACGGGAAATTATCAGGTGGACAACGTCGGAGAGTGGATATTGCACGTGCGCTCATTCATAAACCGAACATCTTAATACTGGACGAACCGACAACGGGCCTTGATCCACAAAGCCGAAAAAACATTTGGGAAACGGTTTTGCAACTTCAAAAAGAAACAGGCATGACTGTATTTTTAACAACACATTATATTGAGGAAGCAGCCAATTCCGATTATGTGGTTGTGATGAAAGAAGGAAACATTATTGCGAAAGGAACTCCTGAACAATTAAAAAATGAATATTCCACTGATTTACTGACGATTTTAACAGATAAGGAAATTGAATTAAGCCGTGCGCTCGCTGAGGATGGAGTGGTTTTCAAAAATGAAAAATCCCTATTTTCACTCCCACTTGTGAATACGAAGGATGCTATCCCACTTCTAGAAAGATTTGCTCCTTTTATCAGCTCGTTTGAAGTAAGAAAGTCAAGCTTAGACGATGTATTCATCGCCATCAATGGAAAGGTCGTGAATCAAGATGATGGCATTCGCTAAACGAAATATTTTATTGTACTTTAGGGATAAAACGACAGTTTTTTTCTCTCTTCTTGCAGTTATTATATTAATCACTCTTTACATTTTATTTTTAGGTGACATGACTTCCAAAGGGCTGCCCGACTTTCCTGCAAAAGAAGCATTGCTTACTTCATGGTTCATCGCCGGAATCCTAGCGGTAACTTCTATGACAACAACCCTCGGATCATTTGGCATCTTAGTTGAAGATCGTGCAAATAAAACATACATGGATTTTTATTCTTCCCCTATTGCACGTGCGAAATTGGTTGGCGGTTATATTATCAGCGCGTTAGTTGTAGGTTTCATTATGTGTATGATCACGCTCATTGCTTCAAATGTGTTTCTCTACGTTTCCGGAGAAGCTGTGCTGTCATTTGGTAAAATGATAGCGGCGGGTGGTGTAGTTATTTTATCCGTTTTGGCGAGCGGATCGATGGTGCTTCTATTGGTTTCCTTTTTCAAAACGTCAAATGCATTTGCTGCGGCAAGTACAGTCATCGGAACACTGCTTGGCTTTTTAGCTGGCATCTATATTCCGATTGGCGGTTTGCCAGAGTACATACAAGCAGTCGTCAAGCTTTTTCCTGTTTCCCATTCAGCTGCACTGTTCCGGCAATTGTTGATGGAAGGACCCCTTCTAGATGCCTTTTCAAATTCTCCAGCGGAAATGAAGCAAGGATTTAAAATTGATATGGGTATGCTCTACGAAATCAAGGGTACACAAACTTCCAAATTATTTAGCATCCTCTATCTTTGTGGTACAACGCTACTTTTTTTGGGACTTTCACTGCTCGTTATGAAAAGAAAAAGTAAATAAGCTTGCAAATGCTAGTTGGAGAAGACTACCTCCTTAGCACTTGCAAGCTTTTATTTTATTACTTAATTCACAAGGAGGCTCGTTATTCCTTTTGGTTCTCAGTAAGCGTCGCGGAATTTGTCTTCCATCTCCTGCTCTACACAAGAACCATCCAAAGCAGCATTGTAACTACAATCGTTATTACACCTTGTAATAGCGTCGCCATCGTTTGTGCTTTATAAGCATCCGTCACTGTCATGCCGCTGAATTGTGTAACGACCCAAAAGAAACTATCGTTTACGTGGCTCACTGTCATTGCACCGGCACCGATCGCCATGACAACAAGCGCAAGTGGGATGGCTCCTTCAATACCCATCACAGGTAATAGCGGCGCTACTAATGTCGATGTGATAACAAATGAAGCGGTTGAAGATCCTTGGGCGGTTTTCAATGCCGCTGCGATGATAAAAGGAATGAGCAGGAACAATGCACCGCCTGCTAACGCGTCCATATTCATGTTTGCGATAAGATCTGCAACACCTGAATTTGAAATGACTTTTCCGAACGCTCCTCCTGCCCCAGTGATAAGAAGAATCGGAGCAGCTTCCTTCAATGCATCGCCGCTTATAAAAGCGGAAGACTTCTGTTGAATGAAGATAAATAATTTCCCATTACCTTTTTCGTTTTTACTCTTAAATAATGACTTGCATGTGCAATTGAATCTTGGGAAGAGATCGTACCATCTGCAACTGCATGCAATTCGTTGAACATAGGTGCCAATAGATCCCGACTCTCTTCGTCAAGCGCGCCTGAAATAAGAATGACGGGCTTCCCACGCCTGTGGGCTGCTTTTGCAATACCGAATGGTGTTTTCCCTGATAAGGTCTGACTATCCGTTTTACCTTCACCTGTAATAATTAAATCTGCATCAGTTATTTGTTCATCGAATGAAATTGCATCCAACACAACGCTGATACCCTGTTTCATTTCACCGGGAAAGAAAGCTTGAAAGGCCCCACCTGCTCCACCTGCCGCACCCGCCCCTTTTTTTCCATGAAGTGAAATCCCTGTTAGTTGTTCTACTACATTGGCCAATCTTGTCAAATTTCCATCGAGTACTTCTACTACAACAGGTGAAGCCCCTTTTTGTGGACTAAAAACAGCGGAAGCACCATTAGAACCAATGAAAGGATTACTTACATCACATGCAATTAGGAAGTTACTTTTTAAAATCCGTTCATCAAAATGAAGCATGTTGATTGCATGAAGATCACCTAATGAGCCTCCGCCTCTTGGCAATTCAACACCGTCCTTATTAGTAAAACTCATTCCGAGCGCCTGCAACATTCCAACCCCACCGTCGTTCGTCGCACTTCCGCCGAGCCCGATAATAAAATTACGCAAGCCTGCATTAAGTGCATGAACAATTAACTCGCCGGTGCCATATGTCGACGTAACGAGCGGGTTTCTTTCGTCATCATGTAAAAGCAACAATCCGGACGCTTCTGCAATTTCAATGACGGACGTTTTTCGATCACCAAGAACGCCATACCCCGCCTCGATTTCTCGACCGAGTGGATCTTGCACAATGACAGATACAATCTTTCCACCGGTAGCATCAACCAAACTAGTCATTGTCCCTTCCCCACCATCAGCCGCAGGAAGCATAAGTGTCTTGATAAAGGGATTTGCATCACGAATATACCTGCTACCATCGCTTGGGTGGCTTGTAAAGCAGTCAAACTACCTTTAAATGAATCTGGTGCCACAACAACTTTCAAAAATACATCTCCTTTAAGTAAGGCGCTTATAAATATTATAGTAGTAATATTCCGTTAATATATCATACTAGAAGTAGCTACCATCCTTCTAACTTTCACGATACAGTTTTATTGAAAATCGCCCTTTAACTAAATGATTAATAAATAACCATATCAAAATCCCCTTAAGTTATCCATTACCTAAGAGGATTTTCACGTTATATCAATTCAATTTTTCTCAATCACCGTTCTCCCCCCAGCGTAGAGCCCGCTTGCTGATAAACCCATCATTAACCCAACGAGAATACCCGCTTTTACATCTTCAGGATAGATATAAATGATGCCTCCTACAATCCCAAAGATGAGAGCCATGATTGGTAATAAGCGCCTTGGCATCCCATACATCTTTAACAACTCCACGATTCCGATGATAAGCGGAATTAAAACGACATCATAGATTTCCAACGTTTCTCCTCCTAGAATAGTTAGTCTGCAACCGGATAAGTGCTCAATAAGGTAAATGAATATGCTAATTTCCTTGCGAA
>DYWT01000291.1 GCA_020742515.1 Sporosarcina psychrophila
GCTTCAGCCTCCTCGTCACTGCGTTCCTGCGGGGTCATCAGCTCGTGCTGTTCCCGCTGGAGTCGCCGCTCTCCACTACAATCAACTAGTTCTTACTAAAAAAAGAACTTTTTCAGTGGCTTCGCTTATGGCGGGAGGCATCCCCAAAGCGCCAAGCGACCTTCAATCCACACCCCGAATTACAATTCTCTTATTAAAGAGCGCCACAGCAAATTCAATGGGATTCTTTAATTCAACATATATAATAAAGAAGTTTAACATAAGGTGAAATCCAGTCGGGGAACATTTTCTGTATGAACAAAGGAAGCAGTACGAGGAGGATGAGTAATATGGAAATAGTAGAACAATGGAATCAAGACGATAGTGACTTTATTCGAAGTAAAGTTATAGAACATAATATGGAACGGTTGCCGAATGAACTTAAAACTTCAAGCGAAAATATTAGCTTTGTATTAAAGGATGCCGAAGGAGAAATAAGGGGCGGCATTACAGGTAATATGTTTTGGCGTCATATGCATATTGAGTTTCTGTGGGTTGATGTAAGCGTTAGGAAAGAAGGTTATGGGAGTATTTTATTGGAGAAAATTGAAAATTTTGCAAGGATTAAAGAGTGTAGGCTCATTCACCTTGATACATTCAGCTTTCAAGCGCCAGAATTTTATCGGAAAAATGGCTATGAAGTGTTCGGTGTACTTGAGGACCATCCAAAGGGGTTTAATCAATATTTTTTACAGAAGAGATTGGATAGGTAGGCGGTTGTGAAGAGATGGAGTTGAAAAACAGAAAAAAGATACGGCTAATGAATAGCCGTATCGGAACATGTAGGGGATTGTATTATTGCTATTACCTGGCTTTTAGGAAGCGTATTTCCTTTTTACGAAAAGAGAATAACCAGTTTACTATTTTTTCGTAGTTCTCTTTCCATAGATTTTTCATCATCAATGTCAAGAACAGCAAAACTAGCAATAGTAGAAAAGAAATGATGGTTGTTAACCGGAAGAAAAGAGATTCTTGAAAACCGCCATAACCGATGCAAATGGCGATGCTACTCACAAAGATTATAGATAGAACAGGCAACAATTGAAAAAATATATCATGGTTTCTCTTCTTGATAAATCGCATTATATAGGGGGAGATCAAAGCAATAAGTAAGATATACGATATGATTACGAGTACGTCTATTACGACTATGAATACATCCATCTTTTTTCAACACCTCACTTTTCAGATATCCTAACAAGAATAACGCTCTCGGAAAAAGCTATATACATAATCTATACCCTTTCATTCTCGCAGTTATGCATAGAATCAGTATAATCCCTTAAAATGGAAAAATAAAAAGCGGTAGGGTTTATCACCCATCCGCTTCCTTAAGGTCGTTACTCTATTATTTCAAAGCTCTCCAACATATGGTGGAACCTGGCGCCGTGACCTTCCGCTGCTTCGAGGAAGTAGTTTTCAGTAATGACAAAGCTTCCTTTATTACCGTTGCTGATGACATAAGCGGTGACGACTTTACTGTCCCACTCGCTGCCTGTTATGCCGTGGAGCCAATAACCTTCGACGGGCTCCGTCACTGTCTCAACCGTTCGCAACTCGGGGAAATCTTTCTTCAATTCTGCTTCGACTTTGCCAACAAGGTCTTCTGGTTTTTCGTTAGGCAATTGTTTAATTTCCATTGTTACTTCTGGGTACTTTTCAGGTAATGGATCAATCGTCGTAATCATGTCTGTTTCTTTGCCGTTGATCATTTTGTAGCGTGTTTCGTCGACATAAATGATGTACTCGGAGTTAGTCCCTTCATTCAAATGAACGTTTGTTGCTTCGTCTTGACCTTCGATGCTTTGATTAATTTCTTTTTCAGGGACGAACATCTCTTTAATACCTTTAATGAACGCCATTCCTGTATCTGTTTGTAAACTGAATGCAATGACGATGGCGGCAGCAGTTGTAATGATAATGGGAATTACACGATTTTTCTTTTTCAATGTCTTTATTTCTCGTTTGTTAGCTCGCTCTTCGCTGAATAATTCTTTTTCTAGACTATTCCATATTTCGTCTTTTAAACCAATCGTGTCTTGGTCGGTCCGTCTATGAATTTCATTTTTTGCTCGTTCGTCGAAGTTACTCATTGTGGTCGTCCTCCTTCGCCGCTAAATTCAACTGTGCTCTTAGCCGTTTTCTGCCTTTGAATAACCGTGACTTTACGGTGTTGTGATTCAATCCGAGGATATCCGCAATCTCCTTTTCGGTGAAGCCCTTTACATATTTTAAAATGAGCGGTATCCGGTGTGTGTCATCAAGCGATTGAATCATATCGTATAAATCGGAGAGATGATCGAAAGATTCTTCGGTAAGGGATGGATCGTTTTCCAAGTCGGGATAGTCGAACTTTGAAAGTGGCGATTCTTTTTTTAGGTACCGAAGGCATTCATTCGTCAAAATCCGATAAAACCATGGATCGAAAGGCAACGCGGAATTGTAGCTACCGATTTGTCGATATACGCGGATGAATGTTTCTTGTACGGCATCTTTCGCCATTTCACGGTTGCGTGTAATAGCAGAAGCGGTTCGGATCGCATAGTCCACGTAGGCTTCGTAAAAGACACGGAAAGATTCTTTATCGCCAGCCTGTATATTTCGTATCATTTCTTCTGTCTCCACCCACATTTCACTCCTTCCATCACAAGGGTATTTCGTTGTCCATACTATACTTACCCTGAGAAACAGTAAAAAGTTTTCAAACGTACAAATTTCTTTTCCAAGCCGGATGATGTATGTGAAATGAGCTTTACGTGTAAAATAAATGCTAGAGTATGAAATATGTTAGATGAAGGAGAGGGATAAATGAAAGTTGTAGCGATTGTCGGTAGCTTGCGGAAAGATTCATTTAATATGCAGTTGGTAAAAACGGTTGAAAAGAGATACAGTCACCTTTTTGAAGTGGAAATTGCAGATATAGGAAGCCTTCCGTTCTTCAATGAAGATGAGGAAAAGGCGCCTTCAGCAGTTGTACAGAACTACAAGAAAATGATTGCTGAAGCGGATGCGGTACTCATCAGCACACCAGAATTCAACTGGTCCATCTCCGGCGTTTTGAAAAGTGCGTTAGAATGGTTATCCAGAGTTGACAAGGTAATAGCGGGAAAGCCGGTCTTACCGATGGGCGTTTCGCAAGGAGCACTCGGGACAGTGAGGGCACAGTTGCACTTACGACAAGTATTATCGAGTATCCAAGCAAATACCATGCCCCCTGCGGGAAATGAAATCTTCATCGGCTCTGCTGGACAAAAGTTCAAAGACGGGGAGCTGACAGATGAAGCGACACTCAAGTTTTTAGATTTAGTTGTCGATAAGTTTGTTGCTTTTGTTAATGAGCAGGAAATTAAATAAATAAGAAAAGCGTAAGCGCCTTGGTAGAGGCGACAGGCATAAGGCGGACCGGCGAAGCGGTGTCCTTTGCCGTGTAGCTGGACAGACTTATGACCCGAGCCTCTAGGCGCCGGAGCTAGACGCTGCTCCAGTTTCAAAATCTTATACTTTCCTTTTTAAAAAACCGCCTTTTTGATTTCTCATGTAAGAATCAAAAAGGCGGTTTCTATTTTGTTAAATTATTTTTACCATATGATGAAATGGTTCGCCAATGATTGTCCAGGGCGATACGATTTCATAGCCAAGACGTTTGTAAAGGCGGAGGGCGGATTCTTTTTGTATTTCGACGTTCAAGGCAATTTTTGTATAACCTGTTTGTTTTGCAATTTCTTCCGCATAGGTGAATAGTTGAGTGCCGATGCCTACGTTACGAAACGTTGGATTGATACAAATGGTGTCTATATATAATTCACCGGGTAATGCTTCTGAGTCGATGTCAAAATTCGTTGCACCTTTTTTTCTGAGCCATTCGCTTAAGTTTTTATCGAACTCGGCTTCATATTCACCCGGATACAAAACCATAATGCCAGCAAATTTCCCATCCAGTTCGGCAATATACGTGTAGAGATAGGAATGTAAGTTGTCATCCCGCTTGAATAGCTCGCATAGTGATTGTTCTACTTGTTTCCAGTCTGTTTCTCCCGTAATTCTTTTTGTGATATCGCCGTTTGCGTCAATAAGAAGAGGGGCAGCTTCTTCTGCATCGGTTGGTCGCGCTTGTCGTATTGCAATTTTCATCATAAAGATCTCCTTTGACTATCATTACTATTGTAGCAAAATATCGCGTTTATATACGCTTGTTACCATCGTGGAAGAAAGAAATGATAAAATAATCCCGTTATTGTCTAAGGAAATAAACAATAACGGGATTATTTAATGGGTCATTATATAGATTTCACCATATGATGAAATGGTTCGCCAATGATTGTCCAGGGCGATACGATTTCGTAACCGAGTCTTTTATAAAGACGAATGGCCGGTTCTTTTTGCGTTTCAACATTTAAAGAAAGCTTTGCAATTTCTTTTTGTTCCGCGATTACTTCTGCATATTCAAACAGTTTTGTGCCGATGCCTTTACCGCGAAATGCGGGATCAATACAAACGGTATCGATATAAAGTTCGTCTTCTAATGACTCCGCGTCCACTTCAGAGTTAGTAGCGCCTTTTTTAGCAAGCCACGCACTTAAATTAAGATCGAGCTTAGGAGCATCTGCACCTGCATACAACACCATAATGCCAGCCACTTTTTCATCAAGCTCAGCAATGTATGTATAGAGGTGGGAGTGCCGGTTATCGTCCCGCTTGAACAGGTGACAAAGTTCCAGTTCCACCTTGTCCCATTCAGTTTCGCCTGTCATTCTTTTTGCAATATCACCGATTGCATCAATTATAAGGGGAGCTGCCTGTTCGGCATCAGTTGGTTGTGCTTGTCGAATCGTAATGTCCATTAGAAAATCCTCCTTCTCTATTTACTTATTATATCAAATGTTTCTGAGTCATAAATAAAACAGCCCACTGCAAATGCGTGGGGCTGTTTGGGTCAACGTGTGTATTTTAATCTACGTTGTGCCAAGGTGGGTAAAGTCATCCCGATTACGATAATGATGATACCGATTACTTGGAAAAATGTGAGCGCTTCGCTTAATAAGATAACTGACGCAGTGACGGCAACGGGCAGTTCCGCTGCACTTAAAATAGAAGTCATTGCTGTTCCGACTTTTGGTACCGCAATGGAGAAAAGGTAGATCGGAATAACGATCCCGAACAATCCAAGAATCAAGCCATATATCCACAAACCGCCGCCGAATAATGTCCCGTTCCAGACAATTTCTGGTGTTTGAAAAAAGAAGATGGCAATTGCAGCGAAAAACGATGTAAAGAGCAGACGCGTTTCCGTATCCATACCTTCCACTTGTCTTGAGTTAATCATAACGAAGGATGCAAAGCTGACAGCCGAAGCCATTCCCCATGCCCAGCCTTGCCAAGGAATCCCGCTAAGATCTGCATCGATGATTCCGGCTGCAAGTATGGTCCCCCCGAATAGGAATAGAAGTGAAATGACTTCAATCCGTTTAGGAAGTCGCCTTTTGGCGATGCAATCGAACAGCATCCCGACCCAGGTGAATTGGAACAACATGACAACCGCCAGAGATGCGGGCATGTATTCAATTGCCTGGCCGTAGACTGTTCCTGTCGTTGCAGTAAATAAACCCGCAAGCAGAAGTGTAACACCGCCACTGAATTTTGGGATTTTACGTCGTACAATGACGAAAATGATAAGAGCAATGAAAAAACCGACGAAGTATTGGCTTGTTACTGCTTCAGCAGCAGTAAAACCATCTTGAATCGCCAGTTTAATAATCGTTGAAAGAATTCCGTAGCAACTCGCCGCAAAGACGATAAGTAACGGATAAATCCACTGTTTCATAAGATAAATCCTCCTGTTCCATTAGATCAGTATATCACGATAAGGGAAAGGTTGACAGGTCGGAAGTCTGACGACAAGGTGACATCCGTTTTGTGGTTCTACAAAGTCATTGAAGTCAGAATTCATCTAGCATAATTCCTCCCCTTCCTGTAACGAGTATTCCATGATACGATTAAAAAAATGAAATTGCGGGGAGTTTATGAATGAGTTATACACAGAAAAAGCATGTCCTTATTTACGGTGATGCATTCGTCGATTATATAGCGGAAGACCAGTCCAATTTGACATTCACAACGTTTCTTGGCGGCGCC
>DYWT01000292.1 GCA_020742515.1 Sporosarcina psychrophila
GCTTTGGAGTCGTCTTTTATAAAAGAAAACGTACGAATGAATAAGTTTGAATAAGTTTAAAAATTAATATAAAGAAATCCCCCTTTCTAGAGGTTCTTAGGTGACCCCCAAAAGTTAGAGTGAAAATTCTAACTTTATGGGGGTTAATTTTATGTCAAAAAAGTATTCGTATAATTTTAAATTAAAAGTTGTACAAGAGTATCTAAATGGACCCTTGGGGTATACTTTACTCAGTAAAAAGTACAATATCTCTTACAAAAGTGAAATTCAAAAATGGGTCAACCAATACAAAATGAATGGAAAAGAAGGTCTTCAAATAAAGAAGACGAAAAAGAAGTACCCTTTAAATTTCAAGTTAAATGTCTTAAGATTTAAACAAGACACCGGTGCTTCTTACAAAGAGACAGCTAATGCCTTTGGCATAAGTGAGCCCTCTATCATAGCGAATTGGAAGAGTAAGTATTTAAAAGATGGCGCTGAAGGTCTGAATAAGCCACAAGGGAGACCACCAAAGATGCCTAAACCTGATAAAAATCAAAAGAAAACAGAAGAGAAAAACGAAAAAAATAATCAAGTGACTCATGAGATTGAGTTATTGAAAAAGGAAAATGAATATTTACGAATTGAGTTGGAATACTTAAAAAAGTTAAAAGCGCTGGGCTTGAAAGACCCACGCGCAAACAACAAGTCAAAATAGTCTATGAGATGACTCAGGAAGGTTTTAAACTCTCTAATATCTTAGAAGTTACAGAGCTACCAGAGTCCACTTATCATTATCACTTGTCGAAGAAAAATAAACCGAACCCAGACAAAGGTCTCGAAGAGCTTATCCAAGAAATTTTCGAAGAAAACAAAGAGAGATATGGGTATCGTCGTATTACTGATGAACTGAAAGCCAGAGGGTATCAGGTAAATCATAAACGAGTTCTTCGTTTAATGAGAAAATTAGGGCTTCAATGTAAAAAGTTCTCTCGTAAAACACGTCGATATAACTCTTATAAAGGGACAGTTGGTAAAATCGCTAAAAATAAGATCAACCGTCGTTTTATGACTCCAAATCCTTTACAGAAACTCGTCACAGATGTCACAGAATTTAAATGCCTTAATGACGAAAAATTATACTTAAGTCCTATTATGGATCTATATAACAGTGAGGTTATCTCCTGGAAGATTTCCAAAAAGCCGACATTAGATATAGCCATTGAGCCTTTAAAAGAGGCTATCTCAGTAATTAAAAAGAATGCGAAATATCGAACGACAATACATAGTGACCAAGGCTGGCACTATCAACATCATTCGTGGGTAAAAACGCTGAAAAATCATGGTATCTTTCAAAGTATGTCCCGTAAAGGAAATTGCATTGATAATTCACCGATGGAAAATTTCTTTGGACTTCTGAAACAAGAGATGTATTATGGAGAAGAAAAAGTATCTTTCTCAACACTAAAAAAACAGATTGAAGAGTATATTTATTACTACAATAATAAACGCATTAAAAGAAAATTGAGCGGCTTATCTCCGGTTGAATACCGAAAACAAGACACTCAATTAGCTGCTTAATATTTAATTAAATAAACTCCAACTTTTGGGGTTCACTACAATGATACTTTTCATCCATGGCTTTTTTTATATCGGAATGCTTAAGCCCATTTTTAACGTCACCCGTTGGGTGTTATAAAACCCAATATATTGTTTAATATCATTCTCTAATTCTTCAAAGCTCACATAAGTCTTCAGCCGATACATTTCTTCTTTAATAATTCCCCAAAAGTTCTCCATTGGACCGTTATCAATGCATTTCCCCACACGAGACATACTGTGGGTGAGTTGATGTTTCTTCACAAAATTATTAAAGTCGTATGACGTGTATTGATATCCCCGATCGCTATGAATAAGCGTTTGGGTTGATATAATCTTGTCTTCAATTTGGCGAACTGTATCACGAACTAAGGCATTATCATTACGCTTCGATAGTTTAAAGGCTACGATCTTATTTTCGCCATAATCCAATATGGCACTAAGATAAGCTTTGGCGTTCTCTCCATACTTAAATTCAGTCACATCGGTTAATAAGACTTCCATCGATTGATAGTCCTTCCGGAATTCTCTATTGAGGACATTATCGGCGATATGTGCAGGATTGTGGGGCTTGTAACGATATCGTTTCCGACGGATAACAGCTTTCAAGTTCAGTAATTTCATCAAACGATAGACACACTTATGGTTTACTTTAGCGTTCATGAAGTGGTTCAGATAGATAGTTATTCGACGATAGCCATAAATACCTTTATGCTTTTCATAGACTTGAAGGATTAATTCAACAAGCTTTCGAAGCCGTTTTTCCGACGCAGTCGGCTTGCGTTTCAACCACTTATAATAACCCGCTCTGCTCACACCCAAAGCATCACAGAGATGGATTACTTTGTATCCTTCTTTTTGTAGTTTCTTGATCGTTTGGTATTCCGCTTCATACCTCGTTTGCGTGACATCAACTCTCTTTCCACTTCTTCTAACTTTTTTAACGCTACGTTCTCCGTTTCTAGATACTCATTTCGTGCTCTTAAAGCTGCATTTTCAGCCCGGATTCTTTCTTCTTCCGTTTGAACAGAGTTTGGTTTGCCGCGACCTCGTCCATCTACTAGTCCGTCAGGACCATGCTTCTTATATTTTTGAACCCATGAATACACGTTATTGTAGGATACCTGATACTTCTCAGCAGTTTTTTTATAAGATAAACTATTAGCTAGGCAGTCTTGGACTATTTTGATTTTTTCTTCTTGTGTTGATTTTTTATCTGTCATCGTATACACCTCGGATTTTGGAGAATAGCTCCTCATTTCTTCCCCTTTAGTATACTTGTTTATCCAGCTCCTGACAGTATCAACTTTTGGGATATTATATTTAACAGCTAGCTGACCTATAGGTAATCTATCTTCTAAATATTCTTTCACGACTAAGTCCTTAAATTCTTTGCTATATTTATTGTACTTAGATTTAACTTGAATCCCACTAATTCCATGCTCTTGGTATCTTAAGACTTTATCCCAAAAGGACGTCCAATTAATTAATAAACCATAGGCTTCTTTTAATTCTTTGAAACTGATTCCTTCATTCAGATACATCAAAATATATCTTTCGATTTCTTCAGTTGTATGTTTACTGTTTGAACGCATAAAAATCCCCCTAAAGTAATTTTACTTTTTTAAGTGTCTACTTTAGGGGGAGCATATCAAAAGTTCATTAACACCAAAATTTATTAAGCTGATCTATATTTTTCATAAATTTTTTATTAAATATTTGATACAAACTTAATCATTATTCGTATAGTAACAGCCATTAAAAGCAAGCCAATGGAGATAAGATAATTCTTAAAGCTAAAATCTTTCTTTTTAAAATATTGAAATAAATCAGATATTTTAATTTTCCAATGGTAAAACAGATAAAAACTCAATATGAAAATAGAGACTGAGAACGTTGCATTCTCCATGATAAATAATCCAATTGCTAAAACAATCAATTGTAAAATAATAGTTTCTACTTTCCTATCCTTTATTAATTTTTCTTTTAATTGCAGGACATAAAAACCAATAAAGGGAGATATAAATGACTTAATAAACATGATATTCCAGTAAGGATTCATTGCAATTAGATTTTGAAGATCAATACCTGAAAGTTGTGTATATAATATCAAGAAGAATGGATGAGCAAACAAAATGACAATGATTAAATTAAAAAGAACTTCTATTATTTTTTTACTCGTCATTTCCATATCGATCATACTCTTCTATAATAATTCTTCAAACTCTTCACGAGTGAATGTAACATTTGTCCCATCAATAATTTGGATATTATTTCCTTTATGCACCAATCCTAAAGCTCCATATTTTTTAAAGATAGATTCAGGTGCAACTAATTCTTCATTTTTAACTGTAACTCTCAATCTAGTCACACAGTTAGTAACAGATTCTATATTTTCTTTTCCACCTAAAGCTTGCAGATATCCTTCTGGTTTAGGTAAATCTCCAGTCGACTCTTTAGACACTTTGGGATCATTTGAAGGATCATCTAGTTTATTTTTATTTCGTGAATCTTGATACTCTTTTTTACTATATAAACGCATTTCTTCTTCATCTGCTTCCCTACCCGGTGTTTTTAGATCCATTTTTACAATCATCGTTTTGAAAACAATATACCAAACCCCAGAGAAAATAAGACCAACTCCTAAAAGTAAGAGATATTGTTGCCAATGACTAGCTCCTAGTGGTAAGAAGTTATAAGAAGTCATTTCAATTAATCCACCTGTAAAATAACCAGAAATACCTATGATGTATACAACTGTAATGAAAGTGGCTGCTAAAAGTGCATGAACTAAGAATAATACCGGTGCAATAAATAAAAATGTAAATTCTATTGGCTCAGTAACACCAGCAATAATTGCTGTAAGAGTTACAGGAACCATTAAGCCAGCAACTTCTGCTTTCTTGTCTTCATGAGCAGTTTGATAAAAAGCATAAGAAATACCAATTGGTGCAAATACTTTACTTAATCCATATAAAGCATATCCCCCTGCTGGGAAAAGTGTACGTAAGCTCTCACCACTGCTTCTAGCGATTTCAGGTAATTGGTCTACCCACCCTGCTAGAAGTCCACCATTTATAACTATATTATCAAATTGGAAAGGTGTATTTA
>DYWT01000293.1 GCA_020742515.1 Sporosarcina psychrophila
GTGTGTTGGATATGATCGGTTGGCGGGGGTTTATGGTCGGTCAGGGGTTGGTTATGATCGGTTGGCGGGGGTTTATGGTCGGTCAGGCATTGGATATGATCGGTTGGCGAAGTTTTATGATCGGTCAGGCATTGGATATGATCGGTTGGCGAAGTATTATGATTGGTCAGGCATTGGATATGATCGGTTTGCATAGTTTTATGATCGCTCCGCAAACAACTTTCCCATCCGAATTAAAAAAAGGCTGTTCTATATGTCGATAAAATACCGACGTACGGAATAGCCCTTGTAAGTTCATTTAAAAGAAAAGTAGCTTGTCATTAATAATAGAGTCGCCCATTATAAGAACGAATAACCAATTCAATCGATATGTTCTTAGCGTAATAAACAAGTAATAAAAATTTTCCAATTAGTGAAACCAAATTGCTCCATCACAGTCTAATGGTGTACTAAACGAAAAGGAAAGGGTTGGTCAAATTGAGAAAAAAGGTTAGTTGGCTTTTTATCACGGCGTTTATTACAGTATTCACAATTTCTTTGGTGTTTTTTAATAATAAAGTGTTTGTGACGGCATCTGATAGTGCACTTTCCAATCAAGGATGGCAAGCAAGTTTCTCTGCACCTTTGAAAGAGAGTGCATTGGGATCGGATGATTTATATGTAACCGATCAAAATGGCAAGCGAGTAACCGCAGATGTAACACTTAAAGATAAAGGAGAGACATTACATGTCAATGGGCTTGCACCGGGTTCATATACACTTCATGTCAAAAAAAACGCAATTAATGATAAAGCCTTAAAAAGGCTTCCAAATGATGAAATCAAATTCACTATCCATGAAACAATCGAATCTGTCGCATCGGCAAAAGAGTTGAAAGCCTATTTCGAACGGGTAAGGGCCATGCAACCAAAAAATCGCAGTGAAGCAATAGAACTTGAAAGTGCAGAGGTGTCTAAGGCTGATACTTCTGAATCTGCAAAATCTGACGGTGGAAATCATTCGACAACAAACAATCAAGTCGAAGGCGTAGATGAAGCGGATAGTGTTAAGACAGACGGTAATTATATTTATACTGTGATGGGCAATAACAAAGTCACCATTACCGATATTCGAAATCCAAAGAAAATCCAAAAAGCTTCGGAAATTAAAATGGAAGAAGAATTTTACCCCTCTCAGTTGTTTCTGCATGGCAACACGTTAATCGTGCTCGGTGAGCGATTTGAACCGTATCGCAATGAAAGAAATACCGAAGATAGAATTGGGGTTCCGATGAATGGAATGACGATGGTGCGTATGTATAATGTTGCAAATCCGAAAAAACCATCGCTTATCCGAGAAATCGGTGCGGAAGGTTATGTGAATGGTGCACGGAAAACAGGAGATATGTTGTATGTTGTAACGAATGTTCAACCAAATTTCTGGATTATGAATGAAATTGATGGAGAAGTGCTTCGTCCCCGCGTATACGACTCTATAGAAGGAACAGACTCCGAACCGATTGACTATAAAGATATTGCAATTTTGCCGGGTGCTATGGAACCGACGTACTCTGTTATTACAGCTATCGATCTTTCATCACCGACAAAAAGTAAAGTCGTAACAAAAGGATATCTCGGCGGCAGTGAGCAGCTTTACATGACAGAAAATAATTTATATCTCACTGCGACAATCTACGAAACAAAAGCATCTACCGCCAATAAGATGATTTGGAATCCGGGCATTGCAAACAGTGAATTATTCAAGTTCACATTGAACGAGACAAATGTTGCCTTTCATAGTTCTGCTACCCTGAAAGGGCATTTGCTCAACCAGTTTTCAATGGATGAACACGATAACTATTTCCGTGTCGTCACAACAGAAGGGGATATGTGGAATGATAAAGAACCATCTAAAAACCATCTCTTTATTTTGGATGAAAACCTGAATGTCACCGGTTCCGTTGAAGGCCTTGCAAAAGGGGAACGTATTTATTCAGCACGTTTCATGGGAGATAAAGCGTATATGGTAACGTTCCGAGAAACGGATCCGTTATTCGTCATAGACGTGGCCAATCCGGCTGCTCCAAAGGTGCTTGGTGAACTGAAAATACCTGGTTTTAGCAACTACTTACATCCGCTTGATGACAACCATCTCATCGGTTTTGGTTATGAAACAGTTGCTGAAAAAAATCCGCAAGGCGGAGAGCCGCTCATCTTGACGAAGGGTATGAAGGTTTCCTTGTTTGATGTCACTGATTTCAATAACCCGAAAGAGATGGATACCGAAATCATTGGCGGACGGGGAACGTATTCGCAGCTTCAATATGATCACAAGGCATTGTTCCAGCATAAAGAACGAAATTTATATGGTTTTCCAGTAACGATTTACAATGAAAGCGGAAAAGACCGGAACATCGATTTTCAAAGTTCAGGAGCGCTCGTTTACGAAATTACACCGGAACGCGGTATCGTCCTGAAAGGAGATTTACAAAAAGCGAAAAGGAGCGGAGAGCAATACGGGGAGTGGGAGCGCGAAATTCAGCGTATGCTTTATAGCAAAGACGTTTTATATACTGTTTCAATGAAGGAAATCAATAATTACTCGCTTGAAACATTCGTGCCCATCGGCGGTGTGACAATCGATTGAATGTGAAAGGGTTCGGCCAAGTGCCGGACCTTTTCCTGTTCGTAAAGAAGTTATGAACGTGTGGATAACGATTTTAAAGGAATTGTTTTGTGAATGAGTCAAGTTCATAATAGAACAATAAGCCTTAAAAATTGAACGAGGTTGATTTCTTCTTCAGTCGGACGCTTTCTTACCTCTAGTCAAGTAATTTCTAAAAAAATTGGTGGGGGAATAAAGAATAGCCCAAGGCAATTGCTTTTCGTTCCAGCGCTCGCTTTCCGCGGGCATGGCTTGAGCCTCCTCGTCCGCTTCGCTCCCTGCGGGGTCTCAAGGCTCATGCTATTCCCGCAGGAGTCGAGCGCTTCCACTACAAGCAACAAGAGAGAAATCAAGAAAGGATAGGAATACGCGGGGTCTCCGCTAGAGAATTTAAGTAGCACAAATAAACCTGACGATTATCTATTTTTTCGAAAGGTCTTCTGTGCTATAGTTTGGATATCCTTATTACGAACTGGTTTGGGCTGCTTCGTAATCAAAAAGGACTCTGTGTTGAATAAGGTGAAATGCGACTTTCAAGAACTTATTCACACAAGCTATGACCGCAACCTTATGAGGTTTCCTCTGAGGTTGCTTTTTTAAATGATCATAATAGTCGACAATGGTATTCTTCGTTCGTTGTCGCAAAGAAATCATGGACATCACCATGAAATATAGGATTTTTCTCAACCTACGGTTCCCTCGCTTATTTATCCGATCCTGGTACTGCAGCTTCCCGGATTGATACCGTTGGATATCAATTCCTGCGTAGGCATTTACCTGTTTCGGATTCTTGAAGCGACGGATATCCCCCAATTCTGCGATAAGCCGGACTGCTGTAGGTGTTCCGATGCCCGGAAAGGATACAAGTACTTGGAAATCTACACGTTCTTTGGAGAGCGCCACCATCTGCTTAATGATTTCATTCTTCTTTTGTCTTAGCTCTGCTATACGGGCTGCGTCTTCTTTTAAGTGCAGGCACCGAACATCGTCCTGTTTGATAGCTGGATACGTGTCTTCTGCGGCAATGAGCAGTTCCATCGTTTTCTCTTCTGCTTTGTGAATCGAGAGGTGCTTATAAGTGGCTTGTTTGATGTTTTTAGCAATTTCTTCCTTTGACTGACCTTTTAGACAATTTGGATGGGGATACAATTGAACCACATTTAAAAACAAGACCGACCTTTTAGAGAACACCTTTTCCAGTGCTGGAAAACTCAGCTGCAGAAAGGCGTGTAATCGATTCGAATACTGCTGAATCTCTTTCTCTACATCGTCGTAGTAACGCCCCAACGCACGCATTTGTTCAAAGTAGGCCTCCTGGACATACGTTTCTTCACGGTCGACCTTGAAATGGGACTTGGCTAACTCATGTGCGTCACTAATGTCTGTCTTATTTCTGCGCATAGAGGCCATTTGCAGCTTCGCTTGTAGGGGATTTAGCCTTTTGTATGGATAACATTCCTCCTTAAGAAAGCGTTCCAGTCCTTGTGAGTAGACCCCGGTAGCTTCAAACACGATCTCAGGTGTTCGGCCAGATTGTTCTTTCAAATTGTCCAACTTCTCTTTTAGCCACATGAACCCAGTGACTGTATGTTCCATTTCGCCCTCGAATCGGCAATGTTGATTGTGATCGTACACCACCATTGTACTTTTTCCCATACTCACGTCAAAAGCAACTACATTATTCATCCTACATCCTCCTCTTATGTTTCATAGAAGCCTTCACATTGCCTTATCGATTCCACTTTCTTATACACGATCTCGAAGATCCAACATACTAAACTGATTCAAATAAGGATGTGAAGTGAGTCGGTTTCCTTATACGAATTCAAAGATTCCAGCGTCCGCACGACTTCGCTTCACTTCTACCATAAAAAATAGTAGCACAAACCATGGCCATGGTTTGTGCTACTAATGTTAGTATGTTTCCGCGGGCTTGGCTTCAGCCTCCTCGTCGCTACGCTTCTGCGGGGTCTTCAGCTCAAGCTATTCCCGCTGGAGTCGCCGCCTTTCGCTACAATCAACGAGATTAGAAATTTATATTTACAAAAAATGGAGCAAATAATCATATAAGATTTTGCATTTTTAATTGGAAAAGGTATTTATGAAATTGACCTGGATAAATGAAAGCATAAGTTTTAGGTGGTTTTGCTATTGATCTTATCCACATATGTACGCAGTCTTTCTTGTGTATGTGGATGATAACTTGCTGTCTCCGACTTTGTTCATTGTTTTTTGGTCCATCCTCCGATAAGATGATTGAAAAGAGCTTTCCTGGGAGGCGTATGATGTCAGTAGTAGAGAAGGAAATGGCAATCGATTGCTGTTTGCTCGCGGGGCGTCTCATGATGGAGGCTGGAGCAGAGACATACAGGGTAGAAGATACAATGGCGCGAATGGCCGAAACTCAGCAACTCTCAGCTACACATAGTTTCGTCACGCCGACAGGGATTATCTTTTCACCAGGCAGTCCGCATCACACGAAACTGATACGGATAAAAAATCGGACGACAGACCTTGAAAAAGTAGCGCTTGTTAATGACGTTTCACGTAAGCTATCCACAAATGCGTACACACTTGAAGAAGCATACAATAAGCTCCAAGAAATTGAAAAAGCGAATGTCATGTTCCCGCTTTGGCTGCAAATTATTGCAGCAGCTGTGGCTAGTGGCTGCTTTCTGATTTTATATAATGGCCTTTGGATGGATGTTCCCGCTGCAATCTGTGCAGGAGGGGTCGGCTACGTAATTGTAACTAAGATTCATGAGCTGACAAGGGTGAAATTTTTTGCGGAATTCGTTGGATCATTGTTTATAGGGCTTATCGGATATGCCGCAATACAGACGGGCTTAGGTCTTGAGCTCGATAAAATAATTATAGGATCGGTCATGCCGCTTGTTCCAGGTCTTCTCATTACGAATGCTGTGCGCGATTTGATGGCGGGACATTTCATGTCTGGTTTGTCAAAAGGCGCAGAGGCATTTCTGACTGCATTTGCAATAGGGGCGGGGGTTGCACTCGTATTATCTTTTTGAATGGAAAAGAGGTGGCGTATTGACGTGGATTATACAGGCGGTACTCAGTTTCCTTGCTGCAACAGGATTTGGGATCATTTTTAATGCCCCCCGTAAAATGTTATTCTATTGCGGATTCGTAGGGATGACTGGTTGGCTTATTTATAGCGTGTTTAATGGAATATCGGGTGATCCGGTTCAAGCTTCTTTTCTGGGGGCTTTCATGGTAGCTCTCGTTGCGCATATTTTTGCCAAGCGTTTCCGTACACCGATGATCATATTCAGTGTTGCGGGAATCATACCGCTCGTGCCGGGCGGGATGGCGTATAATGCGATGCGGCATATTGTTGAAAAAGAATATTTACTAGCCATCTCATTTGCATCGGGAGCTTTCATGGTGTCCGGGGCGATTGCTATGGGACTTGTCTTCGCAGAAGTCATCATTCAGCTCATCTTTCGGTCAGGCATTGGGAGGAAACGAGGGAAAATAGCATAAGAAAAGCGGAGTGCTCTGTTGATTAGAGCCACTCCGTTTTTTATTTTATAACTTCAAATTTGATGTCATCCGAAGTAACTGGCATGCCGATATAATAGCCTTGGATAGCATCTACGCCCATCTTTTCAAGAAGATTATACTGCTCTTTCGTTTCAACACCTTCTGCAATTACATATAATCCCATTGATTTGCTGAAGCGTATCATGCCTTCGACAAGTTGCTGCGTCTTTGGCTGTGTCGTTAAAGAGTTGACAAATAGCTTATCGATTTTCACTTTTGTAATCGGTAGATGTTGCATATACCGGAATGACGCATAACCGGTCCCGAAATCATCTAGTGCGAACTGGATTCCGGCGTCTTGAAGTTCTTTCATCTGAAGGATAATTGAACTTTCCTCTTCGGCTTGAAAAGCGAACTTCTCGGTTATTTCCAGTTGTATGCAACTTGCGGGACATTTTGTCTCATTAAGAATGTCTATAACTTTGTCTTTCATCTGTGTATTACTGAATTCGCGAACAGAAGTGTTTACTGAAATGGATGCATGCCGATCTTTTCGATTCCAATGGGCAGCAAGTGTGGCGGCTTCTTCAAGTACAAAGGCTCCAATGTCATGGATTAGACCGTTCTCTTCTGCAATTGGGATAAGCTCATCAGGCATAATCATACCGAGATCATTATCTTCCCAGCGAACGAGCGCCTCGTAAAGCGTTACTTTACCGGATGCAAGATCAAATTGTGGTTGGTAGACGACTTGTAAATTGTTATGATCTAGAGCAGTGAACATTTTTTGGTCAATGATTGCACGCCTGTTTAGCACTTTATGTGATTCGGGTGTGAGTGAAGAAATCTTACCGCCGCCATGTTCGATAACATCTTTTGTAGCGATCAATGCAGCCTTCATTAAATGATTGTATGTTTTCTGGTCTTCAGGATAGCGGACCACGCCTCCGCTGACAGATATGGGAATAGCGATATTATCGATGTAGATTGGTTGCTGCTCCAAGAATAGAAGGAAGCCTTGCACATACCATTCGCCGAATGCGGTTAGAACGATAAATTCATTGACACCAATTCGGGCGATTAGGTTGTCCTGGAAATAACGCTTAAGCCTATTCGAAAATGATTTGATAAGCTCTATCTTCGATTCGGACGATTGAAGATCTTTCAATGTATAATAGTGATCGATGGTTATAAAAACGAATGAGAAATGTTTTCCCTCTTCAATGAAATCATTGACAGTCTTTTCAAGTTTGTAACGGCTCATCAGTCCGGTCTCGTAGTCGATGAATGCAATTTGTTGGAGTTGGTCCCGTAATTGTATGTCTTCGGTAATGTTCAATTCGAGAAAGGTGGCAGAAAACGGTTCTTCTTCGGTCGGCATGATTGGAATAGCAATCATATTTACAAAGTATGGTTCTCCGTCGCGTGTTATTTTTTCAACTGTACCGGACCATGTAGTTCCGGCAATCACGCAGTCCCAAATAACATGAGCCTGCTTTTGGCTGGCGTCCGTTTCGGGAAACATTTGCCAAAGTGTCCTTCCAATCACTCGTTTTGGTGTCCATTTACTTATTTCCAAGAAGTTCTTATTTGTATAAGTGATAGAACCTTCACCATCGGTTCGGGTCACCATATAAAATTGTTCAAGACTTTTCATAATGTCCGGCAGTTCCGGCACGAATTGTCCATAGTCGGGCTTCATAATAAATGCCTCCTTTTGGATGATAGATACTTCTAGTATAGAGAAGTTCTGTTGCCTGTACATCATGAAAGTGACAAATCAATAACAATTATGCGTATTTAAAGATAAATAGTTAGATTAGGGGAGAGATAGATGGAGAGATTGAAAGGAATTGTTCTGATTATCTCGGGCGCCATGCTTTGGGGTGCGACAGGTCCTATGATGGAATGGATTTTGTTGAACAGTGAGATGACGGTTTCCTTCATGCTTACAGTTCGCCTCCTATTGGCGGGTACCTTCCTGCTTATTATGCTGAAGATACAAGGAAAACGCATCATGCTTCCATGGCGGCAAAAAGTGTGGGCCCGCCAACTTCTGCTTTTTGGGATATTCGGTATGCTTGGAGTCCAATACACATTTGCTGCGTCCATCAATACAAGTAATGCCGTCATTGCGACATTGTTCCAGTTCCTGGCGCCCATTTTCATTATCGTATTTGTAACAGCATCGCAAAAAACTTGGCCGCCAGTTGCACAGGTACTCGGAATGATAGTGACACTGGCAGGATTACTTCTTTTGTTGACAAACGGGTCATTCTCCGGCTTTGCGCTTAGTAAAATTGCGGTATTATGGGGAATTGCACTTGGTTTTGCATTCTCCTTTTACACGTTATACCCTGTCCGGCTTATGCAAGAATGGGGGGTTCTGCTAGCGATTGGCTGGGGAATGATTATCGGAGGAGGAACGCTCTTCGTTACAAATCCACTGACAGTCGTTACCCACATGAACTATTTAGCAGATTGGACGATAGCAGGCATGCTCCTATTCGTCACTATTGTTGGAACCGTTGCATTCATTTTGTTCATGAGCAGCATGAAATACATATCCCCGGTGGAAACAAGTATATTATCGAGCTTCGAACCGCTGACAGCGATGGTCATTTCCGTCATCTGGTTTGGTCAAGTGCTTGGCATGTGGCAATTTGCGGGAGCGATAATCATGCTTATCGGAGTAACCTGGCTATCGATTGCGGGTAGCAAAGCGAAGGCGTAGAAAAGCGGAAGGACCGGTTCCCATTGGGTGCCGGTCCTTTTGTTAAAAGAAAGTATAAGTTTTTTGACTTGGAACAGTGTCTAGCTCCAGACGCCAGCCGCTCGGGTCATAAGCAATCCAGCTATGTGGCAAAGAACGCCACGTCGCTGGAGTGACTTATGCCCGTCGTGTCTAGCGGGCGCCTTGCGCTTTTCTTATTCAGTTATATAGTTGATGTGCAGCTGGTCGTCCGCGGCGATGATTAAATCTTTCGGGACGAGTAAATGGATAGTAATTTGACGGTCTAACTTACTATAAGAAAGATTTCTTTGCTCGGATGCATGTGTAAACTGACTCAATAGATAGGCTTCACGATAAAAAGAATATGTTATTTCTGTGAGGGGAGGTTGTAGGAACGTTACCGAATCAGCTGTCCATTCAGGTATTTTGTAGTTAAGTTGATCTGAGAAATCGACACCACCTATTACAAGAAGGGGTTTGATAATTGTTTCATCAATTACTCCATCATTCTCATTTTTTCGTTCTACAATTATTGTTGAATTGATATCGTTGCCTTGTGCAGTCATTCGAAGTGTATCTCTTACCGGATGTGTTCGTTTATCGAAAATTTCGGCGGCGTCGATTGAATCAAGGTTTTCTTTTTGTAAAGGAGCATCGAGAACATAGCTGACCTCATTTGATTCCACTTTCGGATGATCGTTTAAAGCATCAGTATCAATCAGTTCTAAGGAAATTGTTGCAATGATTAAAATGGCTGCATACGTTGCGAGAAATACATATGTCCATTTTTTATTCATCCGACGCGCAGACTTTTTTGCTGAATGCCAGAAGTATCGAATTATTAAACCTATAGAAATGAAAAGTAAGAGACCAAGCATTATTTTCTCACCTCCATTTTATTCGTGACCGTGATGGAAACTGCGAAGAATATGCAGATTGACACAACTACTTTTGCGAGGAAAACCAGTAATGACGTTTCAGTGCCAAAGAAAGCGATAATCCTTGCAATTAGGTCAACGCCGCCGATATTTAAGCCAAGCTGAGGCAAAACGAAGAGTGCGGCAATTAAAAGTGGAATGATAAGCTTGCTGCGTTGGATGAATGAACCCGCCATATAACCTAGAGCCGCAAAAAGGATTGTGTAAAGAACTGACGTTAGGATTCTTACGAAGAAATCAGCTGGAGAGCTGAATAGTCCTGACGATTCAAGAAACAAAGCATTATTTTGAAGTAAAGAGGTAAATTTAATAATGGATCCTGCAAGGGCTGCTAGAACCCCGCCAATAGCAGACGCGAACAGCAAAAAAAGAAAGCTGGATATATTATGGCTGATCCGATTTGACACGAGTGAAAATGCATCATTCCGGTAGGCCGCAGTTGTGATTAGGGCTCCCGTAGACAATGCCCAAAGGAATGTGAAAATAAGGGACGTATCTCCGGTTGAATAACTATAGTCTATAGTCAATGTTCCTCCGTTACTGGAGCCACCTCCGCCGGTTGAGAAGCCAAGAAGGATAGCAATTAGTTGCATAACGAGAAGTGAGTTAAAGGCGCCCGAATAGGCACTTAATTTATGGGAAAGTTGCTTTTTAACGACATCAGTCAGCCGGGGTTCCGTTAAATACATGATCGATTCCTCCTTTTTTGCCGATTGTCAGTGCAACATAAGCATCGTTTGCAGAGACAGGGGTTATTTTGATGCCCTCTCCGTTTAGACGTTTTATTTCATCGGGAGTGAAGGTATTTTTAACAAGTATCTCTCTGAAAGAACCATTCATTTGGCTGCCGAAAGTCTCTCTTTCCGCAACCTGAACAAGCATTTTATCGTTTTTACCAATTAAACTGACAAACATTTCCTGTAACTCTGTGATGGAGCCGTGAAAAAGTACATTTTTGTTATGAATTAAAAGAATATCTTCAACCAAGTCTTCAATTTCCTCAAGATGGTGGCTAGATACTAAAATTGTCCGTGGATGAGCGATGTAATCTTTCAGTAACGCACGATAAAAGTCTTTGCGCACAACGGTATCCATCCCGGTTGTCGGTTCGTCAAAAATCGTTAACGGACAATGAGAAGCAAGACCGATAATGGCATTGAACGTGCTTTTTTTACCTTTAGAAAGGTCGTTATGCCGGGCGTTAGAGTGGAAGCTGAAATAATCGAACAGCCGCTGTGCGAGTGGCGCATCCCAATTCGGATAAAAACGATCCGCTTCTTTTAGAGTATCCTTCAGTGTCAGTTTGTCAGAAAAACTCATTGTATCGTCAACAAGAATAGAATTCGCTGACACTTTTAAACTGTTGAAGGGATTGTCTGAAAAGACATGGACATCACCTGATGAGGGTTGGATATGCCCTGCAACGATTTTCATCAGTGTAGATTTTCCGACACCGTTTCGTCCGATGATTCCCGTAAGAACACCTTGACGGATACTGAAATTCATTTTGTCTAACACCGTACGTCTGCCATATGTCTTCGTCACATCGTTAAATTCAATTACCGTCATGTTTATTCCCCCTTTTTTCGCTTACGCTCCGCTTCTATCATCGATAGCAGATGTGTATCATCGACACCAAGAAGCGTAGCCTC
>DYWT01000294.1 GCA_020742515.1 Sporosarcina psychrophila
TAAAGGGGAGGTTGTACCATGCTTGGAAAATGGCAGGCGACAGGAATGAACATCATCCGCAATATGACTATGCAAAACAATCAAGTAATGCGGTCGATGGAGCGATTATCTTCAGGTATGCGCATAAACAGAGCTGCAGATGATCCAGCAGGCCTTGCGATTTCAGAGAAAATGCGTGCGCAAATCCGAGGTCTATCGATGGCGGGACGCAACATCCAAGACGGTATTTCCCTATTCCAAACAGCTGAAGGTGCTTTAAATGAAACACATACCATATTGCAACGAATGCGTGAACTGAGCGTCCAGTCTGCCAATGGGACTTTGACAGATTCCGATCGTGAAGCCCTCTCTCTCGAATTTGTAGAACTCAAAAAGGAAATCACTCGTATTTCAACAGATACTGAATTCAATACCTTGCCGCTATTAGATGGTTCACGTTCTTCCTTGAAGATCCAGGCCGGGGCGAATGCCAGCCAATCAATTGAATTTTTCATTGGTGATATGAGTGCCGGGGCAATCGGTTTGTCTGACGCATCGATCACAACCCAATCCAAGGCTAATGATGCAATTGAATTACTCGACAATGCAATTAAAAACGTATCCTCAGAACGCTCTAGAATAGGCGCCTATACAAACCGACTTGAACATGCATACAACAATACGCTTGTCATGGAAGAAAACTTAATTGCCGCTGAATCCCGTATAAGGGATGTCGACATCGCAAAGGAGATGATGGCGCTCACGAAAGCAAACATTCTACTTCAGGCTGGTCAATATGTCCTTGCTATGCATATGCAACAAGCCCAGTCTGTACTACAGCTATTAAAACAATAAAAGGCAATTGTGTTGTCTTTTCGACATGCACAATTGCCTTTTTATGTGTTTAACCCTTCAAATCCAAGTATGGGTACCCGATCTTCCTCAATTACAACATCTTCAAGAAGTATTTCTATTATGTATTCAAATTTCCCATAAGGACGTACATCAATTCGCTCTTTGACAAACGGATTGTTTGTCACCAATGCAACTTTCCCAGTCTTTTCATTGTATCCTTCTACTGCAAAACGGTAGCCTGCAATCATTGCGTATGGAATGATTTCATACGCATCCTCTAATTCCCTGACAGAAACCGTCTTAATATAAAGTTGTTTATTTCCGTTCTTCTCCACGAATCCATTCCTCAAGTCTAAAGGATCCGCCGATTGCAAATAGTATTGTCGTTGATAAGAAGCCAGTTCAAACTCCTTCTTATTCCATAAAGCAAATCGACCTTTTCTAATCACTCCATCTCCTCCCACTACTTTTTATTTCTATCTCCATTATACGCAATATATCGAAGGTTGGGTACACATGTTTCGTCACCTTTTCGCCAAATAAATTAGGTCTTTTGAACTCCTAGATATCAAATCACTACAAATTTCATATTTTTCTCTTATGTTTAACGATTTTTTCATGAGGGTATCTATTACCTAACAAGAAGAAAAGGGAGGCTTTACAATGACGAACAATAGTTTCTCAGACAAAGTCAAAGGGACAGTAAATAAAGTTAAAGGTGAAACAAAGGATCAGATAGGCAACGCCACAAATGATGCTTCGCTACAAGCCGAAGGTAAGTTTGACAAATTGAAAGGTGAAGCACAAAAGAAAGTCGGAGAACTAAAAGATAAGTTTTCCGATACTAACAATAGATAATTTTAAAACATATAAATAGCTATCGAAAAAGTGATAACTAGAAGACTAACGATAATTAGTTACAGAAGTAAGCGTGATATCCTGCATCATTTTTTGATTCCCTATAATTATGTAATTGTATGGCCTCCTTTTTAGACGAAGGGGGCTTTTTTAATTTTTTGGAGTAGCGGGAAACTGTAATAACAACCAAATAAAATTGGACAGCCGTTTCCAATGTGAAACAGCTGCCTTTCCGTCACTCATAAGTTTCTCGTGTTGAGGCTTGGAACTGTGCCGCCATTATCCATCATTTGTTGGTTTCCATCTTGCCCATCCAATTGTTCTCCGCTTAGACCACGTTCTGTACTACTATCCATCTCATCCAGTACCTTACTTTTAACGAATAGCGCAATACCACCACTTTTAACGTCTTCGTAATAGCCCCTTGATTGTTGTTCTGAAAAACCCATACGCGAAAAAGCATTCAGAATTGGTTCTTCACCACTCAAAAATAGTTTAAAACGATCTAACCAATTTTCATCTGATGCACCAAGGAGTTCGGCATCTGTCTGTCCTCGGAGCATTGAAATATTATCTTCTGCTTTTGTAACGGCATACATATCACTTTCCTCATAGCCTTGCGCTTTCAGTTCGGTAATTTTGTATAAAATTGTATCAATAGAATGGAATGTACCTATATACTCCTTGTTTTCCATTTTACAAAATCCCTCCTTTTCAATGACATTGCCTTTGTTTCTTATTGTACCCGTCTAACCCATTAAGAAACGCACTACTCAACTAGATCGGATGTTTAGTTTCTGTAAAAGAGTGAATAATATAAGGACAGGAGAATATTCCACGGCAAACTTGAAGATGAAAGGAGTCTGACTTAGATGACTAACAAAAAAGTATTTACTGAACGCGACCGAAAAGATGCTGAAGGGCCATTTATGGATAATCCCGAAAACCTCCGGACTGATAAGGAAAGTATTTACGATATGCATGAAGATATGAAAAATGTCGATTCGATTCCTCTTGAAGATTTAAAAATGGAAGAACGGGAAGAGAAACATCATCACGATACCAAAAGCAATTCATCCAGTGTAGAGAAATTTCCCGGCTCTGGAATTAACAAGCGTTAAAAAAAGCTGCACTTCATTCATAATATGAATGAAGTGCAGCTTTTTAAATCCATACACATTCTTATCAGTGTGTATGTCGATAAGTGTCACCATTTCCCGGGAAATGCTCATACCTGTCATGTTCTCTGCAAGCCAATGTACAATCAGATTAACCGATAGCTCCATGTAGTAATCACTTTGAAAGACTAGCTATTCAAAGAAATTATTTAGACTGTCGTTTTAGCTGCATTCCTTTTTGACATAAAGATGCCAAATAATATCAGTAAAACGATTAGTATAACCGTAAGATATATACTCATCCACAAACCTGACAGTTCGGAATCTGGATTGAACCAGTATGAAGCATATATCGACAATTTCCACGGGGATATCGTCCAATAAGCGCCGATAAGTGAATCGATAATCGGATAGATCAACGTAATAAGAATCGCGAGTCCCGCTACGCCGCCTGTCGGAAGCCATGCGCTTAGTACTAAGACAACTGTGACTACAAAAACGAGCCATAGACTATATGTCGCAATAAATGCAAAAACCGGTAATGCATCTACATGATTATATAGAATTTCAATGTAATACCACGCCCCCATAAAGCCGAGCCATAAACTTCCGAGCACAATACCATTGACAACAATCCACTTACTCAAAAAGTAGTTTCGGAATGACATCGGGCGTACATAGAGTAATGTTGCAGTGCCATTTTTTCGCTCTCCTGAAATCGTACCCATGAAAGCTAAAATAATAACAAGAATGCCGATTAATTGATATTGCCCTAGCAATGAAAGGAAAATATCTTCTCCTTTTAACTCCGGCCATGCAAACTCTGCTCCCTCGGGAAGATTGCCGACACTTTTCATGATTTCAGGCAAGAAGTGATTCGTTACAGGCTCTAACATGCCGAGTATAATAAAGACAATTGGAATCCACAAAACTTTAAAATTCCTTGTATTTTCACGCCATTCTTTTTGCACTAGCACGCGAAATCCATTCATCAGATCACCGCCACTTTCATGAATATTTCTTCAAGGCTTGCCGTCTGCCTTTCAACTTTTCGTACCAAAAATGGTCCCGTGCTCAACATGGACAAGACCGACACCATGTCAACCTCTTCAGTTTGAACGTTGATTGATGCCAGTAATCCTTTTGACGTTACTTGCCACTTAGTTGCTTCCATAAATCGATGCAACTCTTGCATCCCTTCGAATTCTATAACAATCCGCGGTTCTGCATAGCGCGCACGCACTTCATCGAGCGAACCCTGTTCGACAAGTTTTCCCTGCCGCAAGAACAGCAGCTGATCTGTCATTTCTTCAGCATCATTCAAAATATGGGTTGAATATAAAATCGTCGTTTCTTGCTGCAATTCTTTCAATAAATCCATCACTTGACGTCGTCCAACTGGATCGAGGGCAGATACCGGCTCGTCTAGCAAAAGTAGCTTGGGTTTATGGACAATCGCTTGCGCAAGGCCCAGCCGTTGTTTCATCCCTCCGGAAAAAGTACCGGTCTTCTTGTTCATCGCTGCGCCTAGCCCTACAAACTCCAATGTCTTTTTCGCTTCAATTATCGCCTGCCTTGTTTCCACCCCACTTAGCCTTGCAGCCATTTCTGTAAATTCAATTGCAGATAACCAAGGGAAGAACTTTGGATATTGTGGAAGAAACCCGATAATCGAACGGATATCCTGTTTTGAAGCACCTTGAAACTGTATCGTTCCGTCTGTCGGTGAAACTAACCCCGCGAGCATAGACAGTGTCGTCGTCTTCCCAGCTCCATTCGGCCCTATCAAAGCAGTCGCTGTATGTTCCTGAAGCTCAAACGAGACAGCATCTACTGCATTGCTATCGCCATACTTTCTTGTCAAATTATCCACTTGAAGCAAAGATGTCATACTTGTCGCCTCCCAAAGATGAAGTACAGAATAGGTCCTAGCAAATTGCCAAGGACGATGATGAAAATCCACATGATAAATGGACCGTTCGTCCGCTGATGACGGATGACGTCGACAAGCGCAATAATCATCAAAATAAACTGAAGTACAATCAATGGCATGATGAGATTCCACGGAATGCTAGAGAGTTCAACCATGAACTTCACAACCTTTCAATTTGTTAATGGTAAATTCAGTATAACAACACTGTTCTATATTGTATATAACAAACGGGTGAAGTATTACAATTTTTCTTTAAAACTAAAATGCAAAGTACCTGTTATAAATGAACTCAGCATGTGAGCCTCCTAGGCGTCGAAGACTAGACGTGAAGCTTCTACCTTATAACTTATTCCCCATTTGATATTTCAGAATTTCTTCAGCAATAGAAAAATCCTCCCATAAAAACTGGGAGGATTCTATTATTCTTCTATGTCTTCAATCCGCGGCATCGCTGAAAGTGCTCCCGGTTTTGTCGCACAGAGTGCCCCGAGTTTATTGCCAAAGGAGATATAATCAATCCATTCATTGTGCGTTTTCGGACGCCCTTTTAAATGAATTTGGCGAAGAATACCTGCAATAAATGCATCGCCCGCTCCAGTCGTATCGACAGGCACAACAGGTTTGACGCCTACATGTGTCATGCTGCCATCAATGACAGCGAATGTGCCAAGTTCTCCGGCAGTGACAAGTATGACAGGAACCTGATAGGGCAATAGCGTGGCGAGCCCATCTTCAAGTGTTGCTGTCTCAGTTAGGAAAAAAAGCTCCTCTTCCGTTAGTTTCAACAGATGAGTATCCTCAACAAATGACATGATTGTCTCACGGCAGAGCGCTTCACTCTTCCACCTTAACGGGCGAATATTTGCATCAACTGACAAAGGCACTCCGTACTCCTTTGCAAGACGTACTGCTTCCCGCGTCGTTTGTAGAGCCGTTGAGTGAAACATCGTGCCCGAACAAATATGCAATGCTGAAGCATTGTAAAATGCCTCAGCAAATAAATCAGCAATTTCCACTTGAATATTAGGCGTTTCATCAATATATGTATGGAAAATGCGATCATTATCTTCTGTCAAATGAACATAAACACCGCTCACCCGTTTATCACTTTTCAGTTTCGCGAACGTCAAGTCGACGCCTTCTTTCTGTAACTCTTCCCGCACAAATTCGGAAGTCGTATCATCCCCCGTCACGGTAATGAAAGCGGAAGAAGCGCCAAGCCTAGCAATTCCAGCCGCCACATTGACCGTGGCGCCGCCAAGAAACGTTGTGAATGTCAAATTGGACTGGTCTTCCGCTATATAATCGACGAATGCATCACCGTAAATAAGGACATGCTTTTTCTGTGTATTACCCATTCATATACTCCCCGCAATTTCATTTTTTCAATCGTATCATGGAATACTCGTTACAGGAAGGGGAGGAATTATGATAGATGAATTCTGACTTCAACGACCTTGCAGAAACACAAGACAGATGGCACCTTGTCGTCAGACTTCCGACCTATCAACCTTTCCCTTATCGTGATATACTGATTTAATGGAACAGGAGGATTTACCTTATGAAACAATGGATTTATCCGTTACTTATCGTCTTTGCGGCGAGTT
>DYWT01000295.1 GCA_020742515.1 Sporosarcina psychrophila
GGTCGATTTGGTATGCAGATACAAGGTGTGATAGCTGTATTTGGGGTGAATTTTTAAAAAAATAACGCATTTTAAATTGATATTTACCTCAGTAATAAAAACATCTCACTCAATGGATTTCTTCCATTGAGTGAGATGTTTTATTAATATGGATCAGCGTCATGTCCTTTTTCCACTGCTTCAGCAGGTGCCTTATCACCATCTCTATTACCGAGCGGTTTCTGACTTGAGCCTTCTTTTGATGATTGTACTAAGCCGTCACGTAAACGACGTCCGTATTCTTCATCAGCTTCTTCGGCAAGAGCAATCATTTTTTCTTGAATGCGTTGGTCGCAATTTGAAAGGTCTGACACCAAGTTTGATATCAAATCGGCTCGCTCCCATTCTTCAAACATGCGATACGTTTCTCCCGCTTGTTTTGTATTGCTTTGTCGGTCAATTGATTCTCGCACAAGGTTTCCTTCAATATAAGGGGTGTATTCCACACCATCTTGTCCAGCTTCTTTTAATCCGCCTAAAATCGAAGGCTCATAGTTAATGTGCGGGTTCTGACCTGGAGCGCGATCAACTTTAATCTGCATCTGTCCGCCGCTCTGATTCGTTGCGACCCGCTTTTTCGGCGCATTGATCGGAAGTTGCAAATAATTGGCGCCAACGCGATGACGTTGCGTATCAGAGTATGAAAAAGTTCTGCCTTGGAGCATTTTATCATCAGAGAAATCGAGACCATCGACAAGGACACCTGTACCAAATGCAGCTTGTTCGACTTCCGTAAAATAGTCTTCAGGATTTTTGTTTAAAACCATTTTGCCGATAGGCAGCCAAGGGAACTTATCTTCAGGCCATAGCTTCGTATCATCAAGCGGATCGAAATCGAGCTCAGGATGTTCATCATCGCTCATAACTTGGACAAGCAATTCCCATTCTGGATATTCACCTTTTTTGATAGCATCATATAAATCTTGTGTTGCATGATTAAAACTTGTCCCTTGGATCTCACTTGCTTCTTGTTGAGTCAAGTTTTTAATGCCTTGTTTGGGTTCCCAATGATACTTAACAAGTACAGCGACTCCTTCCTGATTCACCCATTTATACGTATTGACACCGGAGCCTTGCATCATGCGATAGTTGGCAGGAATACCCCAAGGTGAATAAACGAATGTCACCATATGGAACGATTCAGGAGAACTCGCGCAAAAGTCGAAAAATCGTTCGCTGTCTTGAATATTCGTGATCGGATCCGGTTTAAAGGCATGAATCATATCGGGGAACTTAATAGCATCACGGATAAAGAAAATTTTTAAATTATTCCCGACAAGATCCCAGTTGCCTTCCTCTGTATAGAACTTCACGGCAAAACCTCGTGGATCGCGAAGTGTTTCGGGTGAATGGCCGCCATGTATAACAGATGAAAAGCGGACAAAGACAGGCGTCTGTTTTCCTTTTTCCTGAAAAAGTTTTGCGCGTGTATATTTGGAAACCGCTTCGCTGCCGGCTGTTCCGTATGCTTCAAAATAACCGTGCGCGCCGGCTCCGCGTGCATGGACGACGCGTTCAGGAACCCGTTCCCTGTCGAAGTGGCTAATTTTCTCTAGAAAATCATAGTTTTCGAGCACAGCAGGACCTCGTTTGCCGACAGTCCTTAAGTTTTGGTTGTTTGTAACAGGATGCCCCTGTCTGTTCGTCAGTGTGTCTTCTTGCTCCTCATTCGACTTGTTAGTAGATCGGTTTTCTGACAAGTGATAGCCTCCTCATTTAAGTGGTGAAAATTTGTTGAAGTAACTTGCGTGATGACTCTTCTTGAATAGGGTGCCTCACCTATACTCTTCACAATTTTGAAGGAATTAATTCCTGTTATTTTTTTAAAAACGAATTTTGATAATGGAGTAAAGAATTGCCCATGATACTCATATACATCTAGAAAGTCTTTGAAATGGGTGGGGTTATATGTATATGTTACAGAAGGCGTTCACGATAGTTATCGGAAGTTTGTTTGCCGCAATTGGTGTAAATACGTTTCTCGTTCCTTTTGAGTTATTGGACGGGGGTGCCCTCGGTATAAGCCTAATCTTTCATTATGCGATGGATGTCAAAGTAGGGCTCACATTTCTTATTGTAAGCATCCCGATATTTATGTTTGCTTGGAAATACTATCGCTCATTTTTTTATAATGGAATTCATGGTATGTTGCTTTCATCACTACTCATAGATCTTTTGTACCCCTTACATATGTTTGGAAGGGCATTGGAAACTGTTCCTCTGGTAAGCGCCATATGCGGGGGAATAGTTATAGGCACGGGAATAGGCATCATGCTTCGGCAAGACATCAGTATCGGGGGGACTGATTTACTCGCACAAATGATTGCAAGAAAACTAGCCGTTAATCCGGGATTTGTGATTTTTTGCGTGGACATATTGATTGTTACAGCAGGAAGTTTGTTGATTCCTTCCATTCAATTAATATTGTCGTTTGCAACAGTATTCTTTGCGGGAATTACAATAAGCCTGATTGTTTCTAGAACTAAAAAAACAATAGAGGTAAAAATATAAACAAAGGATTAACTAAGATTAGCTTGAATTTAATGGAAGGACTATCCGTTTAGTTAGTCATTTACTAATCGGATATTTTTTTCTGGGTAAAAAGTATTCAGAAAATTATTTTGTGTGCTAAAATGCTTATAGTGTAGTTAAAAATAACTTTTTTTAAAGTGGACGTTAGTAGTCCTAATGAATTACGAGGAGGGTGGAAGAGTTTGAATATCGGTAAAAATATTGTAATGATGTACTTTGCATTAATAGTAGCCATTCTTTCGGGAATTATTCATTTCCTTCATAGATACGCCGGATGGATAGATCAGTATATTGTTTACGTTCAGTCCAGAGGAGCGGGTACGGCAACTAATGGGGTGCTTGTTAGTATCATCTTTTTGTTACCTCTCATTACATTGTTGTGGGCTTTCATCTGTTTTAAGAAAAAAAGAGACGATAAATGGATTCCATACTTAATAACATTATCGTTAACGTTTGGCAGTATCTCTATTATTGCGGGCGGCAGTGGAATGGTAGAGTATCATTTTTCGATATTTATGGTCATTGCCGCGTTGGCCTATTTTGAGAATGTACGTCTCATTTTACTGAGCACAGCCATTTTTGTCATACAGCATTTAGCCGGATACTTTGTATTCCCTGAATTATTATGTGGGACTTCAGATTATCCATTCAGTTTACTGATGATACATGCCGTGTTTTTACTAATGACGAGTACGGTCGTCATTGTTCAGATCATTGTGCGGGACAAGCACTTCTCTAAACTGAAAGAAGAGAAGGATCATGCGGATATAATTAAAGAAATGATGCGAAACATTACAGCGACATCAGATGAAGTACTAAAAAA
>DYWT01000296.1 GCA_020742515.1 Sporosarcina psychrophila
CCATTGCGCGCTTCGCTGCTCGCTAACGCATATCATTCGACTAACCCGCTGAAGCGTGAAGTCTCCTGACAATTCAGGGTCAAATTTCCTATTTTTTCATAGGTCAAGGCGGACTTGTCCGCTTTTCTTACAGAATAGGAGATTAAAAAATCTACTTGCTATATCTAGATTCCTATGTTCAAGCTGTAAAATGAACCTGAACATCTTTATATCGTCTGGTATAGGATAAGTTCTGCCTTCTGCGCCTAACTCTGCAGTCCTTATGTTTATCTACATTTGAATTATTTTTTGGAATAGCGTAAACTTAATAAAAAATAAATTGATATTTTGATAGTTTTTTTATTCGAAATTAAGTGAGGTTTTATCCATGTTAATTATAGATAAGTTGAAGCTAGCTGATCGTTTTACCGAGACTGAAAAAGAGATAGCGACTTACCTCATTTCATTAGGAAATGAAATGAAAGGGGTCACAACCAGAGGGGTAGCGGAAAAAACGTATTCTTCTCCTGCTACTGTGGTTAGATTGTGTAAAAAACTAGATTATAAAGGATTTGACGATTTCAAGGCAGAATACATGAAAGAATTAGAATACATTAATCGTCAGTATGGCGATGTTAATGCGAATTTTCCATTTGAAAAAACAGATCCGATGATGAATGTAATGAATAAAATTGCAAAGTTGCATATGGATACGATTGAAGATACAGTGGAGCTGATTCATCATGATCGCTTGTCTGCCGCAAAGCAGCTCTTAATAAATTCAGATAATATTTATATTTATTCATCTGGTACTGCTTTAAACCAGGCAGAATCTTTCAAAGAAAAAATGATGAAAATTGGGAGAAAAGTGATTATCTCAACCAATCTGAACTATCAATTATATGAAGCAAGTTGTATGGAGAAAAATAACTTAGCGATTATTATTTCTTACTCAGGTGAGACTGAGAATGCCTTGAAGATAGCTGATATTTGTTCTGCCAATGAAAATAAAATTCTGGGAATTACGTCGATTGGAGAGAACAGCCTAAGTAAACTTTGTGATGCAGTTTTGTTGATTTCAACAAAATCAAGTCTTTTCGATAATATTGCTGACTATAGTATCCATGTTTCAGTTAATTTACTCCTAGATATACTATATTCCTTAGTTTTCCAGAATAAATTTGATCAGTATTACGAACACAAAGAAAAGTATACGAAACTGCTAGAGTCTCAAAGAACATCAACCAACTCGTTATTAATGAAACAGTGATTCATTGAAATGGCATTAATCTTTACCTCTTTTGAAACAAGCAAACTATAAAGTGAATAACGATGTTTAGAACGCCTTCTTTGGTATATATTCTACCTAAGGAGGCGTTTTCAATGGAATTAACCAATAACTTTTTATGGGGTGGCTCAACTGCCGCAAATCAATATGAAGGAGCATATTTAGAAGGAGGAAAGGGTCTAAGTATTGCAGATGTGGAAAAAGGATCTTCTCATGGAGTTCCCAGAGAGATACATAGTGAGGTTTTAGAAGGTGAATACTATCCCAGTCATGAGGCAGTGGATTTTTATCATCGCTATAAAGAGGACATTGAATTATATGGAGAAATGGGATTCAAATGTTTTAGGATGTCGATTTCATGGCCAAGAATATTTCCTAATGGTGATGAAACAGAACCAAATGAAGAAGGTCTGAAATTTTATGACAAAGTATTCGATGAGTTAATAAATCATAATATCGAACCGGTTGTTACTTTGTCTCATTATGAAACACCTCTTCATTTAATTCAAAAATATGGTTCTTGGAGAAACCGTAAATTGATTGATTTCTTTGAATCATATTGTGAGGTTGTTTTTAATCGTTACAAAGATAAAGTGAAGTATTGGATTACTTTTAACGAGATAAATGAAACAATGAATCAAAAGGAGCCTTATCATCAAGCAGGTATTTTGTTCGAAGCAAATGAGAGTAGAAACGAGGTCATCCTTCAAGCTAGTCACAATATGTTGGTGGAGAATGCAAAAGTAGTGATGCTTGCACGGAAAATTAATCCAGAATTTAAAGTAGGATGCATGCTTCAATATCCAATGACTTATGCAAAAACGACTAAACCAGAAGATAATTTGGCGAAACAGCTTTTTATGAAGCCAGATTTTTATTATGGCGATGTTATGTGTAAGGGCTATTATACAAATACTTGTACATCTCGGTGGAAGCAAATGAAGACAGAGTTCGAAGTCAGTGACGAAGATAAAAAGATACTCAGAGAAGGGACCGTTGATTATATATCCTTCAGTTATTATTTTACAACTATCGTTGAATTAGGTGAGGATGGGGAACCTGTTGTTGTTAAAAAGAATCCTTACCTAGAGGTAACCGATTGGGATTGGACGATTGATCCAATTGGTTTGAGATTATCCTTGAATGAGCTGTATGATCGTTATCAATTACCACTATTTATCGTTGAGAATGGTCTTGGAGCAGAAGACTCGATTGATGAGGAAGGAAATATCAACGACGACTATCGTATTCAATATTTAAATGATCATATCAGAGAGATGATTAATGCAATAACGCTAGACGATGTAGCAGTTATTGGATACGCTACATGGGGATGCATTGATATTGTTTCTGTCGGAACAGGTGAAATGAGAAAGAGATATGGTTTCATCTATGTCGACAAGGATGATGAAGGAAACGGAAATTTAAAACGGATAAAGAAGAAATCATTTGATTGGTACAAAGAAGTAATTGCAACTAACGGAAAGAGTATTCAATAAGGAAGGAATATATATGAAAACAATTATGCTAGCGTGTGCTGCTGGAATGAGCACAAGTTTATTAGTAACAAAAATGACTGAAAGCGGCAAAAGAAGAAACATTGAAGTGGAAATTTTTGCTAAATCTGTATCAGAACTTGATCAAGTTCTGGCAGAAAAAAAAGTTGATGTTTTACTTTTAGGTCCCCAAGTTGGTTTTATGAAAAAGGAAATAACAGATAAATTGGTTCCGTACGGCATTCCTGTTGAAGTAATTAATATGTCCGACTATGGAATGATGAATGGTGAAAAAGTTTTGAATGCGGCTCTTGAAACAATAAACGATTGAGGTGAAAAAGAATGGAAGAATACTACACAGCTGCTTTTCATATAATTAGTAATGTAGGGACGGCAAAGAGCTTAACGATAGAAGCAATTCAAGCTGCTAAAGAAAATCAATTTTCATTAGTTGACAAAAAAATAGAAGAGGCCAGTAAATTATTTGCTGAAGGACACAAAGGACATGCTGAGTTTATCAAAAGAGAGTCTGCCGGAGAGGAATTGAAGTACTCCTTGATGTTTATGCATGCAGAAGACCAATTAATGAATACGGAAACAATTATGTTATTGGCAAAAGAAATCATTGATCTATATAAAAATAGAGGTGGAGAAAATGGATAAAGTTACTCAAATTCTTCAAGAAAAAGTTATGCCGCGAGCAAATAAAATCGCAAATCAAAGACACTTAGCAGCACTTCGGGATGCCATGGTATTAACCATTCCATTTATTATTATCGGATCTATTTTTCTTATCTTAGCAAGCTTCCCGATTCCAGCTTATGCGGAATTTCTAAATAATCACCTGGGAATAAAAAATGCTTTACTATATCCTTTTGAGGCAACATTCAATATTGTTGCCTTAGTAGCTACTTTTGGACTGGGATATAAACTTGCTGAAAGTTATAAAGTTGACCCACTAGCTTCTGGTTTTATCTCTTTAGCATCCTATTTTGTGGTAACGCCAAGGTTTACTACCACAATTGATGAGTTAAGTGTAACAGGAATAAATGTTAGTTATTTTACTAGCCAAGGATTATTCGTTGGGCTCCTGATTGCAATTATTTCAACAGAAATTTATAGAATTGTCATTCAACGGAATCTGACAATTAAGATGCCAGACGGAGTACCGCCAACGGTTGCCAAGTCCTTTATGGCTGTAATACCAGGCTTTATTGTAGTCTTGTGTGTCCTATTTATTAGGCTTGGAATTGAAAACTTTACTAAGTTTGAGAGCGTGAATGAACCTGTTAAATCTGTTATTGCAGCACCACTGACGAACTTAGGCACTAGTTTGGGTGGAACGATATTAGTATTCTTGATTATTAATCTTCTTTGGTGTATTGGTTTACATGGATCCATCATTGCAAATTCAGTTATGCTTCCTATCTGGCTTCAATTAACGTCTGAAAATGCTGCTGCTTTAGCTGCTGGTCAGCCTGTTGAAAACATTGTCTCAGCAGAGTTTAGATATTTAATATTTGTCGGAGGATCAGGTGCTACTTTAGGACTAGTAATAGCAATGGCATTTTTTGCTAAAAGTAAACAATTAAAAGAATTGGGGAAATTAAGTATCGGCCCTGGAATATTTGGAATTAATGAACCAGTACTTTTTGGTTTTCCAGTAGTATTTAACCCTATTATGTGGATTCCATTTCTGATTATGCCTGTTATCACTGTATTAATTACCTATCTGTCAATGAATCTTGGTCTGGTCAGTAAACCGATTGGAGTTTTGCCACCTGGAACAACGCCACCTATTATAGGGGGCTTCCTCATGACAGGAGATATTTCAGGTTCTATCCTGCAATTAGTTATTTTAGTACTTTCATTCTTTGTCTATTATCCATTTTTCAAAATCGCTGATAATCAAAAACTAAAGGATGAGCAATTGATCGATAATTAAAAAAATTGTTGTTTCAAAATTTTAAGGGAAATAGAAAGCTTTAATTTATTCGGCTAAATAGTCTCCCTATCTTTATTTACGAAAATCCTTTATTCTATAGAAAAAGATTAATAAAGGAAGCGAAAGCATAGTGGAAGGAAAAAGAACACTCCAATTAATGGGGACAAAAATCCAACTTTGGGTAAGTCACGAGAACTATGAGGATTTGTTGGATGAGGCTGAAAAAAAACTCATTTCCTA
>DYWT01000297.1 GCA_020742515.1 Sporosarcina psychrophila
CCTAAATTGGTGGAATCATCTTTAGGAAATGCTGTCCACTCGATTGATGAATTGAATGCATCATCGATTGTTGTATCACCGGTTGTAACATTGCTGTTGCGGACGAGTGTAACATCTTCACCAAATATCACTTTTGTTCCTGCAGCCTGTCCTATGGAATCAATCACCGTTCCATTTTTCTTTAGAACGACTGGATCATCTCCATTAAAGTTAATAACGGTCGAATTTCCGAGGTTTCCTTTGCCCTTTATATCGGCATTTGCATCTTTATGATGCACGACATACGTTCCTCCATCTTCCAATGTACCTGACAAATTTAATTTGTTAGCAGCCGTTGCTGCACCGTTCGAATGAAGTTCAAGTGAATATGCACTTAAATCGACAGTTGCGCCTGTCCCATTATAAAGTTCAATAGCCTTGTTAAAGCTGCTACCCTCAATATATTCAGAAATAATTAGGTCAGTCGCATTCGTTGCAGCATTTACTGTAGCAGGTATTGCCGGTACAACTAGGCCCGCTACTAGACTTGCCGCCAACATAGTATTTACAGGTTTCTTCCAATTCTTTTTACTCATCTAAACAATTCCCCTTTATAGATACAGTTTTTGAGTAAAGCAGATGTGACATTGAAAACGCAAAGCCTTCAACCTACTAGCAGAAGGCTTTGCACAAAAGCTTAAAGAATTGTTTCTCCATCGACCGTAATACCATCAAAGTCAAAGTTTTTTCCATCAAGCCTTGAAACATCCAAATTTCCTTCAACGGTAATGTTCGCAAATGACACATCTCCTGTTGGAGTACCTGTAAGAATCAAGTTTCCTTTGACAACTGCATGTTTAAGGGAAGCTAAGTCTGTAATGGTTACTTTCACGTCACCTTTGTACACTTTTGGTGCATTAACTGTGCCAGAGAAATCCTCGCTTGCAATATCCCCACCAGGAAGTTCTGTACCCGGTTCTTCGACAGTGCCTGCAACGTCTATAATACGACCTTCAATCTCGGTTGGGATTTTGTTGCCCAGTGATACTAAATGTTCTCTTAAGTTTTCCCAATCTGAAAGTCCAAGATCTGTTACACGGCCTTCTTCATAAGCTTTTTTAAGAACATCATAGCCATCTCCACCTTTTGCAGTGAACGCGTTTGTTGCTATTGTGTACGTTTTAGCGTCTTCAATTTCAGTGTAAGTATCATCTTCATTTTTATATGCAATTGAAACTACACGTTGTCCATCCGGTTTCGAAGAATCGAATTTTACTATCGCTCCAGCTATGTGTAAAAATCCGCCGCTTTCTTTTGGATACTCTTTAAAACTAATTTCAAAAGCAGCTTTTAATTCGGAACCTGTAAGATCCATTGTTGCTAATGTGTTACCAAATGGAAGTACTGTGATCACTTCACCTACTGTGATTGGACCTGCTCCAATACCAGCACGAATTCCACCACCATTTTGGAATGCCATAATTACTTTTTTATCCTTTACATATCCTTGCGCTTTTGCAAGCATGCCATCAGTAATTAAGTTTCCAAGTATCGTTTCACTTGCTCGTACACTTGTGCCCGGTACATAGCCTTTGTCCGATGTTCTTGGACTTACTAGTGCCTTATCAAGTGTTACTCCAATTTCCTTTTCATTTACAGCTGCGATTTGATCCTTATACGGTTTTAAGAGCTTAACTGCTTCAGCATCTTCTGCTTTATCTGCAGTCTTAATTAACTTTCCTGCATGTCCTATCACGACACCATTTTTATCAAATTCAACGTCTAACGTCCCAAGGTAATCTGAGTATTGATACGCTTGTACAATAATTGTTTTATCTTTCGTGTTCCCATTTTTATCCTTGTCTATAACTACAGGTTTGTCTAATTGAGTATGGCTATGTCCACCTACAATTACGTCAATCCCTGCTACATTTGCAGCTAGTTCTTGGTCATTGTCCATAGCGGCATTATCATCAAAACCAATATGTGTAAGTGCAACGATTTTGTTAACACCCATTGCTTCAAATTCCTTAACCATTCTTTTTGCATCTTCAATATAGTTAGAGAACGTGACTTTTCCAGGGCTTGCAATGTCTACCGTTTCCGCAGTTGTTAGTCCAAAGATACCGACTTTTTCACCGTTTATTACTTTTACAATTCCGGTGTAGATATTGCTGCTTTCTGGAGTTGTTGAAATTTTCGTATTGAACAAACCAGTGAATTTGTCGTCTTTTGAAAAGTCTACGTTTGCGGATACAAACGGGAAGTCTGCTGCTTTAATGAAGTCGACCAATGCTTGATGCCCTTCCGCAGATGAACCAAGGTCAAACTCATGGTTACCAAATGTCATAGCATCGACTTTCATTAAATTCATAAATTCTAAGTCCGCTTGGCCTAGGAATTCATTGAAATATAAAGTACCTGAGAAAACATCCCCTGCATTTAATAACAATGCATCCGGTTTAACTGTACGCACTTCTTTAACTGCTGTAACAAGTTTTGGTGCTTTGTCGGTATTCGCATGTATATCATTTACGTGCATCAAAGAAAGGTTAAACGTTTTTTCACCGCCGCCAATTGGTGGATTTGGATTTGGATTCGGGCTTGGGTCCTTATCTGAGCCTGTGTTTCCACTATTAGTAGTACCACCGCTATTAAATTCATTAATATTCACAATAACATCTTTTAACGTTATTCCTTCTGGCAGGTCAAAACTACCGACTTTTGTTCTAGCTCCTAATGTGATTGTCGTACCTTTAAGTTTAACAATGACTTTTTCGATTTCCCCGATTGTTAATAGCTTCAAGTCAGTCTTGGATTCGACGATAACATTTTTGATAGCGGCTGTTCCATCAATCGACAATGCATTAGGCGTGTTCACTAATAAGTTGACCACTGATGCATCCAGCGTAACGTTCGTCGCACCTTTTTCGACAGTCACTTTTGGCAATGCAATTCCCTTATCGGCTTTTAAATGGACGTTCGACAAAAGGTTGAGTCCTTGAACTGTTGAATTCCCTTTTACTTCAATGATTATTTTTTTGCCCTTAGACAATTCTACAGATTGGATGATAGAGTTCGTGAACACAACACTTGGTTCTTTCTTTTCTACAGAAGCTGTTGAGAACACTTTTCCAACTCGGTTAATTGAAGGATTATCAGTAAGACTTGCTTTCCCTAAAACCGTCATTTCACTAGCTTTGAAACTGTTTTCTACTTCTTTCCCTATCTCCAAATCGCCTGCAATCGCTATATTTTTTAATAACACATAATCACCATTAACACGTACTGTTCCTGCAAATTTAGATCCTTGTCCATCTAGTACAACATTATTTATTTCATTGCCATCCGCTATAAGTTCAATTGAAGCAATCTCAATGATTACGCCATCTTTAGCTGTATATTCTAAGACTGCTCCTAAAAGAGCTGCTGAATTGGAAGCATTCAAAACTTTCTTCATGTCTGTAGACAGGGCGTATGTTCCAGTCGATAGCTTAACTGACTCATTTGCTACGCTAACCAATTTTGCCGTACTTTTAACAATCGGGTCAGTTTGATCAACATGGGAAGCCGATTCACTTCGAACGATTAAAGAAGCCATTTGTCCTCTTGTAACGAAAGCATTTGGTTCAAATGTAGTTGGAGTGGTTCCAGTTGTAATTTCATTTGTGATCAAAGCTTGGACATAATCCGCAAACCAGTGTTCAGCTTTCACATCTTTAAATGGGCTATCTGTAAGCTTGACTTCTTCTAGATTAAATCCGATACTAATCATCTTGGCTATATGCGCACGTGTCAGTGACCCACCAGGCTTAAATGTCTTATCGTTATACCCTTTTACTATGCCTGCTTCAACAAGTGCAGCAATTGCCCCATAATGCGGGTCAGTCACTTTCACATCTTTGAATCCCGGGTTTTTCACATTTTTTGTGTCTAATCCAAGTGTTTGCGCTAAAACGCTTGCGATTTGTCCCCGAGTTACTGACTGATTAGGTTTAAAAGTACCGTCGGCAAAACCTTTTACTATACCTCTAGAAGCCAAACTTCTAACACTGTCATAGAAATGATGGCTTTCAATGTTCTTTACATCAGAAAACGTGGGAATTTTCACCTCATCGGCTTGTGTATATACTGGTGCAGCTACTGCTATCGTTCCCGTTGCTACCGCTACAGCTAATGTCGCCCCGAATACTTTTTGATAGGAATTGGTATGTTTCTTCATTTACTGACCTCCTTTAATCGTATGTAATTTGAGGATTGAGTTAATCCTTAAATTAATAGTATCATGCTGAATTCCTTAAAATGTAAAGTGATTATTAATATTGGGGTGTATTGTTATTTCATTGTAAAACATGTTAAATTTATATTGGAATTTTAATGAGACCATTGCGTGGCTGTCCATTTTATCGATTTACATCAATCCACTCCTATTCAAAAATTTCATCCAAAATGACATGAGGTCAATAGTTTATCTCTATCTCACATATGTCCACTTCAAGCATACAATCCTATTAGTATTATGTTAATTTAAATATTCCGACATATTAACGGGTTTTCGACCTAATAATAAGTTCTAGTAGTTCACATCCTATTAACCTACATAATATTTTAAGTGATTGTGTAATAAGGTGTAGAAAACTTTTTCTATATTTTAAGCGAGTAGGGAATCATAAATAGTATTTAAACCATCGCAGAAACAACACTAGTAGACGACAATTACGTGATTCAAAACTTGCAATGTGAAAAGATCACAATAAGTACCTCCCCTGGTGATTGTGTGCATGCCTGTGCAACAGAAAACAACCAACATTTCACACAACTACATAAAATTCAGAGCGTTTTAGATGATTAGCCACTTCTCTACTCATCGATAAATATATGTAATTGTAGTAAATTACTCTATATCATCTTGTGCAGGTACCGGAAATTAAAATCGTGGAATCAGCTTGTTTCCTTCACCATTCTCAACGACACAATGTCCACTCATTTAGCAGGCACTCACTTTCTTTCTTCCCTCACTGTCAAAAATCTCAACTGCTCCACATTCGCATTTGGTTCATAGTTCTTCACCTATTTTTCTCCTCCAATTAAATAAATCCTGCCTCCGCCACGGGAAGTAGGTCTTTATGTTTATATATGGTTAAAAATTAAAAACAGCTCCATCCAGATTTCGAATTGAAGTGACCCCAAAAAGTTAGACACGGTTATTCATCAAGCAACTTGCTCAAAATGAGTTCGGTATTGTACCGGACTCATTTTAATTTTTGCCTTTATCCGTTTCGTATTATAATATTTGATATATTTTTCTAATTCCATCTTGAAATGATCAACACTTTCAAACTCTTTCAGGTAGAGAAACTCTGACTTCATAATACCAAAGAAGTTTTCCATCACGGCATTGTCGTAACAGTTTCCTTTACGGGACATACTCTGAAGAATGTTTCTTGATTTAAGTGTCTGCTGATATTGTTTCATTTGGTAATGCCAGCCTTGATCGGAATGTATCAGAAGCTGATGTTCTTCCGGCAGCCCCTCTAATACCTTCTTTAACATCTCTGAAACAAGTGAATAAGTAGTCGTGAGCCTATTGTATAGGTGATAATCTCACCGTTAAATAAATCTAACGCGGGCGATAGATATAGCTTTTCCCCGAATAATTTAAACTCCGTAATGTCCGTTACCCATTTTTCATTCGGAGCGTCCGCTGTAAATTGGCGATCAAGATGATTAGGCGCTATTTTACCTACGGTACCTTTATAGGATTTATACTTTTTCATACGAACAAGATACTTCAATCGCAACTCTTTCATGAGACGCTGGACCTTCTTGTGATTCACTCTTTTTCCGCGGTTCGCCAACTCATCTCGAATACGACGATAACCATAATGGCCCTCATTCTCATCGTAAATTGATTGGATTTCCTCTTTTAAATCGGCATCCGGATTAGCCTTTTTCATTTGACTGACGTAATAGTAATAACTGCTTCGGGGAATGCCTGCCAGTTTCACTAACGCTTTCACCGGATATTTTTGCCTTAGCTCATATACGACCTTCACTTTGTCTTGTTTGGTAATTTTCCCTTGTTTTGAACTAAGGCATTCAACTTTTTTAAATAATCGTTCTCCATCTCAAGTTGTTTAATACGTTCCTCAAGTGCTTCAACAGTCCCTTCAGCGCTTGTTTGTTTTGTTTGTTTTGTTTCTTTCTTTAGCTTTTCTTTCACGGATGGACGCCCCTTTTCCTTTGAAACGAGGGCATCTATTCCTATCGTACTCAGCTGTTTCCTCCATTTACGGATCAATGCAGGAGACGAAATATTAAAGAGTACTACTGCTTCGTTAGGGGACGCCTCATTTTCGCTCATGTAATTAAGTACATCCATTTTAAACTGCATTGTGTGAGATGTATAGGGTTTTACGAAAGCGGCTAATCCGTGGATATTCAAATTGTTTGATCCACATACGCACGACTTCAGGATTCGCACCAATTGAACGGGCGATCTCACGCACACTTTCAAATTGACTTTGATATCTAACCACCACATCGATTTTATGTTCAAACGTAAATTTAGTCATAAAAAAACTGCACCTCCAATTGTTAGATAGTGTCTAACAAATGGAGGTGCAGTTCAAAGCTGAGTGGAACTGTTTCTATTTTCACTGCTCCCATGCAATCAAATCTATTTCGCGGTCACTTTTTTTGCGTCGTAAAGCACTCGGGATTCAAACGATTTGTACTTCGTTTTACCGCCTACGTTTTTGATGGAGTCGGAAAGAACCGACAGGGGAAAGGAATTGTTTGCAGCACTGTGCAAGTTCACTAGGGTTGCAACATAGTAGAACGAACAATTCATACAGTTAAATATACATATGAAAAAAGGTCAGACATTCACGTAAATCTCTGACCTTCATTTTATTATCATGAAATAGTAGCAAACTTTCCGAATCAAATCGTGCACTGGTGCCTGAAGTTTCGATCAAAGGACTATTCTCCAATCAACACCTATCCCGCATCAACCGAAGTAAATTGTCTTAATAATGCAGTGCATCCGAACTAATTACTCAAATGACTTAATCAAATCAACATTATGTTTTTCGACTGCGGATAGTATTCCTTTGTAAGACGAGTTTGGATAGTACCATGCTTGATTATTAAAGTAGTTTTGCAGATCTGCCGAATCAAAAACAAATCCATGACGGGCGTAAATTTCGTTTCTAGCTATACGTAAATTACTCTTTGAAAGCCCGTTAAGATCCGATTCTGATAGGGTATAGTAATCACTAGATGGAATTATATAATAGTTATACATGCCACCAACTGGAACTTCCTGTATTACTTCCTTTATTACGACCTTTTGGGATGCTTGCTGTTCTTTGTTCATTTCATCAGTTTGTTTTTTCTCTTCATCCTTCTTTTTCTGGGCAGCCGCTAGTTGTAGTAATTGTTTACTATCCTCTGCTTTTACGAACTCCAATGTTTTCTTAGTCTGTGCCCCTGAAAGTATTAACTTTACTTCGTCCTCCACTTTTTCGTTCCCAACCATCGTGATTGTCCTCAACTGGTATACACCTGGTAGGAAGGGACCGTATTCATTCGTGTCACCCGCTTTTTCTATATATCCTAGTTCTTGATCATTTAAAAAAATTATCGTTTTATCTCCCGTAGCCGATGCCACAATGGTATATCCACTCGGATCAATGACATAACGTGTTACCAGTCCATACACTTTCCCCTTCTTATACATAGTAAATAGTGTATTCGTTAAGGAATCATTAGAAATTGATTGTTTAATTTCTTGGAATGCAGATGGATTCTGGTCTAGTAAATCAAACAATGCAATTAAACTGTCATGGGTTATTTTGATTCGAGGATCACTAGGAATAATAAGCTCTTTGAGAGTACGTTCATCCTTTTGGCTAAGTGCTGTTAAAAATCTATCTATTACAGCTTCTTCGCCATGCTTTTGCTTTAATCCTTGATATCCCGCAACAGCCAGCAATAACAGAATGGATACACTTGCAATGATGCCAATTTTCTTTTTCTTTCCTCGATTCGGCTTTCTTTTTGGGGCACCAGTAATAGTTAATGAGCTCCCGCAATTCAAACAAAATGAAGTATCTATTGCGTGGTTTTCCCCGCATTCTATGCACTTATTCATAGACTTCTCCCGTCATAATTAAATATTTTCCAAAGATTAGCTCCGTTAATAAAAATTACTTAGGTAATGAATGACAAGGAAAATAAATTCTTTATTGACATATACCTTCATCACATCTTCACTGAATGAGCTGTTTTATCTAATCAATCAAATCCATGTAGATTACTAACACTATGTACCAACACATATTCCTAATTATACCATAAAGCAATCACTATGCATCACTAAGTTCGAACCTTTTCCAGATACATTAAACTTGAAAACCGAACATATTAGCCTTTCCTCTAACTGAGTGTAAACAGTCTCCACAAACCGAACAACGACTAGTTGTCTGAGTCGCGCTAAAAATTGGCACCCAAAACTTATAGTGTTCATTTTGCTCCATCGACAGTTCGCTGCCGAAATACGCTCCACTGATTTGTGTGAATGCCTAGCACCCGAATAATACGCTCCGGGGCAACAGAGATAAATATTGACGAAAGACGATGTCTTGGTACACAGCCATGCAAAAAACTACTGCATATAAAAATTCACAAGTTCATAACATCATTCTTTTGTTAAAGCCCCTTGTGTATAGATGTATGTAACGGACGCAAATTATTCATCTCTGTTGCGGTTAATTGTATTTTAAATTCACCGTAGATTTCATTTAGCAATTTGTCCCATCGAAAGATCGTTTCGATGACCGCTTCTTTAATTTGGTCTGTGATGCCTCCTTCATAGAGATCCTCTAAATCAGATAAACTTGCTTCGACAGCGTTAAGTTTTTGAAAATAGTAGTCTCGTTTACTCGATGCATTCTTTTTAGCGATTGCAGGGGCAGCTGGTTCAATTTCACCAGCGATTTTCACGTATTGTTTTGCCGCTTTTTCTCTCCCGCAACAAACCTAGAAAGCCTGTCAAACTGATTACGAAATTGATTATAAACAGCGGGTATTTCTTTGTAACTGGCATGAGAACAGAAGACCGACCACCAATATTATTTGGTACAATGAAAGACGTAAAATCAGATTGCATCGCCATCTCTCTCAAGGCAGATTCTATTGTTGTTCCAGATTTCGAATTGACAATAATGGAAACTTCTTTACTATTCATATAAGGTCTACTTAAACTCTGGCCTGCATAAATAACTTCGGAATCATCAGACTTTCTTTCAAAATAAGGCAAAAGAAAGTCTTGAATTGCTTTTGTCCCTAAGTAAGCGTTTCAACAACACTCATAACGGCTTCTTTTAAGTTCATCAATCGTTCATCGCTTTCAACTTTCGTTTCAGCTTTCACGCCGAAATAGAATTTAATTTTTGGTTCTGTTCCTGAGGGGCCGTGCCGAAGGAGAGATTTTTATAGAAGCTGTCTTCCATTAGTTCTTTGTTAGTCTGTTCAATCAAAAGTTGTTGCTTTAATGCAGTGTCCAGCTTGTTGTTCACGAGCCATTTTGCCGCTTGATTTTCCCATGTCACTTTAATAACCTCCAATAAACGACTTTTTTAATAATTTACTGAGAGTTGTATGTTGAATGCTCAGAAATAAGAATTCTTTTGGACTATGTTACATAATAAAGGTACTGTACATGGCCACTTACGTTGCATAGAATACACCTAATCATGAATAGGTAAAGCAATACCCTAGCCACTTCGTAAACGCGACCAGGGTACCCTAAGATCATGAAAGATACTTTTGTAAAATCCCGATAACTCTCTCCTGCTCCTCCACAGTCATATTCGATCCTGACGGTAGACAAAGCCCTTCCGCAAACAACCGCTCACTTACAACATCATCTTCCGCATGCGGATAAAACTTACATTCTGCAAACAACGGTTGCAAATGCAACGGCTTCCACACTGGACGTGCCTCGATATTCTCCTCCGCCAATATATCAATCAATTCGTAAGGCATCACTCGTATTTTCTGCGGATCCAACGTCAATGCCGTCAACCAACGATTCGAATAGGTACCTTTCAGCTCTGGCATGAATTCCAAGCCATCAATATCACCTAATGCGGTTACATAGCGTTCAAAAACTACTCGCCTTGCCTTCACACGCTCGTCTAATACTTCAAGTTGCGCCCGACCCACTCCCGCAAGGATATTGCTCATTCGATAGTTATAGCCGACTGTACTGTGCTGGTAATGTGGTGCTGAATCACGGGCTTGTGTTGCTAGAAAGCGTGACTGTGCCAATGCTTCAATGTCGTCTGAAACGAGCATGCCGCCCCCAGAAGTCGTAATGATTTTGTTGCCGTTGAATGAATAGATGCCAAAGCGACCAAACGATCCACTCTGCTTTCCTTTGTAGAGGGAGCCAAGCGACTCTGCCGCATCTTCAATCACCGAAACTTCATATCGTTCACAAATAGCCATCAGCTCGTCCATCTTTGCACTTTGACCATACAGGTTAACGACTATCACGGCTTTTGGTAATTGCCTTGCTACCTGTGCCTCTTCAAATGCATGCGCCAAAGCAACAGGTGACATGTTCCAGGTCTCCGCTTCCGAATCAATGAAAACCGGATCAGCTCCTGCATAAAGAATAGGATTTGCACTTGCCACAAAGGTTAGACTCGAGCAGAATACCGTATCTCCTCGCTCAACACCTAGCAACTCAAGCGCCAAGTGAATTGCTGCTGTCCCGGACGAGGTAGCCGCAGCTCCAGCCATCCCAGCATAAGTTGCCAATCCCTCTTCAAAGGCATTCACGTTGGGCCCAAGTGGAGCAATCCAATTTGTTTCAAACGCTTCGTTTATATATTTTTGTTCGTTCCCCCCCATATGGGGGGAGGATAAGAAAATTCGGCTCATTGTCATACCTTCTCTCCAAAATCAAAATGTTACTCAAGCTAATTATCTATAAAATTTTAAAATACTTATGCGGACGAATTAAGAATTCCAGTATTTATTATCTTTACATAGTTCCTCATATTCTTCTTTTAAAATTCCGATAACAACGCGATCGTAATAACGATTATTACGATAAATATGTTGTCTTATTCTTCCTTCTTCAATCCATCCACATTTTTCAGTATATAATTTAAGTGAAGGAGTATTATGTTCTGCAATATCTGCATCTAACCTATTCAATTGGAGCTCCTCGAAAGCGAATTTCATAATTGACATCAAAGTATCTCTTCCGTAACCAAGACCTCTTAGATCCTTTTTTCCAATGATCATTCCATTTTCAGCAGATCTATTTTTCAAATCAATATTTGTAAGAGTAGTAATACCAATAAACCCATCTTCTTTAGTTTCAATAGCGAATCTATGATTTTTTTGATCAGCAATTGTATTTTCATACCATTTCATTTGTTCATAAGACGAGATTGGAAAAGACCAACCACCTACCAAGTTACCGATTTCCGGATCATTATGAAAGCTTCTTAAAATTTCCATATCGCCAAGTTCCAAAGCCCTTAAAACCACTTTTTTTCCTGTTATATTCAAGACTATTCCTCCTTTTTATAAATCATCTACATCTTTTTCCGATTGATTATGTGATATTCCTCGTGACGATAAAACTCTAGGTAATGTTAATAATAAGATCTTAATGTCTAGCAAAAACGAATAATTATCTATATACCAAATATCCAACTCAATTCTTTTACTCCATGGAATTTCGTTCCTACCGTTAATTTGAGCCCAGCCTGTTATACCCGGCGGATATTCCAACCTTTTTTTTTGAAATTCAGAGTATTTATCCACTTGATATTTCAAAGTCGGACGTGGTCCAGCCAAACTCATTTCTCCCTTCAGAACATTAAAAAGTTCTGGTAATTCATCCAAACTTGTTTTTCTTAATATTTTCCCCACTCTTGTTATCCTTGGGTCATCTTCTCCATCCATATAATAACCTGAGCCTAACTTTTCAGCATTTTGAATCATACTTCGAAATTTATAAATCTTAAACAATTCATTATACTGCCCTACTCTTTCTTGCTTAAATAGAATTGGTCCTTTTGATGTAATTTTTATAAGAATAGTAATAGTGAGCAATACTGGAGACAATATTAATATAATTATTAATGAAAACAAAATATCAAATATTCGTTTTAGTATTAACTGCATTCAATTAACTCCTATACAACGGAAAGAATCCATTGTCTTCCGTAATGTTTTTTTCACCCACAAGTTTTTTATATAACTTTGGATTATGAATTTTTTTCCCTATGTAAAACTTCAGTGGCTCTAATTTCGAAAATGACTTTTTAAACTTATAAAGGCTATCTTCATTACCGGAATGTCCCCCACCAAGGTGAAATGACTTTATTCCTCGTTCTCTTCCCCACTCCGCTACTTCAAATAAAAGAAGATTATTAGCCCCAAGTGATAAATAATCTTTTAATGTACCTGATAGATGGTAATGCATAAAGTCTCCATATGTAAAAATAAGACTAGCCGATATCATTTCCCCTTCAATATAAGCACCGAATAAATGTAAGTTAGAATCGATTAATTTAAAAGATTCCTTAAAATATTCATTTTTAAAGTAATAATAACTGGTCGCATCATTGCGCTTCATAGTCGAGTAATAAATAGACAAGAAATCATTCATATTTTCGTCTTTATCAATTTCCCTTATCTCTATTCCGTTCTTTCTAGCTTTACGAATCATGTTTCGATTTTTTCCTGGAATTTCATCTAGTAAATCCATACCTTGTTGCAATTTCATCTCAATCGTATCTCTAATATGAAGTATATCCATGTCTTCTAAATTTCTTTGATTACAAAGGATAGGATGAAATCTAATGAATTCCGAGATAATGTTATTATCAATGCAGTATTCATTAATAGATTTTCTAAATTGGAGTAGAACATTTTTTTCGTCTAGCAAATTGTCTACAAGGATACCACCATAACCGTAGGGAGTTATAATATCATATAACGCATTCTCCCCCATATATTCTATCGTTCTCTTTAATGTAGGGTAGGCAACTCTTCCCTCCTCACTTTCAAAGAAAAATAAGTTTGGCTCACCCTCATCTAACAGTAAAGAACTTGCAAAATACTCGTGGGAAAAATATATATCTCGTTTCGGGAAACTGTCAATGATGTTATTCCACTGGGTTTTTTCCTCCCAATTTATTACCTTAAACATTTCTTCACCTACAATAATATTTTTTTATAACATCTATTATTCTATACATATCAGCTTCAGTATAACGTTGATCACAAGGCAATGTCAGAATATTATCTGATATATTAAGGATATCTGCGGTCGCTCCTCGTAATAACTCCTTTGGCAACGGCCAATGAATTGGCGAATATACTTTCTCAGAAATTAGCCTTTTTCTCAAATAATTTCTGTTAACTGCCTTAATCGGAAATCCAAGCGGGATTTTATTGCTATCAGCAATTCCATTCATAATTTCAATTTCTGACACATCCTTAAGTCCATTATATAAAATCTTATAATTCCTTTTACGAATTTTCATCATAGATTTAAAATCGTGATGAGTGATAATGTCTTGTGATATGCTATCAATACTCTGTATCTTTATATTACTTTCATCCAAGATATTTTCCGCTTCGGCAAAAAGATTAAGGTATTCTAATTTTATATCTTCGGTTAGGTTATTCTCTAAATAAAGCCTTTTCAAATTTGCAGCATAAAATCTTTTTTGTATTATAACCTTATTCCTCTCACAGGTTTCAGGCAAAATAAAATGTCGTAGTTCTCCTTTGTATAAGTCCCTGATCAAAGCTCCACTCGGTATTCCTATCCATTTTCTCAAACTCGCAATCTGAAAATGTCCTATTGGATCTTTTTGATCAAAAAAGCTGTGAGTGATATCTTCAATAATTATATTGGTATCTTTTATTTTTTTAAGGTACTCCGTTATTTCTTCACCAAGTCGGAGATTAAAATAATCTAAAATAAATACTGCCCATCCAGGTTGAAGTACTTTTTCCAATTCATATATTTGCACTTTAAAGTACTTATCTATTTTATAGAATTCATAGGGAATTCCACTCTCTTTTAATGGTTGTATAATACTTTCACATAAATAGTTTGGAAGAAGGATTCCCTTTAACGATTCCGTTTTTCGTAGACTCTCAATTAAAAATTTTATAGCAGTTCTCCCATAATTAACTAGGGTATCATTAAATTTAAATATGTTTATTTTTTGGTAAGAACTTTTACTCTTATTAAAATAGAAATGAAACTCACTGCCTATTTCCATGAAAACTACTCCTTATACTATCGGAAGCTTTCCAAACACGATTCCCTTCGGACTTGCATAACTCATAACAATCCCACGTTGATACATGTCCATAATTCAATAGGTTTTCTATACTTTATTATCCATCAAATAGATTATAATAAGATACTAGTCGAAACAAGTTAGGCTCCTCATTCTTCCGATAGACTATTCTGACCCAAAAGTTTTTACTATAGAATCAATTTATATATAATTTATTCAAACTTACTTCTTCATCTTCCCAATACAATCCTTTTAATATGTCAGGTTC
>DYWT01000298.1 GCA_020742515.1 Sporosarcina psychrophila
GGTGAAAGAGACACTCTAGTGTTGTCTATTGAGGATCTACTCTAATTAATCAAAAATTTAAGAGAGAAAAACACATCTACAAATTGTTTAATCAGAAGATTGTTTTGATCTATTTCAAATGTTTTCAAACCGTTCTTAAAAGTGTACTTTTAAGAACGAATAAATTATTTATCACAATAAAGTTCACTTACGATATCGTAATTTCTTTCAGCTTTATTTCAGAAAATTCTTTCTATGTCGAGAAAAACTTATACAAATTTATTATTATTCAAACGTCTGCTTGAATAAAGAAAAACAAGATGTTATGCTATATTCAAACAAATATTTGAATGATGAGGTGTATGTATGAATAAAAAAGAAACATGTGAAGTTTTTTGTTATGACGAAGAAAAGGTTAACCGGATGCAAGAGAATTTACAAACTGTAGATATTGCCGGTATATCACAGATGCTTAAGGCTATTGCCGATGTGAATAGGGCAAAAATCACCTATTCCTTATGCAAGGAAGAGGAATTATGCGTCTGTGATATCGCAAATATACTCGGTGTGACTGTAGCAAATGCATCTCATCATTTACGCACGCTCTACAAAGAAGGCATCGTTACATTCAGGAAAGAAGGGAAACTCGCGTTCTATTCACTGGAAGATCAGCATATTAAAGAAATCATGACGATTGCATTAATACATAGGAAAGAAGTGATAACCAATGTCTGAAGGGATTGCAGAGCTGACGGAAGAAGAAAAAAAAGTTTACCGTGTTCAGGGGTTTTCCTGTGCGAACTGTGCAGGGAAATTTGAGCGCAATGTGAAGAAACTACCTGAAGTTCAAGATGCGAAGGTGAATTTTGGCGCATCAAAAATTTCTGTATATGGTTCTGCAACGGTTGAGGAACTGGAAGAAGCAGGGGCATTTGAAAACCTCAAAGTGGTGCCTGAAAAGTCTATGCGTCAAACGCAACCAGAAGTAAATAAAGAAAAAAAAGTTTACCGTGTTCAGGGGTTTTCCTGTGCGAACTGTGCAGGGAAATTTGAGAATAATGTGAAGAAACTACCTGAAGTTCAAGATGCGAAGGTGAATTTTGGCGCATCAAAAATTTCTGTATATGGTTCTGCAACGGTTGAGGAACTGGAAGAAGCAGGGGCGTTTGAAAACCTCAAAGTGGTGCCTGAGAAATCCCGGGAAGAAAGTGGACAAGACAAAAAAGAAAAGGAAGTAACCATTCCATTTTATAAAAAGCACAGCACTCTGCTCTATTCGCTACTGTTTATCGCTTTTGGCTTCATTTCAATGTTGGTGAATGGTGATGACAATATTCTTACACCACTGCTGTTCATCACTTCCATGATTGTCGGAGGGGCTTCAATGCTGAAAACGGGTCTCCAGAATTTAGTCCGGTTTGAATTTGATATGCGAACCCTGATGACAGTCGCAGTGATTGGCGGTGTCATCATCGGAGAATGGGCCGAGGTCGCCATTGTTGTCATCTTGTTTGCCATCAGCGAAGCGTTGGAGCGTTTCTCGATGGATCGAGCAAGGCAATCCATCAGTTCATTGATGGATATTGCTCCTAAAGAGGCACTTGTCAGACGCAACGGACAGGAAATGACAGTGCACGTCAATGATATTGCTGTGGGCGATATCATGATTGTTAAGCCTGGACAGAAAATTGCTATGGACGGCGTAATTGTCAATGGCTACTCTGCAATCAACCAGGCAGCAATCACAGGTGAATCAGTGCCGGTTGAAAAATCGATCGATGATGAAGTATTTGCAGGGACACTGAACGAAGAAGGCTTACTGGAAGTTAAAATCACTAAATTGGTTGAAGATACGACCATTGCCAAAATCATTCATCTGGTGGAAGAAGCACAAGGTGAGCGTGCTCCTGCCCAGGCATTCGTTGATAAATTTGCAAAATATTATACGCCTGCCATTATGGGTGTCGCAGTGCTGGTTGCGATTGTACCCCCGTTATTTTTCGGTGCGAGCTGGTCCACTTGGGTGTATCAAGGGTTAGCGGTTCTCGTTGTAGGTTGTCCATGTGCATTGGTAATTTCCACGCCGATAGCGATTGTTTCGGCAATCGGAAATGCTGCCAAGAAGGGAGTCCTTATAAAAGGCGGGGTCTACCTCGAAGAAATGGGTGGATTAAAGGCCATTGCATTTGATAAGACCGGCACACTCACAAAAGGCGTCCCGGTTGTAACTGATTATCGTTTAATCGACAATGCAATTGATGAAAAGGAAATGCTGGCAGTCATCACAGCATTGGAAGATCGTTCTCAGCATCCATTGGCATCCGCGATTATAAAGAAGGCAGACGGTTATAACCTTCCTTATTCTGATATCTTTGTCGGAGACTTTTCTTCTATTACAGGCAAGGGGATACGGGGCAAAATCAATAATGAAATGTATTACGTTGGCAGTCCGGCATTATTTGAAGAGATGGAGGCAGCTAATTTCAATGATGCAATTAAAAGTGATGTCAAAACACTTCAAGAACAAGGTAAGACCGTTATGGTTGCAGGAACGAAAAATACAGTTCAGGCAATTATTGCAGTCGCGGATGAAGTCCGCGAATCAAGTAAAGTGGTAATCCAGAATCTGCATCAGGCAGGCATCGAAAAAACAGTCATGCTTACGGGAGATAATCATAGTACTGCCCGTGCGATTGGTTCACATGTCGGTGTCACAGATATTCAATCTGAATTGCTCCCGCAGGATAAACTAGACGTAATCAAGCAACTAAAAACTGATTATCGTCATGTAGGCATGGTCGGCGATGGGGTCAATGACGCCCCAGCGCTGGCAGCTTCCACCGTTGGTATCGCTATGGGTGGCGCCGGTACAGATACCGCTCTTGAAACAGCAGATGTCGCTTTAATGGGCGATGACCTGAGGAAACTGCCCTTTACCATCAAACTTAGCCGTAAAACATTGAACATCATCAAAGCGAATATCGCTTTTGCCATTGGAATCAAACTGATTGCTCTATTGTTGGTCATCCCAGGATGGCTGACACTATGGATTGCGATTCTCTCGGACATGGGTGCCACTTTAGTGGTGGCCTTGAATGGCTTGAGGCTTATGCGTGTGAAGGAAGATGAATTAAGCTTGGGTTCTTCCCAGATAAGTAAAAGTACTGATGTCCAAATATTGGAGGTGGAAAAATGATTATAACGGCATTTACAGCTGCTGCCGTCTATGTAGCGACAGGAATCGACTATCTCGTCATATTGATTCTTCTGTTTTCGCAAATCAAAAAGAGTAATCAAATAAAACATATCTGGATTGGACAATATATTGGGACAGTCATTATTATACTCGCGAGTCTTCTGGTGTCATTGGGCGTTGCTAATCTAGTTCCCCAACAATGGATGATCGGACTGCTTGGACTGCTGCCGCTTTACCTGGGTATAAAAATATGGATTCAAGGTGAAGAAGACGAAGATGAAGGCAACATTCTCTCCCTTTTCTCTTCAGGCAGATTCAATCAATTATTCATAACGGTCACTTTCATTGTACTGGCTTCCAGTGCGGATGATTTCGCTATCTATATACCGTACTTTACGACTTTAAATATGATGGAAATCATTATTGCCGTCATTGTTTTCATGATCATGGTTGGTGTTCTATGTCTAATCAGCTATCGATTGGCTTCCTTGAATTTTGTTTCAGATAAAATCGAAAAATATGAACGTTGGATCGTTCCAATCGTCTTTATAGGATTAGGAATTTATATCCTATTTGAAAATGGCACATTCAACGCTCTGTTCTCATTCCTATTTTAATAGAAAATTTTATAAGCCGATATCTCTCTTTTAATGTGAGATATCGGCTTAATTTTAGTGCAAAATATCACTTAAATAAGTGCAAAATAAAGTCAAAAGTCACACCCAGATTTAAGACAAAGGTCTGCTAAACTTTAATCACCGATTCACATCCGGTTACCCCTTCTGTCACTTTCGTAATTATTCTGCACTAATTCAGACGATAATTTGCATTATAATTAAAGAACCCAGCTTGTCTTCGTAAGAAGACAAGCTGGGTTCTAAAGTAGTATGTGCAAAATAGTATTTAAAATATATGCAATTCATCGGTGAAAGAGACACTCTAGTGTTGTCTATTTAGGATCTGCTTATAATATACAGTTAAAGTTGTTACTATATATCATAAATGTAGGGATATGATACTTAGATTTTGAGTAATCTTTAGAGACAATATATCCTAGTATTTAAGCATAAAATCTGTGAGTTTATAACGTCTCAAAAACATTCGTTTTTAAGACGTTTATTTAGAGGATTTCTCTATACTTAAATTACTCTATATATGAAAATTAAAAAATTCTAGCGAATTTATAAAAGGTTTTACTTAGCTGAATAGCTTAGTGTAAACTGAATCTAAATAATTATTATATCCAAGTAATACGATTTATATCTTATAAAGAGATATACTTGAATTAATGAGGAAGTTTAGGATATGAAAAAATCAATACTTTTAATTAACAGGATTTCAAAATAACAGAAAGTATAGGAGGTATATGCATGATACAATATCCATTCTTAGAAAAAGGTGCAACTATAGGGGTAACTGCGCCATCTTCTGGAGTGCCAAGTGAATCACATGAATTATTATTTTCTTCATTTGAAAGTATGAAAAAAAAGGGTTTTAATGTAATATATGGCGAAACACCTTGGACTCAGGATAAAGCAAGATCGGCATCTGCAAAAAAACGTGCAGATGAGTTTAATCAGATGATGCTTAATGAAGATGTTCAACTTCTTATACCTCCCTGGGGTGGAGAATTACTAATTGAAATACTTGAGTATATTGATTTCGAAAATATTCAGAATAAGTGGGTCTTAGGTTATTCTGATATTAGTTTACTACTATTGGCCATCACGCTAAAAACAGGGATTGCTACTGCTCACGGAACGAATTTAGTTGATTTAAGAGGAAAGTATTCTGATGAGACGACTGCTATGTGGCAGTCTGTTTTGTCTACCAAAAAAGGAGAATCAACCCTCCAATATTCATCTGAAAAGTATCAAAAAGAATGGCAATTTGATAAACCTACAGCCTACATTTATCATTTAACAGAACAAACGTATTGGAAATCAACTACAAATAATAAAGTTAAAATACAGGGAAGGTTACTTGGTGGATGTATTGATACTATTCGGCATTTAGTTGGTACACCATACGGGGATGTAAAGAAGTTTAAAAAGAATTATATTAAAGGAGATTCTGTAATTTGGTTTCTCGAAAATGTTGAGTTATCAACTACTGACTTACGCAGGTCTTTAGTACAAATGAAACTATCTGGCTGGTTTGAAAATTGTACGGGTATTATGTTTGGTAGAAGTGCAGGTAATATGCCTGTTACAAATTATACTATTGAAGATGTTTATAAAGAATTATCAGATGAACTTCAAATTCCTATAATATATGATATTGATTGTGGTCATCTACCTCCACAGATTACTTTTGTGAACGGTGCATACGCTGAAGTTGAATCGGAAAATGGAAAGGGAAAGGTATTACAAACTTTCAAATAGCAATCATTTCAGATGAAAACGACCGTTTATTAAACTATTTTCAAAGGATGATATTTATTCTGTCACTTTAGCCTATAAGTTTAGTATATTTTAAGTTTAATTTGCTTATCTAATTTAAAACCCAGCTTGTCTTCTTACAAAGACAGCTGGGTTTTTTAATATAGTGAAAATTATCGTCTGAATCAGTGCAAAATAATTCCGAAAGTGACACTGAAGTATATCAGTATGTATACAATGTCTATTTAGGATCTACCCTAAAAAACAAAATTTAATAGAAAGAAGCACATCTATAAATTGTTTAACCAGAAGATTAATTTTCTTTTTATAAATGAAAACGTTCATAAATTTATATGCAAAATATTGATCGTTCTTAAAATTCGATGTATTAAAAGAATATGGGTGTAATCGCATATTCTCAGAGAAATTCAGTGGAAGAAAGTATAGACGGACAGAGTTAGATAAGTTTTTAGATTACATGCATGATGGTGACACACTTGTGATTACTGAGCTAGATGATTAGGTCGCACGACGAAACAATTGATTGAGCTATCTCAACACCTTGAAAATGAAAAGATTGATTTTCAAATTATAGATGTGAATATTACAACTAAAGATGCGATGGGGGAAATGTACTTTACTATGATGAGTGAATTTGCAGAACTATAAACAAACTTATTAAGTGAGCGACAAAGAAAGGTCTAGAGCCAGCACGTGACAGAGGATGATTATGTGGGCGACCTGGCATAACGGATCAAAAGAAAGGGATGATAATGTCGCTATATAAATAGTACAACTATTCAGATGAAGAAATGAATCGTCTACACTTGATTTAACAATAACCTCCCTCATAGGAGTTGTCCAATCAAGTGTAGACGATTCATATTGAATGTTATACATTATTTAAAACTTTATCATTTAAAAATAAAAATGAATACAACCTTTTATCTAAAAGATTGTATTCTCATA
>DYWT01000299.1 GCA_020742515.1 Sporosarcina psychrophila
TTGGCATTTGTTTTCATAATGGCCTCCTCTAATCATGAGTGACTTCTATTAGACTTATTATAGCTAGAACCCTTACGTTTCACAACAGTTTTAGATAGTAAGTTGACTATTAATACCATTGTTGAGTAACAGCCAAATGATTTGCTTATCCAATCTGGAAGCAATATAATTTACTTATAAGGTAGCTAGACTATCTTGTGATAATCTACATGTTTAATAGAGAGGAGAATTGGAATGACTATGGAACACACATCCCATCCACATGTATCAAACGAAGACAATAAAAAGGTACAAGACATCGTTAATAAAGTGGTCGCTACAGAAGCTGTTTACCTATTTAAACTTTATCACCGTCACTTTTATGTTAAAGGCTCTCACTTCTTCACCCTACATGAAAAATTTGAGGAGCTATACACCCATACTACAGAGGTATTTGATGAAGTTGCAGAACGGTTACTGGCAATCGACGGTCAACCTTATAGCTCAATGACAGAGTTTATTGAACATTCTGCTCTGGAAGATTACCCTCAAAGTAAAAAGACAGCCGATATGGATATGGTTCGCGATACAATTAGCGATATTCATGCTATTGTGAAACTTCTAGTAGATGCCATTGAATTGACATCGGAAGTTGGCGACTCTGTTACTGAAGATTTATTAATTGGCTATAAAACTGAATATGACAAACAAATCTGGATGCTAAATGCCTTTTTAGGACGAGCAGCAGAATAAGTCTAAAACCGTCAGAATGTGTTCTGGCGGTTTTTTTATGACCTTTTGTAAGATACAGCTGTTTTATTGAAACTGTATCGACTATAAAGCACGGCAACAAAAAAAGAGGCTGGTATAATAGACACATAAAACCAGAGAAGTTTTGTGTGTCTCGTAGATTGGCGTCTACGGGGCTTTTTTTGTATTCAATTATTTTTTGCTATAAATTCACTTTACATAAGCTTTTTTTGAATGTAAATACTTTTATTCTAGTTAAAAGTACACAAAAGTATACTGGTATACTCTCTTAAGTATTTTCAACCATTTAACACTAGCTATTTGAATATAAAATCCCTATCATTGTTGACTAATAAGCACCTCACCTAAACATCGCAAAAGCATACTTCTGCATTTATTACAATTATGTTACACTCTCCAGCTAAAATATGATTTTGATTTATGAGTATTTCTATTGTTCATAATTAATTATATTACATCTAAATATATAGCGGTACATTGCTGACATATTAATTTTCCTTCATAGTTATGAAATAAAATAGTCATATATGACTATTTTGTATAACATTATATTTACTGTATTATAGTTAGAATTAAGCGAGAGAAGTTGTGTTTTTGATTAAAAAAAATTAATTTTATCTATTTCTAAAAATAATCTATAAATAGAGGTGATTATTATATGTTAAAAAGTAGTTTCGTACTAATTCTATCGTTCTTACTATTAGGAGGATGTACATCGAAAAAAATGAAGCTATTACTGCCAAAGAAGACGATTTAAGATCTAAAATTTTTGTGAGTGTTGACAGTCCAGATAGCACTCTTTCATTTACTGATACAGGTTTAGAAATAAATATTGACACGACTTTAAATAAAGTTACTCCTGATACAAAACCTAGTGATATTACTCCTAGCTCATCCCTAGAAAAAGTTATAGATCCTGTTAAAATTGATGTCGATAAGGATATGTATATATTATCTGATGAAGATGACTTTTCGCTTACCTTAAAAAAAATAGGCGATCGTATTATTAGAGACAAAGAAGGTAATGAGTATCATACATCTCAAAAATAGGAGGTAGTTAAATAATGAAATGTAAATCAATTTTATCCCTATCTTTATTAATTACTGTTTCCTTATCAATTTTTTCTGTACAAATCGAAGCCAATGCGAGTGAAATACTCGAACCTTCTGAAAAATATGAAGAAGTTTCACCTGCTAATATAACTCGCATATGGAAGGCTCGATAAAATTTCTGGAGTTCCCATCCTACGAGCGCACCTAGAAAAATGCCGGTAATAATCGCAACTGGAACCTCGAAAAAGTGAGAGGCGGAGAACTCATCGCCAAGAGCTAAGGAAAGGAAAGATCTGAGCAGGGTTTTAGAAAGTAGCCCTTCTTCTTTTATGCTTTTACTGTTCGTTTATAGAATTTGAAAGAGAGGAAAATAGCACGAATGAACAAATCTATGCCAATGGAAATCCATACTCCTGCTATGTCCATGTTCCATACAATGCTGAGCAAGTAGACGCCGACAACTCGGACGCCCCACATGCCAACAGCCGTACTATAGAGCGGAGACTTGGTGTCCCCCAGTCCCTGGAGTGAGCCAGCCAGAATGAGCCCCACTGCGAGAGCTGGTTGGTTAAAGGCATCAATCCTTAGCGCCGTCACGATTTTGGCAATGGCCTCGGTATCCCCTGTAAACCAAGTCGCAAACCAGGGTGCCCCCAGGAAAAGAAAGAGACCACCCACGGACATAACCCCTATACCTAATAGGGAGGAGATTTTCCCATAATAATAGGAATCCTTTTTCTTCCCTGCTCCAAAACTATTTCCTACCAGTACGGCTGCTGCCGTGGCCAGTCCATAGCCTGGCATATAGGTGAAACTACCAATGTTTCCAGCAATGGAATGAGCGGCGTACGTCTTGATTCCGATGGAGACAATCAATCCAAAGTATACTACCTGTCCCAAGCGCATCACGAGTCGTTCTGCAGCTGCGGGGAGGGACAAGTTTATGAGTTCTTTATAGGAGGATCCTTTCCATATTTCAGAAAGCGAGAAGGCTGCCGGGCTTTGTTCGATATTCCTCCAAAGCAGGATACAGCCCACAATCCTTGCCAGAACCGTTCCGATTGCTGTCCCCAGAACGCCAAGCGCAGGAAACGGACCAACACCAAAAATTAATAGATAGTCTAAGGCAATATTCAGCAGGTTGACTTGGGTGTTCACAACCATGGGTGTTTTCGTATCTCCCGTGGCCCTTAGAATGCTTCCAAAGACTGTAATGAGGGAAAGAAAGACCGACCCTGCCCCTACCCAAGCAAAATACAGGGAGGCCTCATCCAATACCCCTTGATCAGCTCCCATCAGTGCCAACAACTGCCGTCCGAATAGGAGCGTAATCAGCCCTATGGAAAGTCCAGACATCAAAGCTAGGACAGTAGATTGTTTCGCAATACCCTTGGCACTATTCTTTTTGTCTGCACCGAGATAGCGGGAAATAAGGGAGGACGTCCCTACCCCCAAAGCGATAAAGATGGCGAGATAGACCGCCAGAATATTATTAGCCAAACCCACGGCTGTGACGGCTACCAGGCCTAATCTTGCGATCATGAGCGTATCAATAAATCCTACCATCGTCTGCAGTATATTCTCTATTGTGGCAGGAACGGCTAGGTCTATAATTTTTCTAACGTACTCTTTCGTTTCAACTTTTAGTTCCAAAAGGGAGTAAATCCTCTCATCGTCATTTTCAAAGCATTCTACTGTATTGTTTGAGTGTATTGCGCAAATCTTCCAAGGAACCATCCGCATTGCCAGTCTCCACGGCTTCGTAAAAGCTGTGTTCCAGGTGTGCCTCGAAAAGCAAGTCACTCATTTTTTGAAGGGCAGCTTTAGAGGCATTTATTTGAATGATAATGTCATCAAAGGATTTCCCTTCCAAAATCATCTTTCGAATCCCACCAATCTGTCCTTCAATCCGATTCATGCGTTTGATTAATGCTTCTTCTTTGTGATTATCCTTATGGGACACAGAACTCCTTCTTTTATATACCTTATAGGGGTAATGGATCTGTGAATTATAAGCTATTTTATTTCGATTATCAATAAAAAAACGTCCCACATTTCGTGGAACGCTTTGATTTATTACCCTTTATTAAGGGGATCGTTTTCTGGCTTATTTAATTCATAATGACTGGGAATACCTTCCGGTGATTTAACCTCTAACTGTTCAAGAACCTCTTTCAATGAGCCTTCGAATTTAATCGTGTTTTTTTCTTTATCCACTAACACCCTTCTATCTAACATCGATTCCCTCCTTTTCAGCTAATAACATAAGGAGTTTATTCGTCGTCATCTTCAAAAGCATCATCATTTTCCAATGCTTCTTTTCCTAAAAAGGCCTGTAACATCCAGATCGTTTTATCAATGAATTCTTTGTAGGCAATCAATGTGTCTTCCAGTACAAAGTTGTCCTCTTCTTGAGCCATCGTAATGGAGCGTAAAGTTAAATCTCTTACGCGACGGTAGTCTTCCACTAACTTGTCTACCATTTTATCGACTGTCAGGTACTTATCTGCTCCATCCTCCGATAGGAACGTGTATTTTAAGAACTGTTCTGTAGTAGATACGGGTTTTTCCCCAGCAGCCAGTAGTTTCTCAGCCAGTTCGTCGAACCATTTTTCGTTCTCATTGTATAATTCTTCGAACTTCGAATGTAGGACAAAAAAATGTGGCCCTTTGACATACCAGTGATACTGGTGAAGCTTCACGTGTAGCGTATGGATACTCGCTAGAATGTGTTGCGTCATCGCTGCCGCCGTCGGGTTGTGGTGATGATCATGTTCTTCTTGTTTCAATTCTGCTTCCCATTTTTCTTGCGGTGTTTTGTCTTGTGACATATATATATTCCTCCTCGTAATAATTGTCAGGTGATTCTCGTTTATTTAGGCAGACTTTACTTTTGATTTAATAACAGCGTAGCCTAGACTTTCAATCGCTTTTTCAATGTCTTCAATCGTTACTTCGCTTTCATTGAAGTCCGTTCTCACTTTACTTGAGTTAAAGAGCACTTTAACCGTATCTTTTTCTACACCGTTTAACCCTTTAACGGCGTTCTCAATTTTTTGTAGACAGGATGGACAGGACAATGTTTCTAAACTAATAATTGCTTTCGACATAAGATCGTCTCCTTTTATTTTTTACTTCTTACTCTATTTATAGTCTAACGCTAATTGGCAAATACTTACTTGATCCCTATCAAGTTTAACAACTTCTTTTAAGCTTGGTAAATCTGATCAGCTTCCGATAACATATCGTATACAGCTGCAAATGTCTGACAGACATCACCCGGTATTTCATAGTGATTGGTTACTTCACGCAACTCAGCAAATTCTACATCCAGCATCGGTCTCTCAGCACCCGCTTCTGTTGTTTTGGCATGTATTTCCGAGTACAGCTCCCGTACGTCAAATGCTTCCGGATGATTTTTACCATGTGCACGTGTAATTGCGGTCGTATACATTTCTAGTGTTTCTTCGTTTTCTTTTATATACGTGTTAAATGTTGTCATATAACTCTCCTCTTTCTCTTATGCTGTTTTTGTTCTTGGGGCTACTTCTTTAACGGCTTTTTTATCCTTTCTACCCTTTAAGTTATATCTCATCAAACGCATCGCGTTAAAGATAACCACTAAGATACTTGCTTCGTGAACGAGCATGCCGATTGACATGTTCATCCAGTCACCGAACAAGAGGCTTACTAGTAAGATAAGTACGACTCCAACTGCGATGACAATATTTTGAACCATATTATTTGCGGTTGCTTTTGTTAACCCTAATGCATGTGGCAAATGACTGAAGTCTGAGTTCATTAAGACCACATCAGATGTTTCAATGGCGACATCTGTCCCGGTGCCCATTGCGATCCCAATATCTGCTAAAGCTAATGAAGGACTGTCATTTACACCGTCTCCAACAAAGGCAACGATTTGTCCCTGTTCTTGTAATTTTTTCAGATGAGCGGATTTGTCTTCTGGAAGCATATTTCCATACGCTTCTGTTAGATCTAATTCTTTTGCTACTAAATTAACGGTTCCCTGGTTGTCACCTGACAAAACGACTAAGTTTTTAACGCCTAAACGTCTGAGTTCCTGCAGGTTTTCTTTTACACCTGGACGGATTTGGTCACGAATGCCCATCAGAACTTTTAATTCGCCATCGACCGCTGTCAATACCAGTGAATTACCATTTTCTTCGTAACGTTTTACATCTGCTCTTACTTCTTTAGACAGTGCAACTTGTTCTTGTTCCATCAACGATACGTTACCCACTGCGATCCGGTGACCTGCCACCGATGCCACAATTCCACCACCTTTGACAACGTCTGTCCGGTCTACTGGTGTGAATGTTGTTTCACCAATTTCTGCTAAAACAGCTTTTGCCAACGGGTGGTCGGACTCACGTTCCACACTTGCCAGATAACCTAATGTGTCTTTTACATCATCTGTATAATATTTTTTTTCTGCTACTTCTGGATTACCAACCGTTAACGTACCTGTTTTATCAAACAAGATTGTGTCCACTTTACTGAAGTCGTTGATTACTTCAGAGCCTTTCAATAAAATACCGTTTTTAGCGCCGTTTCCGATACCGGCAACGTTTGATACAGGAACACCAATAACGAGCGCACCAGGACAACCTAATACTAAGATTGTAATCGCCAATTCAATATTTTGCGTGAAGGCCCAGACGATGAAAGCTAAAACGAGAACTGCCGGTGTATACCATTTAGAGAAGCGGTCAATGAAGCGTTCTGCTTCTGATTTTGAATCTTGCGCTTCTTCTACTAATTCGATAATACGGCCGAATGTGGTATCTTCTCCCACGCGATCAGCACGAATCTGGAGTGTCCCATTTTCTAAAATTGTTCCGGCATAAACGCCTGTGTCTATTTTTTTCGTTACTGGTACTGATTCACCCGTAATGCTGGCTTCATTAATATGTCCTTCACCTGATAAAACGGTTCCGTCAACCGGTACTTTTGCACCTGTTTTAACAAGTAAAATATCACCTTCATCTACCTCGTCTACATCCACCTCTTCAAAGTCGCCTGCTTTAGTTTGTCTTAACGCACTTTCTGGTGCCATTTCTGTTAATTCCTTAATAGCGGAACGCGTTTTATTTAAGGTGCGCTGCTCTAAATAAGCTCCGAATAAGAATAGGAATGTCACAATCGCAGATTCTTCAAAGTTTTGAATCAAGAATGCACCGGCAACCGCGATGGTTACTAATACGTCGATACTGACAACTTTTACTTTTAATGCCTGGTAGGCTTGGATCGTGATTGGCGCAATCCCTAAAATAGATGCGATAGCCAGAGACAAGATAAACAGTCCCATATTATCAAAAGCGAACCTTCCTAAAAATCCTAATACGATTAATATGCCACTGATGACGGTGATTTGATTTTTCTTTCCTAAAATAAACCTTTGCATGATTTTTTCCTCCTGTTTGTTGTTTGTAATGTAAGTCTACTGGATTGAATCAGATTAAGAATTGATCCTTATCAAGAAATGGTTTTTCTTCAAAAATAGTTTTTCACTGCGGTACCGACCCCCGAAAGTTAGAGTAATAAATCTAACTTTCGGGGGTATTTTTATGGCTAAATATAGTGAAGAATTTAAAATAAAGCTTGTTACGGAGTATTTGGATGGAAATATTGGTTATAAATTATTG
>DYWT01000300.1 GCA_020742515.1 Sporosarcina psychrophila
GAATGGATGTTGCATTTTCCCGTGATACGAAAGATAAAGTCTATGTCCAACACCGAATGATTGAGAACAGCCAAGCTATTTTTAAGTGGCTGGAAGAGGGTGCTGTACTCTACGTTTGCGGTGATGAAAAGCATATGGCTGCTGATGTCCATACTACTTTGGAAAAAATCCTTGAAGAAGAGGGTGCTATGAGTTCTAAGGAAGCATCTGACTATTTAGCTGATATGCACCGGCAGAAACGTTATCAACGTGATGTCTACTGAAACAACTGTGAAAGGAGCTAGTTACATGACAAAGAAAATAATTTTACCGCCACAACCTGGTACACCAAGTGATGTTGAGCGGATTAAGAGTGAAAGTAACTATTTACGCGGATCACTTGTGGAGACGCTTGAGTATCAAATCAGTTCGGGGATACCTGATGATGATAACAGATTGATGAAATTCCATGGGAGCTATTTGCAAGATGATCGGGATTTACGCAACGAACGCCAGCGGCAAAAATTAGAGCCGGCCTACCAGTTCATGGTTCGAGTTCGTGCTCCCGGCGGTGTAGCAACCCCGGAGCAATGGCTGATGATGGATCGTGTTGCCAATAAATATGGCAACGGAACATTGAAATTAACTACTCGCCAGTCATTCCAAATGCACGGGATTTTAAAGTGGAATATGAAGGAGAATATTCAGGAAATTAATGCAGCGTTAATGGATACGCTTGCAGCTTGCGGTGATGTGAACCGGAATGTCATGTGTAATCCTAATCCTTATCAATCGGATATTCATGCTGAAGTTTATGGGTGGGCGCAGAAACTCAGTGATTATCTTTCGCCACGGACCAATGCTTACCATGAGATCTGGCTCGATGGTGAAAAAGTAATCGACAGCCAAGAAACAGAGGAAGAAATCGAGCCATTGTATGGCGCACTCTATTTACCAAGGAAATTTAAAATTGGTGTGGCAGTTCCTCCTAATAATGATGTTGACGTCTTTTCACAGGATCTTGGTCTAATTGCCATTTTAGAAGAAGGTAAATTAGTAGGATTCAATATTGCAGTTGGGGGCGGCATGGGGATGACACATGGAGATACAGACACCTATCCTCAGCTGGCACGGGTGATTGGATTCTGTACAATGGATCAGGTTGTCGAAGTAGCTGAGAAAATTATATCGATTCAACGGGATTACGGAAATCGCTCCGTTCGAAAGTATGCACGTTTTAAATACACAATTGATGCTCGTGGACTTGATTGGATAACCAAAGAACTCAATGAGCGATTGGGTTGGGAACTTGAAACCGCGCGTAATTATCAGTTTGAACATAATGGTGATCGTTACGGATGGGTGAAAGGAAGCAATAGTAAATGGCATTTCACGCTCTTTATCCAAAATGGGCGGGTCCAGGACCTGGATGAGTATCCGTTGATGACAGGATTGCGGGAAATTGCCAAGATTCACACGGGTGATTTCCGCCTTAGCCCGAACCAAAATCTAATCATCGGCAATGTGTCGAGTCAAAAAAAGAAGGAAATTGAAGAGTTAATGGAGCAACATGGATTGACTGACGGACAGCATCATTCCGCATTACGCCGGAATTCAATGGCTTGCGTTGCTTTTCCAACTTGCGGGTTGGCAATGGCTGAAGCCGAACGGTATCTGCCTTCTTTACTGGATAAGATGGAACTGATTCTGGATGAAGCGGGATTGCGTGACAAAGAAATCGTTATACGTATTTCGGGCTGTCCGAATGGTTGTTCACGTCCTGCTTTGGGCGAAATAGCCTTTATCGGTAAAGCTCCCGGAAAATACAATATGTATCTTGGTGCTGGTTTTGTCGGGGATCGGTTGAATAAGATATACCGGGAAAATATTGGTGAAGAAGAAATTTTGGCACTGCTTAAACCGCTATTTATTCAATACGCGAAGGAAAGAACAGCAGGCGAACATTTTGGAGATTTTGTCATTCGCGCAGGACATGTGAAAGCTGTTCAATCTGGATTGGACTTTCACGATTAATAAGAAAAGCGTAAGGCGCCCTTTAAGACGCGACAGGCATAAGTCAATCCAGCGACGTGGCGGACTTTGCCACATAGCTGGATTGCTTATGACCCGAGCGGCTGGCGCCTGGAGCTAGACACCAAGAAAAGCGCTGAAGTCTAGACACTGCTCCAAGTGAAAGACTTATACCTTCTTATCTTTTAAAAAAGTTATGAAGGTCCGCTAATTTTATGGTCTTTTTTCAGAGTAACTAAATGGCGGCGGGAGAATAAAACGATGAAATTCTATCCAATTATGCTGAACATCGAAGATGAAAATGCAGTAGTAGTTGGCGGTGGTCTGATTGCCTACAGAAAAGTTATCGGATTGCTACAAGCAGGTGCTGGTATAACTGTCATTAGTCCAGTGATTCATTCGAAAATAGAACAACTCTTTATCGAGAATAAAATTGCCTGGAAAAATAAAATGTTCGCACCGGATGATCTTGATGATGCAATGATTGTTATTGCAGCAACAAATAGTGAAATGGTGAATAAGTTCGTTGCATTGTCTGCTGGCAAGCAGCAACTGGTCAATATCGTCGATAATCCCGAGTTAAGTACCTTTCATGTCCCTTCAAAGCTGACGAGAGGTGACCTAACGATAACTGTTGCAACGGGTGGGGCGAGTCCGACACTATCTACAAGCATTCGTGACGAAATTGCCCTGATTTACGACGATTCTTATAGTGATTATCTTGAATTTCTAACACTATCGAGAAAAAAAGTGAAGCATTCTACGTTAAATCAAACGACAAAAACACAATTACTTAAAGCAATCACGAATGAAACGTACAGGCAATCTATCTACATGCGAAATGCATTTCTAGAAATGATAGGTGGGTATGAAGACAAATCCTGAACGTAATTGGGAGGATAACAAATATGCGAGTCGTAAACAATATAGCTGAATTGATTGGAAATACGCCCCTTGTAAGATTAAATAGACTGCCAGATTCACAAGGTGCAGCTGTCTATGTAAAACTTGAGTATTTTAATCCAAGCGGCAGCGTAAAAGATCGAGCAGCTTACAATATGATTGTTGAGGCGGAGAAAAGCGGTAAATTGATGGCGGGGGCAACGATTATTGAACCTACGTCAGGAAATACAGGGATCGGTTTGGCAATGAATGCCGCAGCAAGATGGTATAACGCAATTTTTGTCATGCCGGATAACGCAACGATTGAACGTATTAATTTAATGAAGGCATACGGTGCAAAAGTCGTTCTTACGCCTAGCGATGAAAGGATGCCAGGGGCAATCGACAAAGCAAATGAATTATCCGCGGAAATCGAAAACAGCTTTATCCCCATGCAATTTGAGAACACGGCAAATCCAGATATCCATCGGACAACGACGGCTGTTGAAATTAGTAATGCCATGGAATCCATTGGAAGAAAGCTAAGTGCTTTTGTTTGTACATCAGGAACGGGAGGGACGGTGACGGGTACCGGAGAAGCACTTAAAAAACGGGATAATAAAATCTCAGTTCATGTTGTTGAGCCTGCCGGATCACCCGTCCTGTCTGGAGGAAAGCCAGGGAAGCATAAGTTGGTTGGAACAAGTCCGGGTTTTATTCCTCCAGTTTTGAATACCGCCGTCTACGATGAAATCTTTCAGATTAAAGACGAAGAAGCGTATGATACAGTACGCAACATGGCGGCGAATGAAGGGATTCTCATCGGCCCTTCAGGAGGCGCGGCCATATATGCGGCATTAGTTGTCGCAAGCCGATTGACTCCGAATGATACGGTCGTCTGCATTGCACCTGACTCGGGTGAACGCTATTTATCAAGCGATTTATTCGAATTTTAAAATCTATATAAAGTAAGTGAAGGCGCTATTCGGTGGCAGTTGCTGTCACAATTCGTAGGAAGTGGATTGTGTCAGTGCCTGGCTTAGGGCGGGAGGCATCCCCAAGCGCCCCAACAAATTCAATGGATCTTTTATTTCAACATATACAGATTTACTTGTGGCGAATTTTAGGGAAGGGGTATTTGAATGTATTTAACAATAGATGGCATTGCGAAAAGTTTTCCACATAAAGAAAAAGGTCATGTGAAAGTACTGGATAATATCTCGTTAGACGTGGAAAAAGGACAGTTTGTTTCGATTGTCGGTCCTTCCGGTTGCGGGAAGTCGACAATGCTCTACCTGATTGCCGGTCTCGAGAAGGCTGATCAAGGAGAAATTCGGATTGCTGGAAAAGTAGTGACGGATCCTGGACCAGATCGTGTCGTCGTCTTCCAGCAGGATGGATTGTTTCCATGGTTAACGGTTCTTGATAATGTCACATATGGCTTACGTTTAAAGGGCTTGCCAAAAAAGCAGGCAGAGGACAAAGCAAGAGAAATGTTGAGAATGGTTCATTTAAGCAACTTTATCGATGCCTATCCGCATCAGCTGTCAGGGGGAATGAAACAACGTGTTGCTATCGCGCGCGCACTTGTTATGGAGCCCGCCATTTTACTGATGGATGAGCCGTTTGCGGCACTGGATGAGCAAACCAGAATGGTGTTACATAATGAGCTACTGGAAATATGGCAAAAAACGAAGGTGACTATCTTTTTCGTTACGCATAACATTCGAGAAGCGGTCCTTTTATCCGAAAAAATTGTTGTTTTTGAAACACGTCCTGGAAGAATTAAAGAGATTCATTCTTCAACGACAATGAAAGATGGCGTTATGCCAAATGACGTTACATTTCATTTGGAAAAGCAGATATTGGCATCACTGCAAGGTGAAATTGAAAAAGTGTTAAAGGAGGAAATGGGGGATGACTACATTTTTAAGACGAACCCTCTTCATCGGGATTCTAGCGGCGATATGGGAAGTCACATCTAGATTATCAAGCTTACCCGATTTCATGTTTCCGAGTCTCAGCCAAGTATTGCATACACTTTACACAGGTATTTTGAGTGGTCAAATAAT
>DYWT01000301.1 GCA_020742515.1 Sporosarcina psychrophila
TACAACATACTCTTTAATGAGTAAACCATTTTCATACATATGGTATTTTATATTTTCATCTAGATTCTCTTCGACAGTGTTCACTTTTTACCCTTCAAGGGTTTGAAATGTCGCTGTAGTAATCATCGTACCCATCAGCTGTTCTTGTTCCATTAACCAAGGATTTAAGTACACTTTTGGAAACAGTTCTGTTCTAATTCCACTTCTAAACGTCAGAACATTCCATTGGCTCGGCACGAAGGTAATGTCCTTTACTCCTGCTTGGAACAGTCCCTCCATATCCGTAAGCCACGTGTTCATCGTCTGCAAATCTTGTTCAATGGGATGTAGTGCAGTAGTCTGAGTTGCATCAAATTCATACAGTTGTGAGTTGGTATCATCACGTTTTCTCTTAGAACGAATGACTCCCTCCTGCACTCCGCTATCATCTAAGTGGGGCAGTCCTACAATATCACTCACCTGATCCATGATACTGTTTGCCTCATCCGTCAAACTATCCGTGAGATGACCAATAAGCGTAAGTCCCTGTTCTAGCTCTCCCTCAAGGAATTGTTCTACTATGTACCCAGATGAATCAGGTTCGAGGGAATGAAGTGCTGCCTCCATCTGCTGAAACACTTGTTTGAACTGTTCGGAAAACAATTGAAAAAAATGAAGAAATGGTAAATGACATTCCTGGTAAAAGGAACGAATGGCACTACCTCCGGCTCCTTTAAATTGTTCCTCCATCTGAACTAGACCCTCCACTGCATTGTGGATCGCTTCCATCTCACCGCTTAACCTGTCTAACATAGTAATGTTGCGCTGCAGCCCTTCTTGAAATAAATCTACGTCCAATACTTTCATAGGCTATACCTCATCGAGCGTTTAGAAATAACTAATTCGCAGTATTCTTTATTATAAAACAATACCCCACAGGCGAACATTCTTCTCCTCCTCTAGTAAACTCAATAGTTACAATATCCCATTTCTCCGCTGGAAGGTAAAGGAAGAAGTTGTAATTTCCACAAAAATAAACCTTACGAATTAACATGTGAAAAATAGTCTGCGACTCTTACACTAGCCTGTAAGAAAAGTAGTGGTTAAATCGATAGAGCTTAAAAAGGAACTACATTAAGTTGGTATTCTATTTGGAAAAGTCATAAAGGATTAACTATTACTAAAACTGTAGAAACCTGTTTTCATTAAATTAGTAATACAGACCACCTGTTTACTCTTTTGTTCGCCATTTGTCCGCATATTTTTTTTTGCACCAATCTTATTTTACTGAAATGATTTTACTGTCTTGAAAACCTTAGCAAACCGGAATTATTTATCTAAATCGAATTCAATCTATCTTGGTTATTTAAGCGTTACAGATTCGACAAGGTAGGGGGCGCTGTTTCGATCCCAGTCGGGACCATTAGGTGCCAAATCCAAAGAAAACCTTTAGGTACAAAGGTTTTCCCATAAAATATCATCTTTCATTGGTTGGTGTTTTATGTTCGAGACTTAATTTTAGGTACCTGTGTACGGCACTAATCAGGTAATTCACTACAATTGTATAATAACAGAATGAATGGCAGAGGAATTGGCGAATCACTGATTTTTTGTATATTTAATTACATGAATGAATTTTCAATCTTCGTTTAATGCATAGCCCCCCCATTGAGTATATTTTATCCATTTCTTAGTTTTTCCATGTCCGGAATACGCTTATAAATTTCACTTAACCTATGCATAATCTTTATAACCATTTTATCTCCGCCATTTCCAGTTATGGCAGTTTCAATCATTCCATAAGTTGCTTTCAACATGATTTTTGCTTCATATTCATCTAACTGGTCAATTTTTTTTACTCTATCATCTATCAACAAAAACACCCCCAGTAACTAAAACATCTGAGTACCTGCCCCCATTTGCACAATGAAAGAGGGAAATCCGCAGAAATTCCTTATTTCTTGTTGAACAAACTTGTCTCGTTTGCTGAAGTAGTTTAAAAATAATTTTCCCAAGACGGGATTTTCACTTAATTTTTCTACTGAAATATGGACCGCAACTTGATTCGTGTGTATTGACATATGTCCAAGTAAAATCCTTATCAACCACAAAGATGTCACCTTCGTCAAAGTCATCTTTCTGCACACAATCACTGGCAGTAACAAGCATTGCATTTTCTATAATTAACGCGTAATCAGAATTTTGATAGAAAACATAACATGCATTTTTAGATATCTTATTAAATGCATCATTAGCTTGCATCTCTTTTAAACAATCTCTTTTCTCATAACTAAATAGATGCCACAAATAGCCGCAGGCAAAACCGTTATAATAGAGATGAATATCTTCCTTCTCTTTATAACTAAGGTGCTCAGCAAAACTTTCTTCCCACTGCCGCCGCAAGTAAGGCCCCCATCCTGGTATTTCTCTGACCTGTACTTTTTTATTTTTAAGCCGATTTACTATATCCATTAAATACCTCCATCAATATAAAAGTTCATTTATCCCAAAGTAGTAGTAACGGTGATTTTCTGCCGTAATTCTAACTAGTTTATAATTCCCTTGCGCTTTTTTCGTTGAATTGTTAAGTTGTTAAATCATGTCGTAATCCCTTTAAGAACGCTTGACTTGCAGGCGATAATGCTTGGTTTTTCTTCCAAACAAGATTTAAATTTGCTTTCAATGGCGGGGCTAATGGTACAAATTGAAGCGTTTGATTAGATGATGTATCAATGAGTTGATCTAAACATAAAGCATAACCCAATCCTTCTTCAACCATAATTGCAGCATTAAAAATCAGATTATAGGTTGCAACAATTGGGTTCTGGTTAATACTTCGGCCAAGCCAACCAGAAAGTTGATTATCAACGATACTTTGACGAGAAACTAGAAGCGGCTGATCGACTATGTCACTCGGGTATATGACATCTTTGTGCGCTAGTGGGCTATCGCGCCGCATCAGAATCCCCCAACGATCTTGATAGGGAAGTTTAATGAAATCATATTGATTTTTATCGGTGGGATCGATTAATAATCCAAAGTCGAGTAAGCCATTTTCTAAGCGTTCAGAAACATCATCTGCATTACCACTGTATAGATGAAAGATAATATTGGGATACTTGGTTTGCAGTTTGTTAAAGGCCTTCGCAATAATCCTCATGCCTTCAGTCTCACCACAACCAATTGCAATTTGACCTTGAATATCTTTAGAAGCTTCACTTAGATTGTATTCAGCTCGATCAACTAAATCAATAATTTCTTTCGCTTTTTGAAGTAAATAGTGACCTGATTCTGTGAGTAAAATCTCACGATTACCACGAATAAATAAAGTCGTTTCTAATCGTTCTTCCAATTCTTTGAGCTGACGAGAAAGAGTCGGTTGTGTTAAATGCAGCGATTCAGCTGCTTTTGAAATATTTCGCTCATTGGCTACAGCAATAAAATAGCGTAACACTCGTATTTCCATGATAACCTCCTTACCTCACGCATGCCCAATAGGCATATGAGCATAATCGTTATAGGTATTTGTTTTATTAATCATATCATTTTATAATTTAAATAGAAAAGACAAAATGTTTGAAGGTGGTTTTTAAAAATGGACATGAATGATTTTATAAATTTTTGTAAGGAAGGTAATCCGATTTCAGGGGAGGATGAAGAATTACATGGGCTATTAACCCAACGTAGTTATGAAGCCCTGAGGATAACAACGGCATTGAATTCGTCTCATCATTCCAGAGAAGAATTAGTAGATATTTTTAGTGAACTAACAGGTAACAAAGTTGATGCTTCTTTTATGTGTTTCCCACCATTTCATACTGACTTTGGTATGAATATTACCATTGGAAAAAACGTGTTTTTGAACACAGGGTGTTCATTCCAGGATAGAGGTGGAATCAGTATAGGAGACGGTTCAATGATAGGCATGAATGTCGTGATTGCAACACTTAATCATGGGTTAGCATTAGAGACAAGAAACACAACATATTCCTCTCCAGTTATACTCGGGAAGAATGTATGGATTGGGTCAAACGCAACAATACTACCTGGGGTGACGATTGGGGACAACTCTGTTGTTGCAGCAGGAGCAGTCGTCACTAAAGATGTTCCAGAAAATACTGTTGTTGCAGGCGTCCCAGCTAAATTTATGAAGAAGATAGGAATTGCTTTGATTTAATTCAGCGGAATTCCCCCACTGAATTAAATAAAGTCTCCGGTGGATGTCACAGATTTTGAAGAAGTCACTTTGTTTATTCAACTATGACTTCCTTTCAATTAAATAGATAAGTGCACTAAGTGAAAGTAATATGTTAAGTGGTATACAAAATGAAAATCGAGGAGAACTTATAATGAGCAAATTATGGAAAGAATTAAAAGTTGGAAACATGACATTACCACACCGTTTAGCAATGGCACCAATGACAAGAAGCCGCGCTTTAGCTGATGGCGTGCCTGGTGAATTTACTGCGGAATACTATGGACAACGCGCAGGTTTAGGTTTGATTATTAGTGAAGGAACACAGCCATCAGATGATGGTCAAGGGTATATTAACTCACCTGGAATCTATACAGAAGCACATATTGAAGGATGGAAAAAGATCACAAGTCGTGTTCACGAGGAAGGCGGCCACATTTTTATACAACTCATGCATGTTGGACGTATCTCACATCCCGATAATACGCCTCACCACCGTCAGCCTGTCGCACCATCGGCTATTGCGCCTGAAGTGAAGATGTTTACCGCTGAAGGGATGAAAGAGGCTCCAACTCCTAGGGCATTCAGCAAAGATGAAATCAATGAAGTCATTCAAGAATTTCGTACAGCTGCTTCTGCCGCAATAGAAGCAGGAGCTGATGGTGTGGAAATCCACGGGGCAAATGGTTACTTGATTCAACAATTTCTAAGTGAAAATTCAAATCAACGAAATGATGAGTATGGCAGTACGATTGAAAATCGAGCTCGTTTTGCCATTGAAGTAACTAAAGCCGTTGTTGATGAGATTGGAGCTGACAAAACAGGCTTCAGAATATCTCCTTCCTCAACATTACATGACATTGAAGAGTGGGAATTTGGCCCTGATGTATATCGCTATCTTGTTGCTGAATTAGAAAAATTAGATTTAGCTTATCTTCATGTCATGCACGTTGGGAACGAGCCATTATTAAAAGATATTCGTCAGATATGGTCAAATCCATTACTCGTAAACCGAGCTGGACGTCCACTTGAACAACTCACAACAGATCTGGATAATGATTTAGCAGATATGGTTCCTGTAGGCGGATGGGCGCTTGCGAATCCAGACTTTGTAGAGAGAATAAAGAATAATGCACCACTGAATGAAGCAGATCGTAATACGTTTTACGGTGGCGGTGCCGAAGGGTATACAGACTATCCATTTTTAAATAAATAATTAAATTCATTCCAAAAAGGGCTACTAATCAGTAGCCCTTTTTTCTAGGTCTTGATGTTTTTCTTTTGCCTAAAGTGCCCCCAATTCCTCTAATCCTGATTATAATGCTTTCATTTCTTATTTTTGGAGGTTCCACCAAACAATTTATAAACTACATCTACCACATCAATAATTTATTTTTAGGTACCACATGCGTAGCACTAATCAGGAAATTCACTACAATTGTATAATTACAGAATGAAAGTCAGAAGAATTTGCAATTTATTGCTTTTTTAAATGTTTATTCAAGTATGTGGATTTTCATCTTTTTTCGATACACAGGTACCCCAAAATTACGATGAAAAAAGTAGCTTGCATGGGATTGTTAGTTCAGATGGCGGTTAAATTGTTGGTATATTAAGTTTTTTTGTTTA
>DYWT01000302.1 GCA_020742515.1 Sporosarcina psychrophila
TGAAACGATTATCAATGAAGATGACGATGTACCGTTAAAAAATGGGATGCTTATTCCACTTGTCTTATTTGGAATACTGACAATTTTACTGGGAGTTGGTGCAGAAGGGCTTGCGCCGTACGTTTCGGATGCAGCTCGCACACTGACAAATCCTGATATCTATATAGACGCGGTTTTAAATGGAAACCGCTAATCGAAGAAGGTCCCGTCCAATGGCCGGAAAGAAGAGGTGAAGGTTAATGCCAGCCCAGTTACTGTTGAATTTATTTATAGCCCTGCTTTGGATGCTCTTAATCGATGAGGATGAGCTGAAGTTTACGACTTTCTTTGCCGGCTTCCTTGTCGGGATTGGAATCATATTTTTCATGCATCGATTTTTTGGAACACAATTTTACTTGCGCCGTTTGTATGCAACATTCAAATTGTTATTCATCTTCATATCCGAATTAACCAAATCGAGCATAGTCGTATTGAAACAAATTCTTAGCCCGACGCTAAAAATAAAACCCGGTATTTTTAAATATGAGACAGTTTTGGAGAGCGATTCAGAAGTGACGATGCTGTCGCTTCTTTTGACGCTGACACCGGGGTCTGTCGTCATGGAAGTATCGCCAGAAGGAAATGTCCTTTACATTCACGCGATGGACGTCGAACAATCGCGTGAGGGGCTTTTGATGCAACTGCATAATTTTGAAAGAGCGATCATGGAGGTGACCCGCTGATGATTCAAGCAATGCTGACGACTTCGCTCGTATTATTCTCAATAACGATTGCAATAGCTGTCATACGCATTATTCTCGGACCTTCGATGCCGGACCGTGTCATCGGGCTCGACATGATTGGTGTAAATCTGATCGCTACAATAGCGGTCATTTCAGTAATAATGAACACGAAAGCTTTTTTGGAAGTCATCCTTATTTTGGGGATTTTATCATTCATCGGCACAATTGCCTTCTCAAAATTCATCGAGAGGGGTGTTATCGTTGAACGTAAACACGATCGGTGAATTCATCGGCGCATTTTTGATTTTGACAGGCGGGATTGCGAGTGTAATCAGTGTCTTTGGATTGCTTCGGTTGCCTGATGTCTACACGAGATCCCATGCTGCAACGAAAAGTTCGACGCTCGCTGTCTTACTAACCTTGTCAGGCGCTTTTATTTACTTTTTGTTCAGCCAACATTTCGTGAGTGTACGCCTTCTTTTAGGAATTGTTTTCGTCTTTCTAACGGCACCCGTTGCGGGGCATTTGATTGTCCGGGCAGCTTATCGGTCGAACGTGAAACTGGCGGATATCTCGACTGAGGATGAGTTATATGAGGTTTTGCATAAGGATAAAAAAGAAGAGGACGGGGCTGGCCAATAGCGGCTGGCCCGTCTTTTTTTGTTGAGAGAGTTGTTGATATGGTTGGTCGCGCAGGGTTTATGATCAATCAGCCCTTAGGTTAATTTGGAGAAAGAAGGTATTTAAACAAAATAGTAGAATATCATTAAGGAAGACGGGGAGGGTATGGAAAATGGTGAAACAGGGGAAACGGATGGGGAAATGGACGAAAGTTCTGTTGTCGGTGTTTGGAGCAATTATCGTTTTGGCTGTTGCGGCACTAATTTTTGTAAATGTTTACATAGGAAAGTCGAAACCTTTTATTGATGGGGAAGTGACTGTGGCGTTTCTGGATGAAGATGTGAAAATTGTACGAGATGAGTTTGGCGTACCGCATATAACGGCGGAATCGGACGTGGATTTGTACCGGACACAAGGCTATGTTCAAGCCCAAGACCGTTTATTTCAAATGGATATGGCTCGCAGGCAAGCGAGTGGGCGATTATCCGAAGTAGTCGGAGAAGTTGCCGTGGGGACAGATAAGAAATTCCGTGCATTCAGCTTGCGTGCGGCAGCCGAAGCCTCTTACGACGGATATGGAGATGATGCGAAAAAGGTACTTGGCTGGTATGCGGAAGGCGTCAATGCATTCATTGAGAAGGCGGAACAGGATGGCAAGTTTCCTTATGAATTCAAGATACTGGGCTACACGCCTGAACCGTGGTCTGAAATCGATTCACTGACGATAGGCAAGTATATGGCCTATGACCTGGGCGGAAATTGGGACAGCTTGGCAGTCAGGCACTGGGCTTTGAATAATTTCCCGGAAGATTTAGCGCAGGAACTGTTCATTACCTATCCAGAAAATGCGCCATCTATTATCGAGGCGAACATTGCGAATCCGGTCGCTGTTGCCGGTCAGTTCGACCCCGATCTAGTACCACCAGAGTTTAACGGCAGTAACAATTGGGTCGTATCGGGAGATAAAACAGCTTCAGGATTACCGCTTCTGGCAGATGACCCGCATCTTGGACTCGACACTCCTTCCATCTGGTATCAGATGCATTTGCAGTCACCAGGACAAAACGTCAGTGGTGTCATTTTTGCGGGAATCCCAGGCATCATTCTCGGTCATAATGAAAACATTGCATGGGGCGTGACGAACGTTGGGCCTGATGTCCAAGATTTATATATTGAAATTCCGAACCCTGATGACAGGACTCAATTTCTCTTTGATGGGGAATGGGAACAGGCTGAAGTGAGAGACGAGACGATTTCCGTAAAAGGCGGAGATGATATACCATTTGAAGTGATGGTCACGAGACATGGTCCAATTATTTCGGATATTCTTTACAAGGATGAAGATCCCGAAGCATTATTCTCGATGCAATGGACGGCGCTTGAACCGACAAAAGAACTTGAAGCCATAATGAAGATGAACAAGGCTTCCGACTGGGAAAGTTTCGAGTCAGCATTAGAAGATTTTCATGCACCAGCACAGAACTTTGTGTTTGCAGCGAATGACGGCACCATTGCTTATAAAGCGAATGGCCGTATTCCAATAAGAAAACAAGGAGATGCGCAATTGCCTGTACCAGGAGATTCTTCTGACTACGGCTGGACCGGTTACATTCCGTATAATGAATTGCCGCGTGTTGTGAATCCAAAAGAAGGGTTCATCGCCACAGCGAACAACCAAGTCGTCGATGATTCTTATCCTTATCACATTACAAAACTATGGGCACAGCCCTATCGCTATGAACGGATAGCGGAAGTGCTTCGCGCAGGGGATAACTTCACGGCGGAAGATATGATAGAACTACAGATGGATCAGAAAAATTTATATGCCCGCGAGTTTCTGGACGATATGATCGGCTCGATTGAAGCGGAAGACACCGCCGGGAAGTATGAAGCTCTTGTGAAAATGCTTCGTGAGTGGGATCAATACGATTCCGCAGATGCAGCAGCACCGCTTGTCTTCCATAAGTGGATAAAACAATTGCCGATCGGCATGTTCAGTGAAGCGATGCCTGAGGACGTTTATAAGCTTCTACCGGGGAAAGGGACAATTACCGATCAAATGATGCGAGACGCGTACGCAGGCGAACCAGGAGCCTGGGTAGAGAAGTATGGCGGCGTTGATAAGTGGGTCTTTGATTCATTCGTAACATCGGTCGAAGATATTGAAGGCTTGTTCGGTAATAAGGTTGCAAGTTGGAAGTGGGGAGATTTCCATCAAGTGGAGTTCCCGCACGCCCTGTCAGGTGCCTCTCCAATCTTTGAACATTTCTTGAATCCGAAAAAACAGGCAATCGGCGGTTCAAATGTTACCGTTCAGGCGGCCGCATTTAAAGAAGATGGTACTGTGAATCATGGTGCGCCTTGGCGCTTTGTAGCCGATTTGTCCGATTTGACGAAGGCGAATCATATTGTGGGACCGGGTCAAAGCGGGCACATGAAATCACAATGGTTCCATGATCAGGCAGATGATTGGGTGAAAGGTGAGTACCATGAAACCGTTTTGAACGGGGATATTAAAGATGGCCATACATTGATGTTGAAAGCAGGGCGCTAAGGCGCCCTGCTTTTGTTTTTGGAGTGCCAGTCAATCATTAACGCGTGCCAACCGATCCTATCAGCAGCTAGACCGCTCGTAAACGCAGTCCAACCGATCCTACCAACAGCCAGACCGCTCGTAACCGCAATCCAACCGATCCTACCAACAGCTAGATCGCTCGTAAACGCGAGCCAACCGATCCTATCAGTAGCCAGACCGCTCGTAAACGCGTGCCAACCGATCCTATCAGCAGCTAGACCGCTCATACCAGCTCCCTAACCGCTCATAAGCCCGCCACAACCGAATCTAATAAACTAAAAGCGGGACACCAAAGGCGCCCCGCTTTTAATACATATCTTCATGAACCGGCCATCTATCCACAATACGCCCCAGCCGTCCGGAAGTCTTTTCCGCATGAATCATCGACTGATACACAGCCTCTTCCGTTGCTTCAATCACCGCTTGAAATAAGTCGTTCATAATCGGATGATCGTCACGCAGCAGCTCATATGCATCAGTCATATGCGTGCTTTCATGCGGAATCGTGAAGCCGTTCGAAAATGCGATGATAATATCACCGCTTCCGTTATGGATATGCGTCCCTGTCCGGGCGAGCCCAATCGATGCTCGTTTAGCGAAGCGCTTCAACTGACGTTCATTCACAGGAGCATTTGTCGCGACGATAATCATGATTGACCCGTCTGGTTTTATGCAGTCCGCCTCAGACTGTGGAATCGATCCAGTAGCCTTATAGCCATTCTGGTTGAGCCATTCATCAATCTTGCATTCTCCAACCTTCCCAAAGTTTGTCAGTGTCAACGCGCCAACCGTAAAGCTGACGCCGTCTATCTGTACAATTCGAGACGATGAGCCAATGCCGCCCTTCATTCCGAAACAGATCATCCCTTTGCCAGCTCCGACAGCTCCTTGTTCAACCGGTCCGCTGTCAGCATTTTGAATCGCTTCAATTGCATGGACAGGCTTTACTTTCATCAGCCGCATGGAGTTCAAATAACTGTCATTGCATTCTCCCACCACGATGTTCAATGAACTCGTCGAATCACCAATCACAGGGTTTTCATTGAGCATATACGATAAAGTACCTTCCAGCACTGCACCGACACTAAACGTATTCGTTAGCATAATGGGAGATTCAATCACGCCGAGCTCTTCAATTTGAATCAAGCCCGCTGTTTTTCCGAAGCCGTTTAATACAAAACTGGCTGCCGGCACTTTTTGATCGAAAACGTTTCCGTTATGCGGCAAAATTGCAGTGACGCCCGTACACACACAATCACCGGCGTCCAATGATTGTTCCAGCGTTAGGTGCCCAACTTTGACCCCTGGCACGTCTGTTATGGCATTCCATTTTCCGCGCAACATGCACTCACTCCCTAAGAGCTTTTTATTTAACAATCAAAATCGGTCCAGTCACACGTTTTGCCACTTTATGACTCACACTTCCGAGCACCATTTCTTGAAAGGAGTTCAGACCTCGGCTGCCGAGAACGACAAGGTCGAATTCACCACTATTGGCAAACTGAATGATAATCGGTCCAGGGTCACCATGTTTGATGACAAGTTTATAGGGAATTTCCAATTGCTCGAAAGCCTTTTCGATAGGTATAAGTCGCTTCTTTCGATCGATATGAAGATCATCACTGCCCGCATTATGGATAACATCTGTACGTGTCCGGTCAAAGTCCAGGACATAGAGGACTTCAACGACCGCTCCGGAGCTCAATCCCGCTAACTGAGCGGCATGTCTAGCGGCGCGGTGCGAGTTTTCTGAGCCGTCGACCGCAACTAGTATTCGTTTATACATTTGAACTCCTCCTTCACTTCACATACGGGACGAACAAGCTATCGAACAGATGTGCACTTGAAGCATCCAAACCAATCACTTCAATATCGACATGATTCAGATTCAATTAGGCCACTAACTTGTCAACTGCACCTGGGCCTGAATAATCCCATATGCGTACTTTCGTAAAGTCTATGACGAGTCGGCTTCCTTCTTTCACATTATCGAAATCATTCATGAAATCTTGTACAGAAGCGAAAAACAATTGTCCCCGGATACTATAAATGTTCTGCAAAGTATTGCCGGAGACCTTCTTTTTGACTGTTTTTTGGAGATTTTTGCGGTAAATAAAATTGCACTTAAAATGGTCCCCGCGAGGCGCTATTTTCAAGTATTTGATTGAAAACCAATCGAATATACCATTACCACAATGGCAGCTAAAACTGGCATAGGTATTAACACCACCCATTCCCCTAGAACGACGATTAAAAACATAAGAACGATCTCGGCCTCCAGACCGATCATCGAAGCCCCAACCATGCCACCGAAGAAACCAGTAAGCGGCGATTCCAACAATTCGATAATTGATAACGCCAGTGCCGTCTGAAAGATGATCTTTAGTGTTTCAAAGTTGAAAGGCACGTCAGGAATTAAGAACGTAGGCAACGTTTGTTAAATCCCCCCCAAGATTGCCGACATTTAGGGCGTCAATTCCAAACAGCAGAACAACAGCGGTTAAAGATAAAATGGCGACAAGCCTTGCCGGCACTGCTTAGAACACGTAAGGGAATAAATAAACAATCGCAAGAGTCGCCAGGACAAGTATGTACGTCATGACGGACATGCGAAAAATATATTGGATTTGTGCACTGAATATTAAGATGGCTAATGCATTGACGAAGCCCATTATAACCGCACGCGGAATGAACTTTATGAACCTTGCAATTTTCAGCATTCCCCATGGGACTTGTAAAACACCGGTTAAAATAGTGGCTGCAAACAAATACTATATCCATGCTCTTTTAACTAATAACACCATAGCGAGTGCCATCACACCCGTTGCAGTAGAAATCATTCCCGGTCCTCCGCCGACGAATGTAATAATGACGGCAATGCTGAACAAAGCGTATAAACCAGCCATGTCAGCCTGCCACTCTATACCAGAAACTAAGGTTGTGTCCATATCGATAAATTCGTATGTCAATGTCTAGAAAATCAATAACAATCAAACGGTCGTTTGATTAGCCTTGCAACTGCAAAGAACATTGCATATACTTAAGTTAATCAAACAATCATTTGAATGAGGTGGGATTATGAACATAAAAGAAGTATGTGATGTGACAACGGTTCACGAAGAAATCGTAGAACGGGTGCAGCAAGCGTTGCCCGATATGGGGGCTGCGGTCAGAATTTTTAAGGCGCTGGCAGATGAAACTAGACTGAAAATTGCTTTTTCATTGACGCTTGAAGAAGAAATGTGTGTTTGTGATGTTGCGGCAGTGATTGGTTCATCCGTTGCGACAGCTTCCCATCATCTGCGTTATTTGCGCGAACATGCACTTGCAAAATCAAAGAAAAAAGGAAAAATGGTCTACTATTCGCTCGCAGACGACCACATTCACCAACTCGTGAAAGTCGCACATGAGCATACGATAGAGGGTGTTGAGCATGGCAACGGCTGAAAAGAAAGAATACCGGTTGGAGAATTTAACGTGTGCTAGTTGTGCGATGAAGTTTGAAAAAAACGTTAAAAATCTGTCTTCGGTTGAGGATGTACAAGTGAACTTCGGTGCATCTAAATTAGCATTTAGTGGTAGTGCGACGATTGAAGACCTGGAAGCAGCAGGCGCTTTTGATGGTATTAAAGTTGTCCCGCTTCAGAATAAGTTGATTGAACCGAAAACGTCTTTCTTTAAACGAAAAGAAAACCTCGTTACGCTCTTTTCGCTTCTGTTCTTACTGATAGGAATGATTGTATCATTTCGCTATACGGAAACGCACCCAGCGGCGATTGCTTTATTCGCAATTGCAATTGTAATCGGTGGAACGGGCATATTTAAAACCGGACTGCGGAACTTGGTCCGTTTCGAATTCGATATGAAAACGTTGATGACGATTGCTATTATTGGTGCTGCAATCATTGGGGAATGGCGTGAAGGTGCGGTTGTTGTCTTCCTGTTTGCAGTAAGTGAAGCGTTAGAAGCTTATTCAATGAATAAAGCACGGCAATCCATTCGACAATTGATGGATATTGCACCTCCTTCCGCCCTAGTAAAACGTGGGGAAGCGTTTGTAGAACTTCCGACAGAAGATATTGTCATCGGCGATATTTTAATCGTAAAACCTGGTCAGAAAATTGCTATGGATGGAGCAGTTCTAACGGGTTCATCTACTGTGAACCAAGCAGCAATTACAGGTGAATCCATCCCTGTTGCGAAAAAGTCCGGAGATAATGTATTCGCGGGTACGCTCAATGAAGAGGGTGCACTTGAAGTAACGGTTACGAAGCTTGTCGGCGATACGACGATTGCGAAAATCATCCATCTTGTTGAAGACGCACAGGCAGAAAAAGCACCATCTCAAAAGTTCGTTGATAAATTTGCTAAATACTACACACCTGCAATCATTGGTATTGCAATTTTAGTGGCTATCGTACCACCTCTGCTTGGCGGGGATTGGCACGCATGGATCTATCAAGGCCTTGCAGTACTTGTAGTTGGTTGTCCGTGTGCACTTGTTGTTTCGACACCTGTTGCAATTGTCACAGCGATTGGAAACGCGGCACGTCAAGGTGTGTTGATTAAAGGCGGCATTCACCTCGAAGAAACAGGTAGGCTTGATGCGATTGCGTTCGATAAAACCGGGACATTAACGAAAGGGTATCCGGAAGTAACTGATTTCATCGTCAGTGAAGAAGTCGTTCAAGAACAATTACTAAGTGCAATCGCGGCAGTCGAATCAATGTCACAGCATCCGCTTGCTAAAGCAGTAGTCGATTACGCGCATCAACATGGTGCACAGAAAGTCGATGTTTCCAACTTTCAATCGGTTACCGGAAAAGGTGCTTATGCTGAAATTGAGGGAATGACGACTTATATTGGGAGCCTGAGCTGGGCGCAGGAGCTTTCTTCATTGCCAAAAGAAATGTTGCAGCAAGCGGCGTCTCTTCAGCGTCAAGGAAAGTCTGTAATGGCAATTGTCACAGGAACCGAATTCAGCGGACTGCTTGCTGTAGCAGATCCTATCCGTAAGGAAAGTCATGACGTCCTTGAACAACTGAAACGTATTGGTATTCGTCATACGGTTATGCTGACAGGCGATCACCAGGTAACGGCAGAAGCGATTGCTGCTGAGTTGGGTGTTACAGATGTACGCGCTGGACTGATGCCGGAAGACAAATTGACAGCGATTAAACAATTGAGTGAGCAATACGGCCGTGTCGCCATGGTTGGCGATGGCATCAATGACGCGCCTGCCTTAGCTGCCGCTTCAGTTGGTATAGCAATGGGTGGAGCGGGAACAGACGCAGCGTTGGAAACAGCAGATATTGCTCTAATGGCAGATGATTTAGGAAAATTGCCTTATACAATGAAATTAAGCCGAAAAACATTGCGCATCATCAAAGAAAACATTATGTTTGCATTAGGCTTAAAAATTATAGCATTGCTTCTTATCATTCCTGGCTGGCTGACATTATGGATTGCCATTTTCGCAGATATGGGTGCGACGTTGCTGGTCGTGCTGAACTCGCTTCGTTTATTGCGTGTTCATAAGTAAGCAGGTTCTATACGGAGGCGAATTCTAATGCATTTACAAGAATGGACAATGGAAGAGCAGGAGCAACTTATTCATTTCATGACAACTAATACGTGGCCTTACCACGGTAATTCTGATCCGGGACGTCATCTGATTGAAAAAACAATCGAAGAGGGCGGCTATGAATCGGATGAAGTGAAAACATTCTGGGTAGAAAATGAATCCGGAGAAAAAGTGGGTATTGTAAAAATTTATGATCTGCAAGACGAGATACCCTTGTTCGATTTACGTATTGCAGATATGTCGAGAGGGTACGGCTACGGTCCGAAAGCCCTCCGTCTTGTGGCGGAATATGTATTCGGGCTACCAGGCAAGAAAATTCGTCTAGAAGGTCATACAAGACAAGATAATCTTGCTATGCGGAAAACATTCGAACGTGCTGGTTTTGTCAAAGAAGCACATCTTCGAAAAGCTTGGTTTTCTCCTAAAGAGAATTCCTATTATGATGCAGTGACTTACGGCATTACACGTGAAGATTTTATGGCGGGAACAACTACGCCTGTTATTTGGGAAGACGGAGAGAAATCACGGGCTTCCACTCCTTCTCCGCGTATTCCGGATTTCACGGATTCATTCGAATCGGAACGCCTCATCATTCGAGCGCCTGAACTTGGTGATGCGTCAGATGCTTGGAACGCGATTCGAAATTCTTTACCTGCACTTCGTAAGTGGATGCCATGGGCACAACCTGAACCGGAACTGCATATGACAGAAGAAAGCTTGCGAAAGGCAATTGCAAATTTCATCACAAGACAAGACCTTCGCTTCCATGTTTACCATAAAGAAACTGGGAAGTTTGTCGGTTCGTCGGGACTGCATCGAATCGATTGGTCGATTCCGAAGTTCGAGATTGGCTACTGGCTCGCTACGGAATTTGAAGGTCAGGGCTATATGACAGAAGCCGTTAAACGTATTGAACAATTTGCATTCGAACAACTAGGAGCACGCAGGGTGGAAATTCGTTGCGACGAAGAAAACATGAAAAGCCGCAGCGTCGCAGAACGTGCGGGATTTACTCTCGAAGGCATTTTAAAACAAGATTCCTTATCACCCGACGGTAATATTTTACGAAATACATGCATCTATGCGAAAATAGACTAAATAAGGAATGCAGCTTAAGTGCGCGACGTCCTGTCGCAACAGCTGCATGACCTACTTCGTGTAGGCCCAAGCTCCAGGCGCCGTCTAGCCCCGAAAAGTGCTGGAGGTCTTGCAGAAAAAGGCGTTCTTTGCCTTTATCTGCAAGACTGAAGCGACTCGAGGGGCTGGCGCTTGTAGTTAGACATTAAAAAGGGATGCCGACTAATGTCGACATCCCTTTCGTTACACGCTTCGTTTTCCGGTTATGAGGTTGATAATAAATACGATAACCGCAATTACAAGAAGAATATGAATTAGCCCGCCACCTATTTTAAAAACGAGACCGAGTAACCAAAACACAAATAATGCTACAATAATTAACCAGAGAATTCGACCCATGTGATTCACCCCTTTACTTTGTACTCTAAATTTACCCCCGACTATAAAAAGTTAAACATGGTGCGTTTGAACAGGAGTAAATGGGAATGAGTCCGGGCATACATACTGGAGGCGTTAAGATTGGCAACACCAGGTATGGAAGATTATCTTGAACAGATTTATTTGCATATCGAAGCGAAAGGTGTGGCACGTGTATCGGATGTTGCTGAATCATTGGCAGTACTCCCTTCATCCGTTACAAAAATGGCACAGCGGCTTGATAAGGAAGGCTATATTAGCTATGAACGTTACAAAGGTCTTGAGTTGACGAAAAAAGGATTCTCTTTTGGAAAAAAACTTGTTCGTCGTCATGAACTTCTTGAACAATTTCTTCGCATTATTGGAGTTGATGAGGAAAATATCTATGGCGACGTAGAAGGAATTGAACATCACTTAAGCTGGAACGCAATGGATCGAATAACGGATCTTGTTGAAGCAATGGAACAGGATAATGAGTTTGTCAGAAAACTACGGGTAATGGATCAGAAAGAAGAGGATGATAAATAATGGAAATACTTAAATCAGGCTATATAGCTGAATTAGAAGTGTTGGAGCAAGACGGTTCAAGATGGGTATTGGATGGCGATGGCGATCATATAATGATGAATGCATCTGATGCTGATGAAACGATCCAAGAAGGGGACAAGGTACATGTCTTCCTCTATACGAACAGGCGCGGAGAACTCTCTGCAACGATGCAAATGCCGAATATGACAGCTGACACGTTTGGTTGGGCACGTGTGATACGTGTTGATGATCATGAAGGTGTCTATGTTGATATCGGCTCTTCATTCGAAGTGCTAGTGAATAAGAATGATATGCCAAAAGTTCGTGCACTTTGGCCAAAGATAGATGATGCGTTGTATATGACACTCCGAATGGATTTGGGCGGCACGATTTTCGGCAGGCTCGCCACAGAAGAACGAGTTATGGAACAAATCGTCGAAGCACCAACATCTCTATTTAATATGGACGTCAAGGCCAGAGCTTACCGGTTGTTGCCGGTCGGTTCATTTATGCTCAGCGTACCGGAAAATTACCGTGTTTTTATCCACAATACAGAGCAGGAGCGGGAACCGCGTCTGGGACAGGAAATGAATGTGCGCATTATTGGCGTCCGTGATGATGGAACGTTGAATGGTTCGATGCTGCCACGTAAAGAAGAGCGCTTGGGAGACGATGCTGAAAAACTTCTGCGTTACTTAAACGAAGTCGGGGGACGGATGCCGTTTACTGACAAATCAACGCCTGATGAGATTAAGGAAATGTTCAATTTAAGTAAGGCGTCATTCAAACGGGCGCTCGGAAAACTTATGAAAGAGGGCAGAATTGAACAGGGCGATGGATGGACAATGATAAAATGAATCTGAGACGCGGGAACTTTTCCGGCTTTGAATCGTATTAATTTGTAGTAAGAAGGGGGGATTTTCATGAAACGTCTTCTGACGATGTTGGCGGCGGCTGTACTGGCAATCGGAGTTTTAGTTCCGAGAACTGTCAGTGCGGAGGATCCAGTCATCAATGAAAAGCTTGGCGTACCAATTGTCGTTTATGGCGCAGATTTGTCGGATTCTGAAAAGGAAAGTGTTAAGAAAAGCCTGGGTGTTGAAAAGGAAGCGGAAGTAGAAGAAATAACAGTTGACGGCAATGATCTTGTGAAATATATTGAAAATGGCAATGGTAAAGCAAGAATGTATTCTTCTGCTAAAATCACGAGGCAGGAAGAAGGTAAAGGGCTTGTCATCACGATTGTTACGCAGGACAATATTACAGAAGTAACGCCGGAAATATATGCAACTGCCATGATGACGGCAGGAATTGAAGATGCGATTGTTGAAGTGGCATCGCCTAAAAAAGTAACGGGTCATTCGGCACTCGTCGGTATTTATAAAGCATATGAAGTGACTGGTGAAAAACTCGATACGGAACGGACAGACGTTGCAAACGATGAATTGAACCTAGCAACGAAATTTGCAAAAGAATCTGGTGTCGACAGTGACAAAGTAGCTGAACTGCTAACAGAAATAAAAAAGCAAATCTCAGAGAAAAACCCAGCGACTAAAGAAGATGTTGAGAAAATTGTGACTGAGCAGATGAAGAAACTCAACATCAATCTAAGTGATGCGGATCGTCAATTACTCATAGACTTAATGGATAGAATCCGAAACTTAGATATCGATTTCAATAAATTATCCGAGCAATTATCGGATATGACCTCGAAAATAAAAGAGAAAATTGGCGACATTGACCCGGGTTTTTGGGAAAGTGTGAAGGAATTCTTCGCTAATCTATTTGAATCCATACAGTCATGGTTTAAATAATCGAGAAACAAAGTAGAGTGCTCTATTGTGAAATTGAATTTCTTAAAAAGGGGGAGTTTAGATGGAATTCCAATTTGTTGAACTAGGCGGAGACGCTTTTGCGTTTCGTTATGAAGAAGGCGGAAAAGTGCTGGCTGAAATTACATGGACAATTCTTGGAAATGTTATGGTGATGGATCATACATTCGTTTCACCAGAACTTCGAGGCCAAGGCATCGCGAAAAAAATCCTAGACCGTGCGGCTGACTATGCACGGGAACAAGAGCTGAAAATGGAACCTGTCTGCTCATATGTAGTGACAGCGTTTGAACGTTATAAAGATTATGATGACGTCAAAGTATAAAAAATAGCATAATAAAAGGCAATCCGTTTTATAGATACAACGACGGATTGCCTTTTAAATTTCATTTGAAAAAGTTGGAATCATTCATATCCCTCACAGTAATGTAATGAAGTACAATATGCCAGTTAACACTGAAGCACCGGCGACAGTATACATCATGTCGGATTGACTGAAAATCAGTTTTTTCTCCATTTGTATCGTCCCCTTTCTTATTCAAACTGTAATGCCTGAATACATACTAAATACCCCCATTTCTCGCCAGGGAAACATCTTTGTTGTATTCTGTCTAATAATGTGGGGGAAATGAAACCTATTCTACTGCTAAACGTATAGTCATATATAGATTAAGAGAGGAGTGTATTTAATGAGCCGCACTGCGGAAAAGATTTTATCGATAATAAGTGTCCTATTTACTGCAATAGGGATCATCTTAAGTTTTATGGTACTGGCTTTATTTAACTTTTTGAAGTCGGAGCCAACATTCCGTGTAGATTTCGATTTGGAGATGATGGCGTTTGACCCAACGCTAACAACTGCGGATTTAGATGTAATCTATTCGAACTTTTTCCTTGTTGGGAACTTTATGTGGCTGTTCATTATCAGCTTCATCATCAGCTTGATTTTAACGATTATCGGAATCGTTAACATATGGAATAACAAAAACCCTAAACTTGCCGGGATTATGTTCATTATCGGAGGTTTGACTGCGGGGATAATTTCTGTGACTTCGATCCTTCTTTACATTGCAGGTATTCTTTGTCTTGTAAAGAAACCACCATTGATAGATGAACCACAGTTTGTAGATGACCAGTATAATGGAACAATGAGACCTTTATGAGCTAGACAGAATAAAAAACGCTTTCCCAAAATTAGAGGAAAGCGTTTTTTAAATCACTAGGCAAGTACGGGATTATGAATATAATATACATATTGGGCTGTTTCCACAGGCAAACCTTCGAAATATTCTTCAAAGATATCGAGCAGTTCGAAGCCCTGGTTTTCATAAAAAGCTCGTCCAATTGCATTTCGTTCATCCACATAGACGAACAATTGCTGGGCATCCGAAAGTATAGACAACGCATACTCAAGTAACTTTTTCCCATAGCCGCTTTTTTGATGCGATGGTAAAATATACATAGCAGTCAATTCAGAATCGCCATCTTCATCTTTTTTTGTGAAATTGGCGAATCCAACAGGAACACCATTGCATTCAGCTACGAGCACGCAGGTTTTCTCCATACGTTTCAAAATCATTGCATCCGAATAGGAGCAATCGATAAATTTCTTCTGGATTTCTTCTGGAATAGTATCTTTATAAGTTGCATTCCAAGTATTACGAACAATTTGTTGAACGTGCACACTATCCTTGGCAGTCATAGGTCGGATCATTGCACTGTCACCTCTGCATTTCTTTTGGCTATCATAACAAAAAAAGAGGGTAAACACTACCGTTGTAATGAAAATGATATATATGGGAGAGTTATTATTATGAAGTGGACTTATCAAGAATTTAGAGAATTAAGCGGACATGAAGTATATGAAATATTGAAGCTGCGGGTTGATGTATTTATCGTTGAGCAAAATTGTGCGTACCACGAGGTTGACGGTCACGACTACAATGCGATTCATATATGTTGCACTGACGATGAAGGACTAGCCGCCTATGCCCGGCTGATTCCCGGGGGTGTGAAGTACATTGAACCGTCTATTGGCCGTGTTATCATCAGAGAGGACAGGAGGGGTACGGGACTTGCCCATATGCTCATGGAACGAAGCGTCGACTTTATGAAAAGTCATTGGAAACCTGAAAAGATTCGCCTGCAAGCCCAACACCATCTAGTTGGCTTTTATGGTAAGCATGGATTTGAAGCGGTTTCAGAGCCTTATGCCGACGATGGGATTCCACATGTTGATATGATTTTAATAAACCTGGAAAATGAAAGTTTCTAAACTGGCAGATGCGGGTATACTCTATGCATAGTGTATTTTTATTAAATCTGAGAGGAATGATTTAAATGGCTCGTAAACGAAATAATAACTTATTGCTTGCAACAATTGCGGCAGGGGCTTACGCCTATTTCAGTAAAAAAGAAAATAGGGACAAGGCACAAGTCGCATTTAACAACATGAAAACGAAAGTAGATTCCTTCATTGAATCACAAAAGTTAAACCGCTCTCCTGAAACTAAAGTTGGTCATTCAGATCCTTATGATCTTCAAGACAATAAAATGGTAAGTGAGGGTGCTCAAACGAGTGTTCATTATTATAACCAGGAAGTAGAAGACGATGTGGAGATGACTCCGGAAACAGACGGACTCTATCATAAAAAAGAACAAAATGAACCTGGTGTGGAACAATCCTCTCAATAAAATTGAGGATTGTAACGAACAAAAGGCGCTTTCTATTAGGAAGCGTTTTTTGTTCTGAGTTAAGAAACAATAAAGTTGGGGAACAGATTATAACATAGAGACTTCACAACTAGGCATCAGCGCTAATAACTAGGGAAAAATTAAGTCGGAGTATGGAATAAAGAATAAAAACTTATTAACTATTGGCAAAGAGGTGGATAGGTGAAAGTTACTTATGACAGACGACAACCAGAAATCGATAATGTTCCCATTAATGAGATGAAGCAGCATGACTCTTATGAGAAAAATGAAAACTTTTTTGGAATGGAAGAGAAATTATTGAATCATCTGTTTCGAGCTGAAAAAGAAGAAGCGCAACAAGAGATTAGAATCATTTTGGATTCTTTGATAATGCATACAGAACATAAAGATTTTGATGTCATAAAATATTATTTGATTAGCCTTTCATCGCTGGTAGCAAGACATTTGGAGAAAAACACTCATACTCCGCACAGGGCATTTGATTTCAATTTAGATTGTTTCATTCTGATTGACTCGAAGTTGAATGAAAAAAATAGGATTGAGTTTGTTGATGACTTGATTGAATTTTATACACATATACTTTCAGAGACAAAGCAGCCAGAACTAATACACGGCACAGTAAACGATGTCATCGACTTTATTAACAATAATGTGGAATCTGCGATGACCGTCGAAGAAATTGCAAAAATAGTTAACATTAGTACGAGCCATTTATCTCGAATTTTTCGAGAGCATACAGGTACTACGCTTGTAGAATATATTGCAATTCGTAAAGTGGAGGAATCACAGTACCATCTGCGCTTTTCAGAAGATAAAATTTCTGACATATCTGACCGTTTTCATTTTTGCAATCAAAGCTATTTCACACGCATATTCAAGAAGTATACAGGGCAAACTCCTAGGCGATTTCGAAGCAGTCTGGCAGGAGAATATTTTCGTTACACCATTAATGGGGAAGAAAAAAATTTCCTTGACGGTCAATCGTTGTAATTTTAGGACTAGGTAAGGTATACTTTTTAATAGTTTGAAATAGTGAAGGTGAATCTAATGAAGAAGAAAATTGGATTAGTCGCGATGTTAATGACCACTGCCGTTTTCTTGAGCGGTTGTGCAGGCATCCAGAACAAAGAAGGTACATTTTATAATATTTTTGTAAAGCCTATGGATTGGTTACTGCATTTTTTCAGTGATTTCTTCAATGGGAATTACGGCCTTGCGATTATACTTATCACGGTATTAATCCGGTTAGTTCTAATGCCGCTAATGCTGAAAAACTATAAATCGCAACAGAATATGAAAATTAAAATGGATGCGCTTCGCCCTGAGATGGAAGACATTCAAAAGCGTTTGAAAGAAGCAAAAGAAAAAGAACAAAAAGATGAGCAAATGAAGCTTCAGCAAGAAATGATGGGGCTGTATTCAAAGCATGGTGTCAATCCGCTTAATATGGGTTGTCTTCCATTAGTCATCCAGATGCCAATCATCATGGGTCTTTACTTTGCGATTCTCAATTCCACTGAAGTACAAACACATGAGTTCCTTTGGTTCAATCTCGGAGAACCCGACATGATTATGATGGTACTTGCCGGGGCGGTCTACTTTGTTCAAGCGCGTGTATCACTCTGGACGATGCCGGAACAGCAGAAGAAACAGATGAAGGCATTTATTTACCTATCGCCGATTATGATTATGTTTATTTCATTCAAAGCGATGGCAGCATTACCTCTTTACTGGGCAGTTGGGGGACTTCTACTTATCTTCCAAACGTATTTAGGCCGCAAGTTCTATTACAAGCATCCTGAAGTAGTGGTAGAAGGTAATGAGGGTATAGTAAGTGAAAAAGAAGAAAAAGCACCAGAGACAAAAAAAGATAAAGTAAAAGAAATAGACACAAAAGATGACAAATGAAAGTAGGCTGAAGAGAAATCTTCGGCCTTTTTTATAGTCAAACTATAGAATTCAAATCTACGCCCACATGGTATGGATTATACAGCCTAGGGAGGTTATCAAAATGCAGTCTAAATGGTTATTTGGAATTGGAATTGTTGCAGCTGCGTTAGCTTCTGTCTATTTCATTGTTAAGCTCGATTTGAACAATGCTGTTCTTTCGATGGTGGCTCTGTTTTCATTGACAAACGGAGCTCGGGCAAAATCATTTCGTGAGCAGGGATTGTTTCGTGAGTCGAAATGGATGTTATGGATGTCACTTTTTTTCGGTTGCGCATTTGTGATATTGCTCATTGTTAGTTTTATTGCATAAAAAGACGTTCACCGGGAACTGAAACCTCTGGTGAGCGTCTTTTTAGATGGAACGATAAATTCAAGTCAATAAACATAGCGTTTCTTAGTTGTCAGCACAATGATGATTGCTGGAACAGAACAGATAATCATACCGAGAAATGCGAGCCGCGGAGAAATGTCGTACAAATAGCCCCCCAGAAATGTTAGGATAGCCGTGCTTAAACTCATGGCGAACGCAGCGTAGATTCCTTGTGCTCCAGCAATTTGATCACGAGGAAGTTTTTCAAAAATAAATTGTATAAACGCGAAATGAGCTAAGCCGAATGACAAGGCGTGAAGTGCTTGAGTACCAATGAAAACAGTTATGTATGGAAATGAAGAGATAAGTATCCACCTTGCCGTGGATCCAATACCCGCTAGTAAAAACATTGTAGAAACTTTGACATTTGCAAGTAATCGATCAGCGTATGTGAAGAACAATATTTCAAATAACACTGCAACGTTCAAGATGATCCCGATATAAAAACCATTAACTCCAAGATCATTTAGAAAAATGAATCCAAAGTTATAATAGGACGCATGCGCGCCTTGTAAAAGAATAGCGAGTATCAGGACAACTGCAAACCCTTTAGAGGTGAAAAGGGCTTTAAAATCAATTGCTCGTTTTGGTGAATTACCTTTTACTGGGTTCAATTGTAAAACTGCCGGTGCTGGGCGCATGAAAAATAGGGTTGCAATGGCTAATCCGGCGATCATTATGTAAAGAATTGCTTTTTCGGTCCAAATAGCTGTAGCAGCCCCAATTAACAAAAGTGCAACTGTGTAACCAATTGATCCAAACGACCGGCTTTTGCCGTAATGAATACCTTCTGTCTGCATTAAGATAGACGCGCCGCTCTCAACAGCGGGCAATATCATTGGATAGACTGCACTGAATAAGACCGTAATAATGAGAAGTACAATAGAAGGTGAATCGGGTAAATAGAGGAGCGCTAAAATAAGTGCTGCAAGGGACATCCATTTCATAGCACGAATCAGGGACAGTTTTTGTGTCAGGTATGGAAAAACAAGAAATGTCGATAATGATCGGGCAATCATTCCAGCCCCCATAATAATACTAGCCGCTGTTACGGATAAACCTTTTTCAATTGTTAGCCAGCCGGTCCAATAGGGAAGAAATACACCCCAAGTAAAGAAGAAAACGAAAAAACTGAACGAAAGCCATCTTTGGTTGTTCATCTGATCTGCTCCCTTACAAACTCCTTATTAATGGTAAATTAAATAATAGCACACGCTGACCACAAAGCGAAATGGTGGTAGACTAGATATATATATTGAGAAGGTAGGCTTAGTAATGAAACGAAAAAAAAGCTATTCTAAGAAAAGACATAAAAAACAAGGCAAAGGCCTTACAATTACGTTACTTGTTTCAGCTGTTATCATGATTGGATTGCTGACTTGGCTTGGATTGAATAATTGGGATGTGGACAAAAGTATAAAAAATGCACAGGAAGCCATTGGTATGTCAGTTCCCGCAGAGGACGAGACAGTTGCCCCTGAAACTGATGCAACAGTAGAAGATGATGAGAAGGGAAATGAACAAGAGGAAATAACCGATCAGAAATCACAGGAGCAAACAACACCGCCATCCAAACCCGCTAAAAGCGACAGTACAGACTCAACAAAGTCGGATTCTTCAATTGATAACGGAGGATATATTGAAGGTCAGGTGCTGCCTAAAGAACCAAAATTCATAAACGGGATTTTACTCGCCAATAAAAAATATCCGCTTCCGGCAACATACGCGCCTGGTGAAGACAAAGCAGCGCGTGCGGCATTTGAAAAGATGGCAGCGGAAGCGAAACTTGCAGATTTTAATCTCAATGCTTTCAGCACATATCGCTCATTTGAATACCAAACGACCCTTTACGATAGATATGTTGCTCGTGATGGTAAAAAAGCGGCAGATACGTACAGTGCACGCCCGGGCTATTCCGAACACCAAACAGGGCTAGCGTTCGACATAGGTGAAGTGAATTTTGAACAGCACTTTGCCTCATCATCATTTGGGGAAACGGGAGCAGGGAAATGGGTGGCAGCGAATGCTCACCGTTTCGGTTTCATTATGCGCTACCCAAAAGGGAAAGAACAGATTACTGGATATATGCATGAGGCTTGGCATTTCCGTTATGTTGGCAAGGAAATTGCAGATGAAGTTTTTAAACGAAATATCACATTGGAAGAATATCTAGGGGTCCAATAAATACTTAAGTGACTCAGATCCCCATAGAACAAAAGGGACGTACCGTATTAGCGGCGCGTCCCTTTTGTTTTAAGATAAGAAATTATAAGTTTTACAACCTGGAGCAGTGTCTAGCTCCAGCGCCCAGCCCCTCGGAGGCCCACAGGATGTGGGGTCACACAGACGTTGCCGCAGGACGCGGCGCACCTAGGCTGTGTTCCTTAATCGACTTATGCGTGTCGGGTCTACCAAGGCGCTTGCGCTTTTCTTTTATTATAAGATGGGTGAAAGTAATCGTGAAACTGATTCCTTCAATTTAATGAGACGAGTACGTTCCAAATACATTTCATAGGTCAATTCAGTTGATAATTGCATATCCTGTTCGAAAAGCTCAGCTAATTCATGTGATTTTTCACGATCATAAATGAAGGCATTGACTTCAAAATTCAATTTGAAGCTGCGGACATCGATATTGGCAGTTCCAACAGTTGAAAGTTCATCATCCACAACAATTTGCTTTGTATGCAAAAAGCCATTTTCATATATATATACTTTTGCCCCTGCTTTTAATAATTTACCGACATTTGAATAAGTTGCCCAGTAGACAAACATGTGGTCAGGCTTGTTCGGAATCATTATCCGTACGTCAATTCCAGAGAGACATGCAATGCGCAACGCGTCCAAAAAGCTGATATCTGGGATGAAATAAGGTGTTTGAATATAAATATATTTCTTCGCAATGAAAATCATTTTTAAATAACCGTCTTTAATCTGTTCCCACTCAGAGTCGGGGCCGCTCGACACGATTTGCATTCCGACGGAACCTTTACGAGGGATAGCCGGGAAGAAATGCTCGGCATACTCGATATCATTTTTTTCGGATGCTTGGTTCCAGTCCAATATAAACCTTGTCTGAAGCGGGTGTACCGCACTTCCTTCAATTCGAAGATGTGTATCACGCCAATAGCCGAACTTCTTGTTCAGTCCCAAGTATTCATCGCCCACATTGAACCCACCGACATAACCGATTCGTCCGTCGATAACAACGATTTTGCGATGGTTCCGGAAGTTCATTCGAGGATTGATAAGCGGCATAGTAGCTGGGAAGAATGCTTCAACATCCCCTCCGTTATCAATCAGTTCTTGCAAATGTCTCTTGCGAAGCCCCCGTGAACCGATATCATCGAAGAGCACACGCACTTTCACGCCTTGCTTCGCCTTCTGAATCAAAACGTTTAATAGCCTTTTTCCAAGGGTATCTAATTTGAAAATGTAATATTGAAAATGAATATGATCTTTCGCTTGTTCGAGGTCTTGAATAAGTGCATCGAATTTAGCTGCGCCATCATTAAAGACCTGGACGTCATTGTCTTGTGTTAGAACGGCATGATTGTTCCGGAGATGAAGGTAGATCATATCTTTGTAATGGGCTGTATCATCGAGTCTAAATTCCAAGGTGTCTTCTTCGATTGCTTCAATCTGATAGTCAATCAATTGATCAATTCCGATTTTACTTCGTCCTTCCCAGCGGAAAAGGTGTTTTTCTCTAAGCTGTCTGCCGAGTAAAAGATAGATGAAGAAACCGAAAAATGGAATGAAGAATATAACGAGAAGCCACGCCCAAGTCGAGGTAGGATCTCTTCTTTCTAAAAAAATAAGAGCAATCGCGAGAAATATATTCAATATAAAAACTGCAGTAACTGAAATACTGATTAGCTGAGTCATAAGCGACCTCCTTTACATATAATGCTTATCTTACTAGTATACCGGAAGACTTAGGAAAAAGAAGATAACTATAGCAACTAAATAATAGAAAGCCTACTTGACTGATAGGTATTACTGGTTTAGAGTATTATTTATGCTACGCACTTATTTGAAAAACTAGGAGGAAAAAAAGTGAATACATTCTTACTTATTCTGAACATTGCCGGGTTGCTCTTGCTCGTCGGTATACTATATAATATGCATCGCAAAAAGGTTTCGTTTTCAAAACGTGTTTTCACCGGGCTAGGCCTCGGAATCGTATACGGACTTATTTTACACTTTGCATACGGCACAGATTCAACAGTATTGCAGGAGTCTATGCCGTGGTTCAACCTGATAGGAACAGGCTATGTTAAATTACTTCAGATGATTGTTATGCCACTCGTTTTCATTTCAATCCTTGGAGCATTCACAAAAATAACAATCGGCAAGAACTTTGGTAAAATGGCGGGTGTGATATTAGGGCTTCTTATCGGAACAACTGCAATCGCCGCGGTTATCGGAATTTCTGTTACACTTCTTTTTGGCCTCGATGCGAAGGAAATCGTGCAAGGAGAAGCTGAGCTTGCACGTGGCGTTTCTATTGAAGAGCGCTCAGCAGGGATTGCGGACCGTACACTGCCGGATCAGTTAATTGACTTGTTGCCTGCGAATCCGTTTCTTGACTTCACCGGTGCACGACCAACTTCAACAATTGGTGTTGTCATCTTTGCAGCATTCCTTGGATTTGCATATTTGACTCTTACAAGAAAAGATGAAAAAAATGCAGCCACAGTGAAAAAGGGCATCGAAGCGATTTATTCTCTGATCATGGGTGTTGTAAAGATTGTCTTGCACTTGACTCCATACGGTATTTTAGCGATTATTGCAACCACCGTAGCGACGTCTGACTTTGCCGCTATCTATAGTTTAGGTAAGTTTGTACTGGCTTCGTATGTAGCCATTTTGGTTATGTTCGGCATTCACTTAATCATTATTGCACTATCAGGATTAAACCCAATCACATACGTGAAAAAAGCAGGGGAAGTATTGATATTCGCCTTCTCTTCAAGATCAAGTGCAGGCGCGCTTCCGCTGAACATTGATACACAGACGAATCGTCTCGGCGTGCCTGATGGTATTGCCAACTTTGCCGGATCATTCGGCTTATCAATCGGTCAAAACGGTTGCGCAGGAATCTACCCTGCGATGCTCGCAGTAATGATTGCACCATCAGTAGGACAGAATCCACTTGAACCGACATTCCTTATTACCTTGATTGCGATCGTAGCAATCAGTTCATTCGGAGTTGCCGGAGTTGGCGGCGGAGCAACATTCGCTGCGATTCTTGTTCTATCAGCACTTAACTTACCAGTTGTATTAGCAGGACTTCTGATTTCAGTAGAACCGCTCATTGACATGGGTCGTACAGCATTAAACGTCAGCGGCTCCATGACGGCGGGCGTTACAACTGCACGTGTAACAGGCGAACTGGATAAAGACATGTACAACGCTCCGCTTGATAAACAGACAGCTGAAGTATAAGCCGTCTACCGATATACTATGGTAGACCGCTCATAAGCTGTTGCAGACCGATCGTATAACATCGATAGCGCTCATAAGCTGTTGCAGACCGCTCATATAATATCGAGACCGCTCATAAGCTTGTTGCAGACTGTTCATATAACTCGAGACTGCTCATAAGTTGTTACAGACCGCTCATATAACATCGAGGGCGCTCATAAGCTGTTACAGACCGCTCGTATAACGTCGATAGCGCTCATAAGCTGTTGCAGACCGCTCATATAATATCGAGACCGCTCATAAGCTGTTGCGGACCGCTCATATAACATCGAGACCGCTCATAAGCTGTTACAATCCGCTCATATAATAGCGATAGCGTTCATAAAATGAAAAAATACCGTAGAAGACTTCATTGTCTTCTGCGGTATTTTTAGTTTGTTATTAATTCGTATGTTTCCATGATGAAGTCTTTGTACGGTGTATGTGGCATTAGTGAAATATTGTCAACTGCAATTTGAATAAGACGGCTTGCCTCACTGGAATTACCAATTTTCAACTGACAAAGCGCTTCGTATGCATCGTGCTCATAAAGGCTAGATAAATCAAAGGGATGATGAATATAATCCGCTATTGTTACTTTTTCTAAAAATGCAATGGCTTCTTTATATTGACCAATTCCATAAAGGGATTTCCCTTTTTCTAGATTGAGAAACGGAATGTATTCATCTGGCGTATCCTTTTTCTCCTGAAGTTTCTCTAAAAGTAGAAGTGCTTCTTTATATGACTTTTTGTATGAATTCAAATAATGGACTTCCGAGAACTCCGTGAAAAACAATGCTTCTTTGTCTTCGGCAAAATCCCCATATTGAGCCAACTTCTTTACATAATATGTGTATTCAATTTCATCTACCTTCATCATGGCATGCGCGGCAGCCAGCCTATATAAGTGGTCGATCCGATAAAATACTTGTTGTTCTTTCGAAAATTTAAAGGCACTTGCCATTACTCGGATAGCGGCTTCTGAATCTCCAACTGCGAAGTGAAGAACTGCTTCCGTATAGTCAAAATCAAGTCGTGTTATTGGATCGATAAAAGTATTAGTTGCTTCAATTTCGGAACGTTCTTGGAGTAGAAATTCCAGAGCCACGGTATAGTTATGTTCTGTGAATTTGACCATCGCCCGGAAAATACCGATTGCGGCACGTCTCGGAATAATGTTCATTCGCTCATATATGCAGGCGGCTCTATCAGCAATTTCTTGCCACCCTTCCGCTTTTTCGTAATAAAGACAGAAGCTATACATTTCTAATAGGCGCGCAGATTCGTACCCTTGTGTTAATTTTTCAGCATACGGTTCAATGATTGAAATCAGTTGGGCATATTCATCGGTTAGTGCCACCAGTCCAGTATTATAGAGCTTCTCCGTTTGCTCCAATATTTCCCTCAATTCCTGCGTACTCACTTCTTCCAATAGCTCAGTAACTTCAACGCCGAGCCTTTCCGCGATATAAGATAGGCTTTCCATCGAAGGATTCGCCTTGTTATTCTCGATGAGGCTCAGCATGCCTTTCGTCAGCTCATTGCCCGCCAATGCTTCCAACGTAAGTTTCTGTTGTTTTCTTATTTTCCGTATTCGCTCACCTAACGTTTCGATAAGGCGCACCTCCGAAGTTTTCATCATATAGTTTAATTATATTAAACTTTCTCTTGTGATGGAAGTATCTATCGTGTTAATATTCGTTTAATGAAGTTAAACAATTCAGACAGGGGTGTTTGTATGGAAGAGGTTTTGAAGCTTAAAAAAGCAACCTATCATTTATGGACGTTCACAATCAGCAAGCTTATTTCTTCATTCGGATCGCAAGTATACGCATTCGCTATCAGTTTTTACATTTTACAACTGACAGGATCGGCAACAAGTTTTGCGACAAACCTTATTTGCAACCTTTTACCTCGGACGCTTGTTGCACCTTTTGCAGGCTATGCGGCTGATAAGTATTCAAGAAAGGCAATCGTTATTACAGCCCAAATTGCTTCAACCCTTGCAATCGGGGGGCTTCTGATCGTTAGTCTAACTTCAGGATTATCCTTACTTGCTATCTATACGACAACCGTTGTTTTATCAATTACATCAACATTTTCGGGCGTAACGTTTAGTTCTTCCATTACTGGTCTAGTTGATGAAGAACGAATTCAAAAGGCGATGTCTTTAAATCAGATGTCCATTTCATTTGCGGCAATCGGAAGCCCGGCAGTAGGTGGTTTATTGTACGGAACAGTCTCGATGCCAGTATTTCTCATAATGTATATGATTGCTTCAGTTATTGGAGTGTTTCTCGAATCAACGATGAATTTCAAGTTATTTGCGAAACGTAAAGAAATAGTCGATGGGGAACCGAAGGAATCGATGATGCAGAGTATGAAGGCTGGATTAGCCTATTTAAAATTACAACCAATTCTCATGACATTGATTTGGATTGCTTTATTCATCAACTTCCTATTTGGTGCATTCCAAGTCGGCTATTCATTCATTCTTATTGAAAAGATGAAGATGGCATCGACGCATTTCGGATTGACGGAAGGTGCATTTGCGGTGGGGATGCTGCTATTGTCAATCTATTTGACGATGCGCAAAGAAGTGAAGTATCCGTTGCTTGTCTCAAAGAGAGGCATTCTTGGAATGGGTGTCATTATGGGAAGCATAGCAATACCCCTTTTCATACCTATGCAATATAGTTTTATGTTTGGCTTTTATTTGTTCATCATGTTCAGCTTTGGAGCAATAATGATTATCGTTAATACGCCCTTGCAAGTAATGATGCAGAAAATGATTGACGATGATTATAAAGGGCGCGTATTTTCTATCCTTGAAACAATGTCGATGGCGCTTATGCCGCTTGGAGTAGTTATCTATGGGTTCTTATATGATCTATTCCCGGCACAATGGATCCTCATTGCATCAAGTCTACTATTGATTGGCACCGTTCTATTCTTAGCAAGACCGTCCGTCGTACGAAAAGCGCATCCGGAACTTGGGGATTCGAAAGCGTTGGAGGCGAAGACAGTTGTTGAATAATGAAGTAAGGGGTGGGAAATGGAAAGAGTTTTCGAAGAAATCGTCCATATTATGAATAATGATTACGCGGGTTGGCAAGATAAAAAAGGGTGTGATAATCCGGAATACTTCAGCGAGAAGATAAGAGGATTACAGGATAAAAATCAGCTTTCTAAAGAAACGTTTAAGGAAATTGTTAAGGATTATTTGATGGATTTCAACGATCATCATATTTTCTTCGCGGCGACGGATTTACAAAATAATGAAAAGCCGAAAGTCCGCGGATTTCGAGTCCGTCGTTTTGAAGAACGTCTTTATGTTACGCATGTTGATTCGGAAAATCGTTTAAAGCCCGGTATGTACTTCGTATCACTTGGAGGACATAGCATTTCTGAATTAAGGGAACGACACCATCGATTGCTAAACGAAAACCATTCTGAACGTGAAGATTGGACTTCAATTCTGTCACTTTATGATGTTGGTGAAATTGAGAGTGACGGGGAAATTCGGAATATCATTTCATTTGATTACTATGAAAAAGAAACCTACACGCCTACTTATTCAGTTCAGCAACTAGCAGATGGAAAAGTGGTCATTACCATGACGGACTTCGCAAATCCCGATGCCATAGCTATGGTGGTAACTGAAAATCAGGCGATCCTTGAATCGGCGGAGCAATGGATCATCGATGTACGTGTCAATTATGGGGGAAGCGATTCCAGTTATTATCCTTTACTCCCATACCTTTTGCCCGAGGAAGGCGTCGACTTGGCAGACGATGAAGAAAAGATGTTATTTAATTGCACGGATGCAAGTGCTAATCGAATAATAGCTGAACTGGATGAAGTTCTTAAACATATTCAAGACGAGCAGGCTCAAGTGTTTTTAAAGGTTTTTAAGAAACAATGGGAGAAGAACAAGGGGAAAGGTTTTGTTGAATTCAACTTCAGTGAAATTATATCTGACACTTTTATCAAGGGGAACGAACTTCCAAAGTCTATTGTTGTATTAACGGACGTAAGGTGTGGCAGTGCTGGTGATTCTTTTGTAGAAGTTTGCAAGAAATCTAGTAAAATAACCATCATCGGTCGATCAACAATGGGGCTAAATGATTATGCGAACTTAGCAACAAAAAAATGGGACGAAGGATTTGAACTGATGTACCCGACATCCCGACTGTCCCGAATCGATAAAGGGCAAGGGATGACAGGAATCGGAATTGAACCGCATCTGCATATTCCGTGGACGCCTGAACATATAGAACGTGATGTGGATATGGAGATCGCATTTACAATTTCATCTCCGAATCGTCTTGAGATTACCAATTAGGTTGAGCGACAAAGATAAGGCAAACGGATAAAATTGAAGGGAATAATATTACCCTGAAGCTCATAACTTTTTTGTTGGATTTGTGCAATTGCTTTAAAGAAAAACCGCTGGGAGCAATGCCTCCAGCGGTTTTCTATTATTCAGCAACTGTTTCCAAATTCTTGAGCGATTTAGCAGACTTTCTGAACGCAACGATTAGCACAACAGAAACAACTGCAAGAATTGCGGAAATGAAATACATATTGCCGGCTTGTTGCGTGAAAATCCATGTAAATAATAATGGACCGATGATGCGCCCCATATTGTCCATGGAATAGGTCATCCCAGCGGCCGTTCCATATTTCCCGCCAGACTCTTTTGATGTTAATGAAACGAGAACTGTACGGGCGAGCGCGTTTCCGGCAGTGAAGACACTAAGCGCAAATCCCGCCCAGAAGAGATTGGAAGTGAAAGGAATAAGAAGAAGTCCCAGTGCGGTAACAATCTGCGCACCAATAATCCACTTCGTTTCTGTTCCATTTTTGACACGGCGGACGACACCGCCTTGAATCGCTGCATCCACAAAACCACTGGCCATGAATAAGTACCCAAGTTGAAGCGGAGTGATTTCAATTTTTGATATTTGGAACAGTTGGAACGTCGATTCAAGCCCGGCAAGAAGGAATGTCACCATGAACGAGAATAAAAACAGGTAACGGATTCGGTATTGCCATAGTGTAGCTCCTCCTTTTGGAAGGATTGCACGTTTATTTGCTTGTCCGCGTCGTTCAGGTTCTTTCAAAATGATTCCCGCATACACCATCAGGAGCAATGTCAGCGTACCGGACGCCAGGAAAGGCAATTGAAGACTGACATTACCGAGCACACCGCCGATTGCCGGCCCAAAAATGAAACCGAGACCAATCGACATGCCGAGCAGCCCCATATATTTATTGCGGTTTTCTTCATCCGTCATATCTGCAACGAATCCGGTAACAGCGGTGTAAAGAGCACCGGAGAAAATACCGCCGACAACGCGGGACACATACAACAATGGCAAGTTCTCAAGGAATAATGCAAATAGGAAGAAGCTAAGACTGAAGCCGATAAGCCCTGTCAAAATAAGCTTTTTCCTCCCAGTACGGTCTGACAATGCGCCCCAAAGCGGTGCGGTGAAGAATGAGGCAAGGGCATAAACAGTCAGTAAACCGCCGACATGAACTTCAGAAAATCCTTGCTGCAAGATGACTTCCGGAAGGATTGGAATTATAATGCCGAATCCAAGATAAACAAAAAATTGTACGGACATAAGAAGAAGGATTGCTTTTTTCATATTCAAACCCACTTTCTGCTGAATCAATACATTCATTTTACCTGTCATATACTAAACGCACAAAGGATAAGTGTATTTCGCAGATAGCAGGTGTTATCGGATGGTAAGTGTCCAACGAAATCCCTGAAGTGTCCAACCACCCTTCGGAGTGTCCACCCATTTCAGAAAAGCCTCCAACAAACGGGAGAGTGTCCAACAAAATCCCTGAAGTGTCCAACCACCCCCTCGAAGTGTCCACCCATTTCACGTAAGCCTCCAACAAAGCAAAAAAATACTACTCTCCAGGGGGATATAGTGTTTAAAAAAGAACTATAGCCAGCCGCAGTGTTGTTATTGCTAAGTAAATAATGAAATCTCATGCTGTATATATTGAAATTAAGCATCGATTTCAACGCTACTCGATTCAAGATTGACTTTCGCATGTTCAACGCTCGAAAGTTTACCGAGACTTTCTTCTACTGCTTTTACACAATGCCCGCAAATCATACCTGTAACGTTTAGTACTGTAGATTTGTCATAATTTATTCTTCCTCATTTTTTCATCAATTTTGTAATTATAATAAGCAGTTCATCAAGAGCTTCATCGTCGCCTCCAGCAAGTCGGTTTTTGACACAGCCTTTCAGATGACCATCGAGCAGTACTTTTACCACGCTATTAAGTGCAGATTGAGTGACAGAAAGTTGAGTGATAATGTCGTCGCAATATACATCTTTTTCAACCATGCCTTTGATGCCTCTAATTTGCCCTTCAATTCTGTTCAACCGGTGAACCATATTGGTTTTTACGTTCTGGGGATGATGGCTTTTCCGGCATGATTGAATTGCTGTCTCTACTGAAATATCATCTAAGATCAGGTCTTTTGTCAATTTGCCGCCTCTTTACGTTAAGTTAAGTTAATTATACCTAGTGAGGGTATATTGATGAAATCGATTTTTAAAATTAGAGGTATGAAACATTTACAAAAAGTCCACAATTGTAACAGAATTGAAAGATTAAAAAGTGGACAGGGGTGGTATGATTGTAGTACGAGCAAAATAGAACGACATTTACTTGTGAAAAGAAACTTTACTTATGCGTATTCGTCTATAACTAATAGAAAGGTCGAGGTGGAATAGATGGCTAAAGAAGTTGATTTGAAAAAGATCATCTCCAACTTGGCGAAGTTGGGTGTTTCGGCTACGATGACGAAATCCCGTCTGGAAATGCTGAAAGCCCTTGCGCCACCTGCACAAGACCCGCAAATTCAATCTCAATAATGAAAGTGATCTTATCTAAAAAAAGCTTCGACGGATTTTACCGTCGAAGCTTTTTTCTTTAAAAGATAAGAAAGTACAAGTTTTTCAACCTAAAGCAATGTCTAGCTCCAGCGCCCAGCCCCTCGGGTCTACCAAGAGGCGCTTGCGCTTTTCTTTATTCGTCGTCATCCGAACTGAACATATACGTTCGATGATGAAACTTCATACTGAAAACGAGTCCTATCGCGAGCATATTCCCCATTAGCGAACTTCCACCATAACTGATGAAGGGGAGCGGAATACCTGTAATCGGGAGCAATTGAATGGTCATTCCGATATTTTCGAAGACGTGGAATGTGATCATTGCAATAATACCTGCACATATATACGTACTGAATGGATCTTTCAATTCAAGCGTGATCTTAGTCAGATGATAGATGAGGAAGAAGTACAGACAAATGACCAGACTCGCGCCAATAAATCCCCAATCTTCCCCAATCGTCGTAAAAATGAAGTCGGTATGACTTTCCGCAACATATACTTCGCGGCCTTTATAGCCTTTCCCGAAAATCTCTCCTGATCCAATCGCGTTGAGTGAAGTAATAAGATGACGCCCTTCATTCGACGAATAAGAATATGGATCGAGCCATGAATAGATACGTTCAAATTGGTAAGGCGAGAACCCAAGTTTGTTTTGAAGGAAATCTTGTGCATAGAGTGCCATCCAAAGCAATATTGCCCCAATCGTCGCAGTCCCTGCAAACACCGGGAAAATAATTCGCCATGTTATACCTGAAACAACAACGAATACCGCTGTAATCGCAATGAAAACGAGGCCTGTTCCTAGATCAGTCTGCATCATGATGAAAAATAACGGAGGGAATAAAACGGCAACTATTTTCCCGAGTAAATAAAAGTCGGTTTTCAATGTTTTCTTAACAAACTTTTCATGATGCATTGTAATCATGCGAGCCATGCCGATAATGAAAAATGTCTTCATGAACTCCGCTGGTTGGATGCTTCCGATTCCAGGAAGGTGGAACCAGCTTTTTGCTCCATTTCTTCTTGCGACCAGTTCCAAGTGTTCGGGAAGAATGAACAGAAGGGCTAAAATAAATACACCGCCACCATAAATAATCCAGGAAGCTTTTTTATATTGGTCAGGTTCCAAATACATTGTGATAGCGATAATGACACAACTGACAATGTACCATTGAATCTGAGAAGGTACGAAATTTATAGTGTATTGGCCAGTCGTCTGAGCTGAAGCTATCGCAAACAAACTAACAAGGAAAAACATCAGCAGGATAAATGCGAGTGACCAGTCAAAACGCTCCGTGGGTTTATTGTTCATCTTCATATATAATCACCTTGATTCCACTAAAATAGGATTTTTTAATCAGCCAATTTGTTCAGTCTTCCTCATCCGAGTCGAACATATAGGTCCGATGATGGAATTTCATACTGAAAACAAGACCGATTGCGAGCATATTACTCATAAGTGAACTTCCGCCGTAACTGATGAACGGCAGCGGAATACCTGTAATCGGAAGTAATTGGATAGTCATACCCACATTTTCAAACACATGGAATGTGATCATTGCAATAATTCCTGTACAAACATACACACTAAATGGATCCTTTAATTCAATTGCTACTTTTGTTAAATGATAAATGAGTATGAAAAACAATGTAATCACAATACTGGCGCCTATGAAGCCATATTCCTCCCCGATGACACTGAATATGAAATCGGTATGATTTTCAGGAATATATACTTCGCGGCTTTGAAAACCTTTCCCCGTAATTCCACCTGAGCCGATTGCCGTCATAGAAGTTAGAAGGTTGTAGCCTTCATCGGATGGAAAGGAATAGGGATCTAGCCAGGAATAAACCCTTTTAAACTGATAGCGTGAAAAGCCAAGTGTCTCTTCCATGAAATTCTGCGCATAGAGAGCCATCCATAATAACCCTCCGCCAATTGCGGCTGTTCCCGCGAAAAGGGGGAGAAGAATTCTCCATGAAATGCCTGCCACAATTACGATAGCTGCAGTAATCGCGATGAACACAAGGGAGGTCCCTAGATCGGGCTGCTTAACGATGAAAGCGAGCGGAAGGATAAGAACAAACATTATCTTGCCAAGAAGAAGAAAATCATTTTTTAAAGTCTTTTCCTCAAATTTTTCATGGTGTGTACTCACTAGACGTGCCATCCCCAAGATGAAAAACGTCTTTATGAATTCGGAAGGCTGGATTGTTCCAATAGCTGGAAGATGAAGCCATCTTTTAGCACCGAGCCGCATTTCGGCAATCTGTCCCTCTCCTCCTGGAGCGAAAAACAGGAAGACAAGGAGGAAAACGCCAAGCCCATATAAGTACCACGACATCTTTTTATATTGTTCAGGTTCCAAGTACATGGTCATTGCAATAATAAATGCACCTACAATATACCACCTGATTTGCAACGGGACGAAGTTAATCGGATACTGCCCAGATGTTTGAGCGGAAGCGATTGTAAATAAACTTATCAAGCAAAATAGTAATAGAATAAAGGCGAGCGTCCAGTCGAAACGATCCGCTGGCCTGTTTGTCAATTTCATTGAAAGTCACCTGTATTTCTTTATACTTTAGCACCTTTTAGTATAACGCATCGCGGGGACGGATGCATATCCTCATATTGGACGCATTTATCTACGTGAAGTTGCTCGGGTCTTGGCGGACGTGTTAGACTTGTGGGAAATTTAAGGCTTATTTTAGAGAGGGATCATCGTTGTGGCATGGGTTTATTTACTTATTGCAGGCGTTACTGAAATTATTTGGGCGACTGGTTTGAAAGAAGCGCAGGGATTCACCATTCTTCTGCCATCTATAATAACACTGGTTTTCATCGTAATCAGTTTTTTTCTATTCGCGAAAGCAATGGAAACGATTCCTATTGGAACGGCTTATGCTGTTTTCACCGGCATCGGAGCAGCAGGAACAGCAATTGCTGGTATTCTTTTATTCAATGAAGGGGCGGGTGCCAGCAAGCTGTTTTTTCTAGTGCTTCTGCTTGTTGGTATTGTCGGCCTTAAGCTTGCTGATGGGAAGGGGGAGGCTGAGTAGTGTCTTGGGTCATACTTATCATCGCAGGGCTATTTGAAGTGGCTTTTGTCATTACGATGAAATTATCGCAAGGGTTCAGAAATATAAAGTATACTGCATTGACAATCGTGTCAGCAGCACTTAGTTTCTTTCTCCTTTCGGTAGCCATGAAAGAATTGCCTGTCGGTACAGGGTACGCAGTGTGGGCAGGTATAGGTGCAGCGGGAAGTGTGCTAATTGGCATGGCTTTCTTTCATGAGAAAAGAAGTGCGCTGAAGTTCCTTTTTTTATCTTTCATCATAGCCGGGGTTACAGGACTTAAGTTATTTGGTTAAAGAGCTTACATATATTAATCATGACGGGGAGCCGTTCATGGTAAACTGGAGTAACGAAAAATAATAGATAGTGAGGGGAAAGCATGAAGAAAAGATTAGGTTTAGTGTACGGTGGAAAATCAGCGGAACATGAGGTGTCATTGTCGACTGCACGTGCGGTGACGCAGGCAGTAGATCTTGAAAAATATGAAGTGGTTCCGGTTTATATAACATACGATGGCGAATGGAGAAAAGGTAAATCACTTCAGAGCCCTGTTGAAACACTAGAAGAACTGCGTCTCAAAGGCGACGGTGGCAATAAGCCTGATAGCATCCATGATTTCCTGAACGGCGGAACAGATGATTTAGACGTCGTTTTCCCGCTTCTTCATGGAACGAATGGGGAAGATGGAACGGTTCAGGGACTCTTTGAAGTACTGAATGTTCCGTACGTAGGAAATGGTGTACTCGCATCTTCCGCCGGAATGGACAAAGTCGTCATGAAGCAACTTTTCGCACAAGCAGGACTGAAACAAGTGCCCTATGTCCACTTCATCCGAACTGGATGGGTCAGCGGACAACAACAGTTAGTTGACAAAATGGAGCAGGAGCTCGGCTGGCCAATGTTCGTTAAACCCGCAAATCTAGGCTCTAGTGTAGGTATCAGCAAAGCGACGGACCGGAAGAGTTTAATAGAAGCAGTGGAAATGGCTCTAAAATTTGACCGGAAAATTATCGTCGAGCAAGGTGTGACTGCGCGCGAAATCGAAATGGGTGTCATGGGTAACGACGAGCCATTATGCTCAGTATCGGGTGAAATAAAGCCTGTTGCCGCGTTTTACGACTATGAAGCGAAATATAAAGACGGCAACACAACACTGGCCATACCGGCAGAGGTGACAGAGAACGTCAAAAAGACAATGGAAGACATTGCTGTCCGTGCATTTAAAGTGCTTGATTGTTCAGGCCTTGTTCGCGCAGACTTTTTTGTCACAACAGAAAACGAAGTACTTATCAATGAAGTAAATACGATGCCTGGCTTTACACCGACAAGTATGTTCCCGCTTCTCTGGCAGAAAACAGGCGTGACCTATCCTGAATTAATCGATCAATTAATCGAACTTGCAGTGGAACGGCATGTGGAAAAACAAAAAATACAATATACGATGGATTGAGAGTGGTTGAACATGAAAAAACCTTTAACTGAAATCGTTGGATGGTTACAAGCGGATGGGCAAAATATGGACGGCAAGTTCGTGACAGGTGTGTCAATCGATTCACGGACTGCTGCGGCGGGAGACTTGTTCATTCCTTTTCGCGGTGAGCAAGTGAACGGTCACAATTATGTGGAACAAGCGATTAAAGGGGGCGCTGTCGCAGCTTTATGGATGAAAGACGAACCACATCCCCCTGCTGATTTGCCGCTGATTTTTGTCGAAGACCCGGAGATGGCGCTTCAAGAAATGGCACGCACCTATCGGGATACACTCAGGTGTAAAGTCGTCGGCATTACGGGCTCAAATGGAAAAACGTCAACAAAGGACCTTATTGCAAGCGTGTTAGCTCCTTATTTCAAGGTGCAAAAAACGGAAGGCAATTATAATAACGAACTTGGTCTGCCGCTGACGATTTTGTCGCTTGAGGAAGATACCGAGTTCGCAATCTTAGAGATGGGTATGAGCGGGTTCGGAGAAATTTCATTTTTATCGAAACTAGCTAAACCGCATTTTGCTGTTATTACAAATATTGGCGAAGCGCATATGCAGGATCTAGGTTCCCGTGCAGGAATCGCTAAAGCGAAATTTGAAATTATAGACGGACTACAAGAAGGCGGTAAGTTATTCTATGATGGAGACGAACCGCTCCTGCGAGAACTTATCGGGCAACATCCAGCTGTAGAAGCTATCTCGTTCGGCCACCAAAAAGAAACGACACTGTCACTTGTGAAAATCGAATCTGGAGATGAGGGAAGTCATTTTGTAGTCACAGGTTTACTTGATGCGGAATTCACAATTCCTGTCTACGGAGCTCATCAAGTGAAAAATGCACTTGCAGCAATTCTTATTGCCAATGAAGCAACTGTCAGCATTGCTGATATTGGTTCGGCTCTGCATCATACATCGCTAACAGATATGCGCATGCAGCCGGTCGTTGTCGACAATGGCGCATTATTTATCAATGATGCCTATAATGCGGCACCGACATCAATGCGTGCGGCACTTGCTTTCATAGAGGACACTGGATTACGGAAAGAAAAGTGGATTGTTCTAGCTGATATGCTTGAGCTCGGAGATGACGAGCAAGTTTATCATGAAAATCTAGCTAACGAAATTACGGCGATGGATCTAGAAGGAATCCTGCTCTACGGTCCGCGCATGAAGTGGTTGTATGAAAAACTGGAAAAGAGCAACAGCGAAACGCGGCTTTTATGGTCGGAAAAGGATTACACGCCAATTGTGGATACACTTCAAGAATCTACAGGTGAAAATTCGATCGTCCTATTAAAAGGCTCGCGCGGAATGGCACTTGAGTATATTGTGGAAGACCTGATAGGTAATGGAACAGGGGAATGAAAACAGGCGTGCTATTCATACACGGATTCACAGGCGGTCCCTTTGAAGTGCGACCGCTTGTCAATTTTCTAAAAAGAGAAACGGATTGGCAGATTTCCTTACCGACACTCCCAGGCCACGGCCTGCCGTTGGATCTTGGAAAAGTGTCTGCTGACTCTTGGTTGATGGAAGCAGAGCTCGCGCTCAAAAAGCTACAAAAGGAAGTCGACCGCGTAATCGTGGTCGGCTTTTCGATGGGTGGGCTTATTGCCATGTATCTTGCGTTGCGGTACAAGTTCGACAAACTTGTTCTTTTAAGTGCGGCGGCAAAGTATATAAGTCCTCGTATCCTATTGAAAGAAATGGGAACCATGTTAGCGAAACCGATTAAGGCAAAATATCCGCCGAATACATTTTACCATTTATACGAATATAAATTGACCCACACGCCGCTGCGTGCCACATTCGAATTTTTACGTATCGTAAGAATAATTGAACCCTATTATGGACTTATTACAACTCCCGTATGTATCGTTCAAGGCGAGAAAGATGGAATTGTCCCGTTTACTACCGCTGAACATTTAATGAAAACACTTGGTTCCGAAAAAAAGGAATTCATAAAATCACCTCTTGGGAAGCATCATATCTGTTACAGCGATGACTGTGACAATTGGTTCAATGAAGTGCTTCGGTTCATGCAAGAAGATGTCTAGTTCCAGCGATAGGCCTCTTCCGCTTTTCAATCCTGTCTAGCTCCAGTAGCCAGACGCTTGGGTCATAAGCTGGCCCAGCTATTCGGCAAAAAACGCCGCTTCGCCGGTCCATCTTATGACTGTCGCGTCCAAACGACTACTTCTGTTTTTCATAAGTAAACTGACTATTACCACTTAAGCGGATTGATTGCGTAGTGCTTTTATCCATGTTATACTACGATGAACATTGGATACATTTACGTAGCACTCTTCATACGTGAAGAGTACTTTTTTTTGAATTTAACGGTTTGCTCATATAAGTTGGACGACTTGTCCGTTGATCGAACCGCTCGGCAAAGACCGGGCTTTCCTTTTCAACCATAACCTCTACTTATACTATAGAGAATGCAAAATATCGGAAACGTTCCCTTTTAACAGGCTCGAATTTGCCGTGCCTTCATTTGCAAATGTAACCAATTGTCAAATGAAAAAACAAAGGAGATTGATAAGTTTGACTAATTTTTCAGAATTAAATATCAGTGAATCAACACAACGCGCGCTAGCTAAAATGGGGTTTGAAGAAGCAACACCAATCCAAGAAGGTACTGTCCGTTTTGGTATGGAAGGTCGCGACGTTATCGGTCAAGCTCAAACTGGTACTGGTAAAACAGCTGCATTCGGTATTCCTATCATTGAAAAAATCGATACAAGAAACCCTGCAGTACAGGCACTTGTAATTGCGCCAACACGTGAATTGGCTATTCAAGTTTCTGAAGAAATCTACAAAATCGGTGCTGACAAACGTGCACGCATCCTTTCAGTTTACGGCGGTCAAGAAATCGGACGTCAGATCCGCGCATTGCGCAATAACCCGCAAATCATCGTTGGAACGCCAGGGCGTATTCTTGATCATATCAAACGTAAAACATTGAAACTTGATGGCGTACAAACACTTGTACTTGATGAAGCAGACGAAATGTTGAACATGGGCTTCATCGAAGATATCAACACGATTCTTGCTAGCGTGCCATCTGAGCGCCAAACACTCCTATTCTCGGCTACAATGCCTGGACCTATCCGTAAAATTGCGGAAACGTTCATGAAAAATCCGGAAATGGTTAAAATTAAGTCAAAAGAAATGACTGTCGAAAATATCGAACAGTTCTTTGTTAAATCACAAGAACGCGAAAAATTCGATATTCTTTCTCGTTTGTTGAACGTTCAACAACCAGAGCTTGCAATCATCTTTGGCCGGACGAAACGCCGTGTTGATGAACTATCTCATGCACTAAGTATCCGCGGGTACATCGCTGAAGGAATCCACGGCGATTTGACTCAAGCGAAGCGTATGTCGGTTCTTCGTCAGTTTAAAGAAGGTAAAGTTGACATCCTAGTTGCAACTGACGTTGCGGCACGCGGACTCGATATTTCAGGCGTAACGCATGTTTACAACTTCGATATTCCACAAGATCCTGAAAGCTATGTTCACCGTATTGGTCGTACAGGGCGAGCAGGTAAAAGTGGAGTGGCAATTACATTTGTAACACCACGTGAAATGGGTTACCTTCGTATTGTTGAAGAAACAACTAAAAAGCAAATGACTGCTTTGAATCCACCATCATCTGACGAAGCGATCCTTGGTCAGCAACGTGTGGCTGTTGAACAGCTTACGGAAATCGTAAACAAAAACGAATTGAGTGATTACACGCATCTTGCAACTGAATTGCTTGAGAAGTATGAAGCAAAAGACCTTGTTGCAGCGGCAATCAGATCATTAACACGTGAACCGAATGATACACCTGTATCGATTTCGGAAGAGCGTCCATTACCAGCACGCGGAAATTCACGCGGCGGTGGCGGTGGTTATAAAGGCAACCGCAGTGGCGGTCGTCCGTCAGGCGGCGGTCGCGGTTATGGCGGCGGAGCTCGTCGTAGCGGTGGAAGCGGCGGCAACGCTCCAAGCGGCAGCCGTGACGGTTCAAGAAGAGACAGCGGTCGTTCACGCAACACTAAATCAGATCGTTAATACGAAAAAGTATGTAGGAAAGCCGGGTAGCGCAATTAGCGCATACCCGGCTTTTTTGTACATTGTAAAGTCCACAACTTTGTGTAGAAACTAGCCAACGTTCCCATTGAACTAGACAATACAAAGTTAAAAGTAAACAACTTAATACAAACCATCATACAGAACCCTAAATACAATCTTGTGAAATGAAACATTTCACGTCCTGAATCGTATAGAATAAGTTAGAAGGGAGAGGTGTTTATATGAGAGAGCAACCGGTGAACCGGATTTCTGAAAAAGGGTTAAAAGTTTGGAGATTATACGGGATTATACAAACAGCATTCTTATTACTCGTAGCAATTGGGGCGGGTGTATTGACTTACATATTTAAAGGTCCGTGGTGGATATATGCAGTGGCTGCAACGGTCGTCATTCTATATGCGTACTTTTTTATTTATTTATTCCCTAAAGTAAGATGGAGACGTTGGCGCTATGAAGTACGAGAATCGGAAATTGAGCTGCAACATGGTATTTTCATCGTTAAGCGTACATTAATCCCGATGGTGCGTGTTCAGCACGTTGACACGGCGCAAGGGCCTATTTTGCGGAAGTACGACTTGGCTGAAATCACGGTTTCTACAGCAGCGACAAATCATACTATCCCTGCTCTTGTAATGGAAGAGGCAGATGAACTTCGTAGCAGAATATCAGCGCTTGCAAGGGTGGCGGAAGAAGATGTCTGAGACACGCTATAAGTTACACTGGATTACAGCAATTATAGAAGTGCTGAAAACGGCAAAAGAAGCAATCTTGCCGATCATTGTGCTTGTGTTCGCCAATGGTTTGAATGATTTGGGGTCTGGTAAATGGTATTTAGATTATTTAACCTTTATCATTTTCGGAGTTCTTATTATTGTATTTTTCATTACAGGAATTATTAAGTGGAAGCGTTTCGAATACTGGTTCGAAGACAATGAACTTCGTATTGAATATGGGTTATTTGTAAAAAAGAAACGTTATATTCCGTTCGACCGGATACAAAGCCTGGATTATACGGAAGGGATTTTGCACCGGCCTTTCAAACTTGTCAAAGTAAAAGTGGAAACAGCAGGCAACTCCTCTTCCAAAAAGTCGGAAGCAGAACTGACTGCGATTACGAAAGAGGCAGCAAATAGGATTGAAAAGAAAATAGCACAGGCGAAAACTGGCAAAAAGGAAGTTTGGCAGGAAAATGGAGTGCTGGCGGAAGATATCCAGGCAGTGGAAGAACCGCAAACGAAATCCGTTTTTACGATGTCGTCAAAAGGATTGCTAATCCTGGCAACTACATCGGGCGGAATTGGGATCATTCTTTCGGGTGTTGGGATCTTCCTATCGCAGTTTGCTGAGATGATTCCGTTTGGTTGGATGTATGAAGAGATTTCGGGCTTCATCAAATTCGGTCTTCTTATTGTTGCGATTGCTGTCTTTTTAGGATTTGTTCTCGTTTGGGGGCTGTCTGTTGCGATGACATTCCTGGCGTACTATGGTTTTAGTGTTTCGCTTGAAAAAGAAGATATTGTCATTACGCGCGGTCTGCTTGAGAAAAAAAGAATGACAGTGCCGCTTAATAGGGTTCAAAGTGTGCGTATTATTGAAAATCCTTTTAGGCAGCTATTTGGCTATGCCGCTGTGGCAATTGATAGTGCGGGGGGAGGCGGAGTTGAAGGAGCGAAAATTAACTTGTTCCCTCTTGTTAAAAGAACGGATATCTACGGCCCGTTAAAAGAGATATTCCCGGATCTCATACTTGACGAACCAACGGAGAAACTCCCCGTGCGTGGAAAGCGCTTTTTCTATCGTGTCGATTTCCTATGGATGATTCCTGCAATCGGCGCATTGACGTACTTTTTCTTTCCATACGGATTGTTTTCGCTTCTTATCGTGCCGGTCATTGTCCTCTTTGGATTATGGCAGCACCGCTCAGCTGCTTATGGAATTTCTGGCAATCAGTTGACAATGCGGTTCAGGAACTTCAGCCTCCAGACGGCTTACTTGACGAAAAACAGAATTCAATCGATGGAAATGAAACAAAACTACTTCCACAAACGTAAAAATGTGGCGACAATAGCGACAAATATCAAATCGGGTATGAGTACTTTTCGCGCCCAAGTACATCATATGGAAGAAGCGGAAGCGGAGAAGATTCTTTCGTGGTATGAGAAAAACGCAATAAATACAGAAAGAGAGCAGGGGTAACCTGCTCTCTTATCTTCTTTTCTTACCTTTCCAACTGACAATCCGTTTCGGATGAAAATAGCTGAGTCCGATTAAAAATCCGACGACTAACCCTGCAATGTGGGCGGTTGTGTTAATTCCGGGCTGGATATAGGTCATAATAATGCTGATTACAATAATTGGTACAATAATCTGTCTTAGTTGCGGCAGGATATGCTTTGTATAATAGACAAGAGCTCCAAATGCTCCGAGAATCCCGAAAATTGCACCACTTGCACCGACACTTGCATACGCAGGACCCTGTAAGAAAAATGTTGCTATATTAGCGAAAATACCTGAGAGCATATAAATTGTCAGGAAGCGTGCTTTGCCTGCGATTTTCTCGAGTTCAGGCCCGAAAATGAAAAGAGAAAACATATTAAACAGCAGGTGCATAATACCGCCGTGAAGGAACATCGGTGTAAGGAGTCTCCACCATTCTCCTTCGGAGATGAGAAAGTTGATGCCAACGCCAGCGTTAAATACTTGGGTCCCAATAATCGGGATAAGAGTCACCACATAAATAAGGATATTCAAAGCAAGGAATAACGTCACCACCGGATATAGGCGGATATATTGCGAGAAGCTTTCTGTACGGCTAAACATGAATTCACCTCAATCTATAACCTCATTATACATATCTTATGGTCTAGTTGGAAAGGAGGAGTTTTTTTGATTGCAGGAATTGGGCTTGATATCGTCGAATTGGATAGAATCGCTAAGTTGGATGGCAGGAGTCCGAGATTCCGGATGCGCATTTTAACAGAGAAGGAGTTGGAGATTTACGAATCGCATACAAGTAACCGCCGAATAGAATTCCTCGCGGGGCGATTTGCAGGGAAAGAAGCATTCGCCAAGGCGTTAGGAACAGGGATTGGAACTCGGTGTAACTTCGCGGACATCGGCATATTACCTGAGCCGAGCGGGAAGCCGACTGTATTTTTTAAAGGCGAATCAATTAATGGTTTCATTTCGATTACCCATACGCAAACCGTCGCAGCAGCTCAAGTAATCCTTCTTGCATAATTGTTCGTCCTTCCTCATAAGATGACCTACCCGATTGAAATGAGAAAGGATGAACTGTATGCGTAGCCGGATATTTGCTCTTTTGTTAGTTGCAGTCATGGTAATCCTCGCGGCATGTGGGGCGCCGTCGAAAGAGGACGTCATGAAAAAGCTCAGTGGAAAGTGGAGTGATGGGAAAGGGTATGACTTGCAAGCGACCATGGAAATTAAGACGGGAGCAGAGCCACGTTTATATGAGGTTGAGGTCTGGCATACGAAGCCAACTTTTTATCGCGTTAACGTAACGCAGTCAGGAAGTAAGGACTCCCAAATGATCGTACGCAATAAAGAAGGTGTGTTTGTCGTCACACCATCACTTGGTAAGACATATAAGTTCCAAAGTGAATGGCCCGCACAAAATAGTCAGGCATACTTAATTGGTGCTTTGTCAGATGATATTAAAGCTGATGAAAATGCTACGATGACCGAAGAGGATAATACCTATGTCTTTGAAACTGCAACAAGGAATAATCATAAGAAAGTTCTGCCAACCCAGCAAATTCATATTGACAAAAAGACACTCTTGCCAACGTATGTTTCAGTTCTGGATGAAAATAAGGAAGAGAAAATTCGTATCACATTTAATAAGATTACACTTGGCATCGAACGAAAGGCCGCAGATTACAAAGTAGATATGGAAGAAACCAATACGAGTAAAGAAACTGAGCCTGCGGATGATGAAAAAACAGGACTCTCCACGTACTATCCATCAGTAGTTTGGGCAGAGGGCACTCTCCTAGATGAAGAAGTGGTGAAAACGGATACTGGTACACGTTCATTTATGACGTTTGGAGGGGAAAAGGAGTTCGTCATTATACAGGAACCAGCAGTTAGACCTGATAACGAAATGCCGGTATCCGTTGAAGGAGATCCTGTCGATCTTGGATTCGCCATCGCTGCACTTACAGAAAAATCACTACGTTGGGAAAGTGAAGGTGTTTCCTTCTTCATCGCCTCTGAATCATTGACGCAAGATGAGATGATTGAAGTAGCTGGATCGATGAAAGCGGAAGGTATGAAATAACTATAGTTGACGAAAAAAGGGCGGGGGATGGATAATAGGGGGTATTACTATGCAAATGAGGGAGAGTCATGGAAAACCCTGTTCATTACCGCCCAACGCAAGTGATCGTCGAACTGGAAGCGATTCGGACTAATGTTCGGAATCTAAAAGCGTATTTGGGAAGCGAAACTTCAATTATTGCAGTCGTGAAAGCGGATGGCTACGGTCACGGTGATGTGGAAGTTGCTCACTCCGCTTTCGAGGCTGGTGCAGAAATGGTCTCAGTAGCAACACCTGACGAGGCGGTACGACTCCGAGTGGCGGGTATTAGCGGGGACATCCTCGTCATGGGGCCGTCTCCGCTTATGTTTGCTGAAAAAGCAGCTGAATTGGGGATTACGATTACCGTTTCAAGTGCTGAGTGGTTGCAGTCAGCATTGGATATCAGTGAAAGTTTTAAGCGACCGTTGAAAGTCCATGTAAAAGTTGACAGTGGAATGGGTAGAATCGGATTAAGGGATGTGGATGCACTCCGGTCTCTCGCTTCGGTCATTGAACGTTCTA